>NZ_JBAHUR010000001.1:0-300000 GCF_036689815.1 Magnetovibrio sp. PR-2 | reverse complement strand
GCGCGCCTGCGCCGCCTTGGACAAAGCGTGGCTCTACACCACCACACCCGAACTGTTCGAAGGCGACAATGAAACGGCGTTTAACGCACTGGCGAAAACGGTTTGGCGCCGGGTCTACGGCGGCGATTGTTATGCCTATGGCCTGTTGTCGTCGGGCCATGTGGATTTGATCTGTGAAGTCCAGCTGGGTACCTACGATTACGCCGCCCTTGTCCCCGTCATCGAAGGGGCGGGCGGCATCATCACCGACTGGTCGGGCGCAAGCCTCACCATGGACAGTGACGGGCGTGTCTTGGCGGCGGGCGACAAAGCGCTGCACGCAAAGGGGTTGAAGATAATCAAACCGTTTGCCTGATGCCATACAAACACCATCTTTTTTGAAGATATAAAAGCTGAAAACACATACACGACTGCACACTGGGGAGAAAACTGTTGAGCTTGAAATCCGTCTTATTGGCCGTCGGCACGGCTGTGGCTCTCTCCATCCCCAGCCTCGCGCTGAGTGCCGACGTCTCACCCACCCACGCCATCGCCATGCACGGCGAGCCCAAGTACGGCCCGGACTTCAAACATTTCGACTACGTCAATCCAACCGCCCCCAAAGGCGGCACCTTGCGCCGCGCAGGCTTTGGCAGCTTTGACAACTTCAATGCCTTCATCCCCAAGGGCGAAACGGCAGATGGCGTCGGTATGCTGTATGACAGTTTGCTGACCTCTTCGGCGGACGAAGCGTTCACGGAATATGGGCTGTTGGCCAAATCCGTCGAAGTGCCCCAGGACCGTAGCTGGATCACCTTTCATCTGCGCCCCGAAGCCAAATGGCACGACGGCAAATCCATCACCGCCGAAGACGTGAAATGGACTTTCGACACACTGATCGCCAAAGGTGCGCCGCTGTACAAGTTCTATTACAAGGACGTCGAAAAGGTCGAAATCCTGGACCCGCTTTCGGTGAAGTTCACCTTTTCCACCAATGAAAACCGTGAGCTGCCGTTGATCATCGGCCAGATGGCGGTGCTGCCCAAACACTATTGGGATACGCGCGATTTCACCAAAACCACGTTGGAGCCGCCCTTGGGCTCCGGCGCATATAAGATCGGTAAGTTTGAAACGGGACGCTCCATCGAATATGACCGGGTTGAGAACTATTGGGGCAAAGACTTGCCCGTCAACGTTGGCACCAACAACTTCGACCATCACCGCTACGACTACTTCCGCGACGGCAACATTCAGGTTGAAGCGTTGAAGGGCGGCGCGGTGGATTTTCGCTTGGAAAACATTTCGAAAACCTGGGCCACGGCTTACGACATTCCGGCGGTTGAACAAGGCCAGTTGGTCAAAGAAGAAGTCCATCACAATCGCCCCCAAGGCATGCAGGCGTTCATCTTCAACACGCGCCGCACGAAGTTCCAAGATGCCCGTGTGCGCCGCGCGCTGGGTTATGCGTTTGATTTTGAATGGGCCAACAAGAACCTGTTCTACGGCCAATATACCCGCACGCGCAGCTATTTCGACAACTCCGAGCTCGCCGCAACGGGCCTGCCCAGTGAAGACGAGCTGAAACTATTGGAGCCCTTGCGCGGTCAAATCCCCGACGCCGTGTTCACCGAAGTTTACAATCCCCCCGCCACCAAAGGCGATGGCCGCATTCGCACGAACTTGAAAGAAGCCGACCGTCTGTTGAAAGAAGCGGGCTGGGTCATTCAAGGCAAGGACCGTGTGAACACAAAGACAGGCGAAAAGCTGGAAGCTGAAATCATTTTGGTGCAGCCGACGTTTGAACGCATCGTTTTACCGTTTGCCAAAAACTTAAAACGTCTTGGCATCACCTTGAATGTACGCACCATCGACCCGCCCCAATACATCCAACGCATGCGCAGTTTTGATTTTGACATCATGGTGTCCAGTTGGGGCCAATCAGATTCGCCCGGCAACGAGCAGTTGGGCTATTGGGGCAGCGCTGCCGCGGACACTGCTGGCAGCCGCAACTACATCGGCATCAAAAGTGATGCCATCGACAACTTAGTCGCAAAGATCATCGCCGCGCCCACACGCGAAGATTTGATCACCCGTGTGCGTGCGCTCGACCGGGTATTGCAACACGGCCATTATGTCATTGCGCATTGGCACATCGCCTATGACCGCTTGGTCTATTGGAACAAGTTTTCCCGCCCCGACGTCACCCCGCAAAAAGGCGTGCAAATCGGGGCGTGGTGGTATGACGAAGCCAAAGCCGCCACGTTAAAAGCCCAAGGGAAGTAGTCAGCACACCCATGTTCAACTACATCCTCCGCCGCTTAGCCCTGGTGATCCCGACCTTGTTCGGGATCATGGTGCTGAACTTCGCCATTGTGCAAATCGCACCCGGCGGTCCGGTGGAACAAATGATCGCGCAAATCCAAGGCCTCGACGTCGGGGCCACAGCCCGCATCACCGGATCGGGCAGCGGTGACGCCAGCGCAGGCGGGGGGGCGTCGAAGTCCCAACCTTCCAGCTCCAGCGGCGGACAAACCAAGTACCGGGGTGCTCAAGGGCTCGACCCGGAATTCGTCAAAGAGATCGAAAAGATGTACGGCTTTGACAAGCCCGCGCACGAACGCTTTTGGATGATGTTAAAGAACTACGTCGTATTTGATTTCGGGGACAGCTATTTTCGCGACCGCGCCGTCATTGATTTGGTCATCGATAAAATGCCGGTGTCCATTTCGTTGGGCCTGTGGACGACATTGTTGGTCTATATGATATCCATCCCGCTGGGCATCATGAAGGCGGTCAAAGACGGTTCGCGCTTCGACATTGCCACGTCCAGTGTGGTCATCGTCGGCAATGCCATCCCCAGCTTTCTGTTCGCCATCTTATTGGTGATCTTGTTCGCAGGCGGGCGATATTTCGATTGGTTCCCACTGAGGGGCATTGTGTCGGACAATTGGGATGAGCTCACGACCTGGGGCCAGATCACGGATTATCTGTGGCACATGGTTCTGCCCGTGGGTGCCATGGTGATCGGTGGGTTTGCCAGCCTCACCATGCTCACCAAGAACTCGTACCTGGAAGAAATCAACAAACAATACGTCATGACCGCGCGCGCCAAGGGGCTTAAAGAAAACCAAGTCATGTACCGCCACGTGTTTCGCAACGCCATGTTGATTGTCGTCGCGGGCTTTCCCAGTGCGTTCATCGGCATTCTGTTTACGGGTTCGTTGTTGATTGAGATCATCTTCTCTTTAGATGGTCTTGGGCTGTTGGGCTATGAGGCGGTGATCAAACGCGACTACCCCGTCATGTTCGGCACCATGTATGTGTTCACGCTATTGGGCCTGATTTTGGGCATCTTGGGTGATGTGATGTATCACATCATTGATCCGCGCATCGACTTTGAAACGGTGGAGCGCTGACATGGTGAAGCTCTCCCCGCTCAACCAGCGCCGTTTGCAAAACTTCAAAGCCAACAAGCGCGGGCTGTGGTCCTTTTGGATTTTTATGGTGATGTTTTTGGGCTCGCTGTTTGCCGAGCTGATCGCCAACGACCGTCCCATTTTAGTGAGTTTCCAAGACGAGCTGTATGTTCCCATCTTGGTCGAATACCCCGAAACCACCTTTGGCGGATTTTTGGAAACGCCCACGGATTATTCCGATCTGGACGTGCAAGACATGATCACCGAAGAGGGCTGGATCGTTTGGCCGCTCATTCGCTTTTCCTATGACACGGTCAACTATGCCCTAACCTCCCCAGCACCCAGCGCGCCGGACGCCGTCAATTGGCTCGGCACCGACGACCAAGGCCGAGATGTGGCTGCACGCTTGATCTACGGCTTTCGCATTTCCGTCCTGTTTGGCCTGACGCTGACCATTCTCAGTTCCATCATCGGCGTGGCTGCAGGAGCAACGCAAGGATACTTCGGTGGGCTGGTAGATTTGCTCGCCCAACGCGCCATCGAAATTTGGGCCGGATTGCCGATGATGTTTTTGCTGATCATCTTGGCCAGTGTGGTACAACCGAACTTCTGGTGGCTGTTGGGCCTGATGTTGCTGTTCAGTTGGACCAGCTTGGTCGGTGTGGTGCGGGCTGAATTTTTGAAAACACGAAACTTCGATTACGTGCGTGCCGCGCGGGCCTTAGGCGTCAGCAATCGCACCATCATGTTTCGCCACATTCTGCCCAACGCCTTGGTTGCGACGATCACCTTCTTGCCGTTTATCCTGTCGGGCTCTGTCACCATTTTAACCGGGCTCGACTTTTTGGGCTTCGGCCTGCCTGCGGGCTCCCCGTCTTTGGGCGAGCTGCTCAACCAAGGCAAAGCCAACCTGCACGCGCCGTGGCTGGGCATCACTGCGTTTTTGGTGCTGTCTGTCATGTTGACCCTTTTGGTCTTTATTGGTGAAGCTGTACGCGACGCCTTGGACCCCAGAAAGGTGTTTCGCGCATGAGCAAGCTTCTGGAGGTCAAAGACTTATCCGTCACCTTTGGCGAAGGCCCGCGCGCCGTTGAAGCCGTGCGCGGTGTGTCCTTCCATGTGGAGCGGGGCGAGACCGTGGCATTGGTCGGCGAAAGTGGCTCGGGTAAATCGGTGTCGGCTCTGTCCATCATGAAGCTGCTGCCCTATCCGTTAGCCAAGCATCCGTCGGGCTCCGTCAAGTTTAAGGGGGAAGAGCTGATGGACGCGCCCGACGGCGTGATGCGCGCTTTACGTGGCTCTGACATTTCCATGGTGTTTCAAGAACCGCTCACCAGCCTCAACCCGCTGCATCCCGTCGGCAACCAAATCGCCGAAATGATCACCACACACCAGCCCTTGACCAAAGCACAAGTCCAGGCCCGTGTGGAAGAGCTGATGGACGTGGTTGGCCTCAGCGCACAAATCCCACGTTTGAAGAATCTACCCCACGAATTTTCAGGGGGACAGCAACAACGCATCATGATCGCCATGGCCTTGGCGAACGAGCCGGACCTGTTGATCGCAGACGAACCCACCACGGCGGTGGACGTCACCATTCAAGCCCAGCTGTTAAAACTTCTGGCCGATCTGCAAAAGAAAATGGGCTTGGGCATTTTGTTCATCACCCATGATTTGGGCATCGTGCGCCGCATTGCGGACCGGGCTTATGTGATGCAAGGCGGTGAATTGGTTGAAAGCGGTGACACCGCATCCGTCTTCGACAATCCCCAGCACCCCTACACCCAGCGCCTGTTGGCGTCCGAGCCCAAAGGCCGTCCCGACCCGGTGGTCGCAGGTGCGGCCGAAGTGTTGCGCGCCGACGACATCAAGGTCTGGTTCCCCATCCAAAAAGGCTTCATCCGGCGCACCGTGGGACACGTCAAAGCTGTGGACGGCATCGACGTTTCTGTGCGCCGAGGGCACACGCTGGGCATCGTCGGCGAAAGTGGTTCAGGGAAATCCACATTGGCGCGTGCGTTGTTGCGCTTGGAACGCTCCAACGGTGTGATCCGGTTTAAGGACCAAGAGATCCAAAATCTTGACGGCAAGGCATTGCAGCCCCTGCGCGCCGACCTTCAAATCGTCTTCCAAGACCCGTTCGGATCGCTCAGCCCGCGCATGTCGGTGGCACAAATCATCGGTGAAGGTTTGTTGGTGCACGACCCGGCCAGTACCGAAAAGACGCGCCGACAAACCGTCGCAGAGGTGTTGGAAGAGGTGGGTTTAAGTGCCGACATGATGGATCGCTACCCCCATGAATTTTCCGGGGGGCAACGCCAACGCATTTCCATCGCACGTGCCTTGGTCTTGAAACCCGACGTGATTGCCTTGGACGAACCCACCAGCGCCCTAGACGTTTCGGTGCAAGCCCAAATCGTCGATCTGTTGCGCGACTTACAAAAGAAACATGAGCTCACATATGTGTTCATCAGCCACGACCTCAAAGTCGTGCGGGCCTTGGCCCACGATGTGATGGTTATGCAAAAAGGCAAAGTGGTTGAATATGGTTCGGCCCAACACATCTTCGACAACCCACGCGTGGCCTACACCCGCGCGCTGATGAACGCCGCGTTCAACCTGGATGCCGACGACAGTGGTGTGGTTGGCATATGACGGTTGTTTTAATTCGCCCCGATGCCCACGCGACTTGGGCCAAAGCGTTGCGCCGCCATGCACCGGAATTCGACATTGTGGTTTGGGGGCAAGACGAAGTTGAAGTTACCCAAGTCGAATACGCCTTGGTGTGGAAGCCGGAAGCGGGGCTACTCACCAGCTTCCCCAACCTCAAAGGCATTTATAATTTAGGCGCGGGGGTAGATGCCCTGTTGACTGACGCAACCTTCCCCAAACACATCCCGCTTGCGCGTTTGGTCGACCCCAAGCTTTCCTCCGGCATGGTCGAATACGTGGTGCATTGGGTTTTGCACTTTCACAGAGATTTTCATCGCTACGGCCAACAACAGACTTGGCGCCCCCATGATCAGGCCGATACGGCAAAACGTGCCGTGGGCATTTTGGGTCTGGGTGAACTGGGCCAAGACTGTGCACATGCTTTGTTGATGTTGGGTTTTGAAAACGTGGCCGGCTGGAGCCGCTCGCAGAAAGAACTGCCCGGCATTCAAAGTTTTGCAGGTGTTGAAGAGCTTGATGCTTTTCTGGAACGCACAGAGATTCTGATTAACCTGCTGCCCTATACCGACGACACACATCATATATTAAAAAGTGACACCTTTGATAAGCTGCCCAATGGATCTTATTTCATCAACGCTGGACGCGGGGAGACGGTGAACGAGTCCGGCCTGATTGCGTGTTTGCAAAACGAATACATCCGCGCGGCGGCCCTAGACGTGTTCGAAACAGAACCGTTGCCCGAAAACCACGC
The DNA here is from genome assembly GCF_036689815.1 of Magnetovibrio sp. PR-2. NCBI lineage: Bacteria > Pseudomonadati > Pseudomonadota > Alphaproteobacteria > Rhodospirillales > Magnetovibrionaceae > Magnetovibrio > Magnetovibrio massiliensis. Next base: position 293,181 of record NZ_JBAHUR010000001.1, on the reverse strand, counting down.
GTTTTGGACCATGCCCAACGTCACCGTAACGCCGCACATCGCATCCGTCACCGACCCCAACTCCGCCGCACAAATCATCGCCGAAGGTTTGCGTGCCTGGGATGATGGGCAGACGCCCGACAACTTGGTGGATATCCAACAGGGGTATTGATCTACTTCAACTTCCGCCGGGCCGTCTTCGGGATCACGCGGGCACGTTTTTCGACTTGTTCCACGACCAAGGCCGCAATGTCTTTACCGGTGGTTTTTTCGATGCCTTCCAAGCCGGGCGATGAGTTGACTTCCAACACCTTCGGCCCGGCGTCGGAGCGCAGCAAGTCTACGCCGCAAAGCTCCAGCCCCATCACCTTCGCTGCTTTCACGGCTGTGGCGCGTTCTTCTTTGGTGAGGCGCACTTTCACGGCCTTGCCGCCACGATGGAGGTTGGAGCGATACTCACCCTCTTCGGCAATGCGTTTCATCGCACCCACGACTTTGCCGCCAACCACCAAACAGCGCACATCTTCGCCACCGGCTTCTTTGATGAATTCCTGAACCAAGATGTTTGCGCCCAGGCCTTGGAACGCACCGATGACGGACTCGGCGGCTTTTTTGGTTTCGGCCAACACCACACCGCGCCCTTGCGTGCCTTCCAACAACTTCACCACCAAGGGTGCGCCGTCGACGAATTTGATCAATTCGTTGGTGACTTTCGGAGAGCGCGCAAAACCGGTATTGGGCATACCCACACCGCTGCGCGCTAAAAGTTGATGGGCGAACAACTTATCGCGTGAAGCCCCAATAGCGTTGGAGGCATTTAAGCAATACACCCCCATGGCTTCGAACTGGCGCACAACAGCCATGCCGTAAAAGGTCACGGACGCGCCGACCCGGGGAATGATGGCATCGAAGCCTTCCAGCGCACGGCCGTCAATGTGAACTTCCGGATTGTGTTGCGTGATGTTCATGTAGCACTGGGTGGTGTTGATGATCTCCACCATGTGGTTGCGTTCCGCAGCCGCCTCAGCCAAACGCTGTGTCGAGTAATTGTTGGGCTCACGCGATAAAATGCCGATCTTTAAATTCTGCCGCCGAGTGGGCGATTTGGGAAAGTCCGCATACACGCCCTCTTCCATTTCGCCCTGCACGAACGATGCGTTGGGATCGACGATCATGTCATCGGTCAGCGCACTTCGTCCAAACAACATGCGGTACTGCATGGTTTCACGGTTCGTCAGTGAAATATCGATGGGCCACGTTTGCCCACCGATGGAGACCGGCGTGCGAATAACATAACGCAGTTCCGTTTCGCCGTTGGAACTGGTGACTTGGCGCTGGTCCACCAATTCTGCCGAACAGAACACTTCGATGTCTTGGTTGCCCGGCACCGGATGAATGCCAAAGCGCACACGGCGTTTGCTTTCGGGGCCGTAGGGTTCAACCACAAACGCATGCAGCGCAGATGTGCGCGCGCCGGTGTCGACCTTGGCGCAAATGGCGGGCAGGCCCAACTCGGGAAGGGCCAACCATTCCTCCCACCCGACAACAAGCTTGTCCGGGGCGAGGTCCTGAATGTCATCGCTCATGACGGACATCCTCTCAATATTTAATTGTGCTGTAACAACTCTTCCATCGTCGCACGGGCCGAATTGAGACGTGGGGTCCAAAGCCCCCGGTCCATCGCTTCCATGAGACGTTCAATCATCTCTTTAAGCGCATCTGGATTGTTTTGCATCAAAAAATTTTTGACAATTTCGTCATCTAAATACGCTTGGAACACCGCATCGAAGTGATGATCCTTCACACAATGCGCTGTCGCCGCGAACGACACCAAATAATCCACCGTCGCCGCCATTTCAAAGGCACCCTTATAACCGTGGCGCATGACGCCTGCGATCCATTTGGGGTTGACCACGCGCGCGCGCACCACGCGGCCGATTTCATCTTCCAGCGTTCGGGCCTTGGGCGTTTCGGGGCGGGAGTTGTCCACGTGCCAAGTGGCGGGTTGAGCACCGGACAGAACCCTGACCGCTGCCGTAATGCCGCCTTCGAATTGATAATAGTCGTCACTGTCCAGCAAATCATGTTCGCGGTTGTCTTGGTTTTGCACCACGGCTTCGACGGATTTCAGACGCGTTTCAAACAGGCCGTGATGGGCCTCGCCTTCAGCACCAGAGCCATAGGCATACCCACCCCAAGCCACATAAGCCTTGGCGAGGTCGGCTTCCGTCTCCCAGCCTTTTTCATCCATTAAAGCCTGCAACCCAGCACCGTAGGCACCGGGCATGGAGCCATAGACACGAAAGCCTGCGCGGCGATTCGCTTCTTCGGCGTCTACGCCAGAAGCCACCAGCTCAGATTGTTCGTCTTTCATGCGCTGCGCCAGAGGGTTTTGGGAGGCGGGCTCATCCAATGCCCCAACCGCGCGCACGGCACTGTCGAACAAGTCGATGAGACCGGGAAAGGCGTCCCTGAAAAAGCCGGAGATGCGCAGCGTCACATCCACGCGCGGACGCCCCAAAACATCGGCGGGCATCACCTCAAACCCCGTCACCCGACGGCTCGCCGCGTCCCAGGTGGGCTGGACACCCATTAAGGCGAGGGCTTGTGCAATATCGTCACCGCCCGTGCGCATGTTGGACGTGCCCCACGCGGTCAAGGCCATGGTCTTGGGCCATTCACCGTGGGCTTGCACGTGTGCGTCCAAGAGGATCGACGCCGATTTCCACCCCAGCGTCCAAGCCGCAGGTGTAGGCACCGCACGCGTATCGACGCTGTAGAAGTTTCGTCCCGTCGGCAAAACTTCGGGGCGACCACGCGTCGGCGCACCACTGGGGGCGGGCTCGACAAACTTGCCTTCCAGACCGCGAACGATGCCATCCAGTTCCGCTTGCCCGCAGGCTTCGACAGCCGGGCGAATGCGCTCTTCGATCTCGGTCAAAACCGCATCGGTACGATCCCAAGTCCGTTTGGCTTTGCGTGTGCCTTTGATGATGTCGAGCGCCAAAGCTTCCAAACGCTCCACCGTATCGCCGTTCGTGCGCCAAGGCCCTTCGCCTGTGAGGACATCTAGTTGAGGCCCAAGCCAGGGCGGACCCATGTCGCAATCGAGCGGATCAAAACCCAACTCTAAATCGTCGGCCAGCGCGCGGATCAAGGACACGTCCTTGTCTTGAGGACCACGCGGCACCCGCACCAAGGCGACCAGAAGGGCGTGCAACAAATCGTCTGTTGGGCTTTCGCCGAAGATATGCAGTCCATCGCGAATTTGCATTTCTTTGAGCTCGCACAAATACGCATCCAGCGTGGCGAGCCGCTCGTCTTCACTTTGGCCGTCCTTCATACCCGCGTCTTGGGCCAAGCCCGTCACGTGACACAAATCCAAAATGTCTTGTTTGAGAATTTTCGTGCGGCGCGGGTCAGACCCTGCGGCTTCGAAATATTCGTCCACCAGCTGTTCCAAGTCTTTCAGGGGCCCATAGCTTTCCGCACGGCTCAGCGGTGGGGTCAAGTGATCGATGATCACCGCACCGGCGCGGCGCTTGGCTTGCGTACCTTCGCCGGGGTCGTTGACGATAAACGGATAGAGATGCGGCAGTGGGCCCAAGGCGACTTCGGGGAAATCGTCCGCGCCCAATGCCAACGCGCGCCCCGGCAACCATTCCAAGTTGCCGTGCTTGCCAAAATGAATGATGGCGTCGGCGTCGAAGTCTTCACGCATCCACGCATAAAACGCCAAGTAGCCATGCGGCGGCACCAAGTCCGGATCGTGGTAGGTTTTTTCCGGATTGATGTTGTAGCCACGCGCGGGCTGCAAACCCACCGCGACCTCACCGCACAAGAACGCGGGGATGGCAAAGTCACCGTCTGCGCGCACGAACGGATCGTTTTCGGGGGCACCCCATTGGTCGGTGATGCGTTTCTTAACGCTGTCTGGGAGATCATCAAAGAAGTCTTGATAGTCTTTCATCGCCAATGTGAGGTCCGCCGTCTCAAGATTTTTGTGCGCGTTGGTCGGCCCGGCCTTCATGCGTTCGACCAAGTCATTGCCGTCTGCAGGAATGTCTTCAACGTCAAAACCTGCCTCTGCCATGGCACGCAAGGTGTTGACCACACCCGCAGGCGTGTCGAGCCCCACGCCATTGCCCAGGCGGGCATCACGGTTGGGATAGTTTGCCAACACGATGCCCACGCGCTTGGACCAATTTTCTTGGGTGCGCAGCCACGACCAGCGTTTGGCCAGCTCCGCGATAAAGGCGATGCGATCCAGTTCTGGCTTATAGCTCACCAGATCGCACTGGGTCGCGTCGTCGCGTTCGGACAAATCTTTGAACGAGGCCGCACGGGTTAATATCCGCCCGTCCACTTCGGGCAAGGCCACATTCATGGCAATGTCGCGCGGGCCCAGCCCCCAGGTGTTGTCCACCCAACTTTCACGATTGCCGCCCGACAGAACCACTTGCAATACGGGGACATCAAAATGGTCCCATGGTGTGGCGACGTGTTCCGATCCCGGAGACGACGCGGCAAAGCCCGTGGTGTTGAGCACGCAGCCCATAGAATACAAATCGTCGGTATAGGCCCCGTCCAAAAGCTCGGTCACCGTCGCTTGACTGATGGGGTCTTTTAACGACGCCACATACAGGGGCACAGGGTTCACGCCTGCGTCTTGCAGGGCATACACCAGTTCGTCAATCACGTCTAAGTTGGAGCTGAGAAACAACGCACGATAAAAGATGATGGGCACCAAGGGTTCGCCATCGCGCCAGTCTTCCCACTTGATGTCCGACAACGCCACCCCGCCTTTTTTCGGCCAATAGAGACCCGCCGGCAAAACTGGGCGCGGTTCGGCGTAGTCGATGTCAAAGCCGACGACCTTCGCCGCACACGCCAAAAAGTCTTGAGCGTTATCGGGCCCGCCGAGGCTTAGGTACTGCCACAAACGGTGTGCGTTTTCGCCGTCCAACGTCGACAGGCTGGCAAGCTCCGCATCCGGCTGATCGTCACCGGGCAAAAACGCCACGGGGATGTTTTTGGCTTTGCAGGCGGACGCCACTTCATCAACACCGTACGTCCAATAGCCGCGCCCACCCAACACCCGCACCACCACAAGCTTCGCATGACGCACGACGTCGTCCACATACAGGTCCACGGACATGTTGTGGCCCAGGTGCAGCATGTTGGCGAGGCGCAACGTCGGAAACCCGTCCAGGCCTGCACTCACCGAACGGTTGGCCAGCGCAAGGGCAGAGATTTCCGTGTCCGCTGCTGTGATAACAACAATGTCACCGGGGCTCTGGCCCAGATCAATGGCTTCCGATCCGTCTTGAATGGCTCCGGGTTGGGCGGCGAGAAGGTGCATCAGGCAGCGCTTTCTTGGATCTCACCGGACAACGCCGCCGTAATTGCCACCTGATCCAACCCCGCTTGTCCAATCACCACCAAGCGACCTTGGCGGTCTTCACCGTCGGCCCAGGGGCGGTCGAAGTAGCGGGTGAAGCGCGTGCCCACACCTTGCACCACGTGGCGCATGGGTTTTCCGGTAACGTCGACGAACCCTTTGATGCGCAGAATGTCGTGAGCTTTAACCAGCTCGATCAACTGTGCTTCCAACTGTTCCGGATCGGCTTGGGTGGGCACGTCAACAATGAAGCTTTCGAAATCGTCATGGCTATGGTCATGATGATGGTGGTGATCATCGTCGTGGTCGTGATCGTGATGATCATCAGGTTCATGACGCGACGGGCGGGCGTCCAGATCATCTTCGGCGCCTGCGTCCAGGCCCAGCAATACATCCACGCCCACATTGCCGTGGGACGTGGCCACCACATGCACACCGGGGCGGAGTTTTTGTTTGAGCTTTTCGATCAACGCTTCGGCTTTGTCTTCGCCCAACACATCGGCCTTGTTCATCAGCACCATGTCGGCGGCCAACAGTTGGTCGTGGAACAAATCGTCCAGCGGGTTTTCATGGCCTAAGCTTTCGTCTTCTTTGCGCTGTTGTTCCAACGCGTCCATGTCCGACGCAAACTGACCGTCTGCCAAGGCCGGGCCGTCCACGACAGACACCACGCCGTCCACCGTCACGCGGGTTTTGATCTCCGGCCAGTTGAACGCGCGGATCAGCGGTTTAGGCAAAGCAAGACCCGACGTCTCAATGACAATGTGATCGGGGGCGTCTTCGCGTTCCACCAAAGCTTCCATGACCGGCAAGAAGTCGTCGGCCACCGTGCAGCAAATGCAGCCGTTGGCCAGCTCCACCACATCGTCTTCGTTGCAACCTTCAATGCCACAGCCATTGACGATTTGGCGATCAATCCCCAAATCGCCAAATTCGTTGATGATCAGCGCAATTTTTTTACCACCCGCATTTTCCAGCATGTGACGGATCAGCGTGGTTTTGCCGGCACCTAAAAATCCGGTGATGACGGTGGCGGGAATTTTCGACAATGCAGCCATGGGAAGTCCTTTATTGATTTTTCAGCTCTTGGGGCAATCCGGCGACCACCAAGACCACACGGTTCGCCTGTGCAGCCGTTATTTGGTTCACAAAACCCAGCGCGTCAACAAAAGATCGCGCCACCGGGTTCATGGAGATCACGCCCAGGCCCACTTCGTCGGACACCACGATGACGGGATCGGGGTGTTTGCGCATGGCTTGGGCGATGATTTCCGCCTCAACCACCGGGCTTTTTTGGGCATGCAGCATGTTGGACACCCACATGCCGAGGCTGTCGATCAGCACGGGCTTGCCGCTATGCAGTTTTTTGGCTTGGGTGAGTGCGTGCACCAGATCAAGCGGCTCTTCCACTGTCACCCAGCCTTCGCCGCGCCGCTCTTGATGGGCTTCGATGCGTTCCGCCATTTCCGGGTCCGACGCATGGCCCGTCGCCAAATACACCGCACCGTTCGCCAGCAAGCTTTCCGCGTAGGCACTTTTGCCGGAACGTTGTCCGCCGAGAATAAGGGTGAGGTTCGCAAGCATCGGTTATCCTTTCTTTGAGCCCAGAGACTATCAAATCTGGTTCAACGCCACCACCCGCCAGCTGCCGCCGCGCATGGTTCTCAGCCCTGACGAAATGTGGTCCAGCCGCGTTAAAGACGTGTTTTGCACATCCAGGGCCAAGGCTTGCTCTGCCGACAAGCCCAAGGCATGGGCCACAGCACCACGGATCGATCCCGCGTGCGCCACACAAATGATGTCGCGCCCGGCGTATTCGTCGAGCAGTTCTTCCAGGCGCACGCCGACCCGCGCGCACACGCTGGCGAAACTTTCGGACTTATAATCGTCCGACGGTGGCGGTGCGGTGGTCGCGGGTGCGTCCCAAAAGGCGGCTGACTGGTCTTCGGGCAATGCGCCTATGTCATCCCACGTCAAATTGGTCCAGGCCCCAAACGCCTGTTCGGCAAAGTCTGCATCCGCTTTGGGATTTTTACGCTCCGCCCCGGCGTCTTGCAAAGCCTCGGCGGTTTGTTTGGTGCGCGACAGGTGCGACGTGATCCAGTGCGCGCCTTTCGGCAGTTTCCCAGCCAAGCGGTCAAACGATGCTTTGTCGCTGACATCCGCAGGCACATCCATTTGCCCCGACAAGCGTTTGTGCTCCGCCCCCACCACGGGGGCATGGCGCACGAACCACCAGCGCGTGATCACCGCATCGCTCATGTGTAAAACACCGTGCGAAAGGCCACGGCAAGCCCAGCCAAAACGGCAGCCTCGATCAATTGTTCCGTGGCCCCCAGCACGTCTCCGGTAAAACCGCCGATTTGGCGTTTGGCAGTCCAGCCCATGACCACGGCCACAGCCGCTGCTAAAATGCTCGCCAACAGACCGGGCCAAAGACCCAGAGTCAACAACACCACCAACACCCCGATGATCGCCGTGACGATTGCGTCGTCGCGCGTGGGAATGCCCGCCGCCGTGCCCAAGCCGCCTTCGCGCGCCGGGGTCATCAACGACATCATTAAGGGTAATGCCGCACGGCTCAACACATGGGCACCAACCAGCGCCCCGGCGGCCAAGCCCGGGCCGTTGAAGCTGCCCAGTGTGGTCACCTTAAAGCCCACCACCAAAATCAGCGTCAACACTCCGTAGGTGCCGATGTAGCTGTCTTTCATAATCTCGAGCTTTTTGGCGATGGAGCGCCCGCCGCCAAAGCCGTCGGCGACGTCAGCCAAACCGTCTTCGTGCAGCGCCCCGGTGATGAGTGCCGCGACCATCAATCCCAAAACAGCGGACGCCATGGGGTGCAGGCCCAGCTGTGCCCCGGCCCACACCGCGCTGCCGGCGAAGGCCCCCACAAACAGGCCGACAAACGGCCACGTCTGCACGGTGTCTGACAGCGGGATCATGCCCAACCCTTTGTCTTTCGGGTCCACGCCGACGACTTCGCCGGGCATGGGCTTGTTCCACCAACTGGGCAGCGGCACGCGGGTCAAAAACATCCACGCCACGGTGAAACGGTTCACCCACAGGCGGAAAAACGACAAAGAGGGCCCACCCCTGTGCAGGTCGTCAGAGTTGGATTTATCGGCGGATTTGCTCATGGTGCACTCATTTTCGATGACGGCGAGGTCTCACACAGTGTATATATGTTTTCCAACCATAAATCTAAGCCTTTGCGCCCATATTGCGAGCCCCTACCATGACCAAAATGCCGGATATTATTTCCCTCGACGACGTGCGTCAGATCCTCAGCGACCTGCCCGGGCCGGACCTAGAAGCCGCCGCAGCCGCCAAAGCGCACGAGCCGAAACTGACCAAGCCTGAAGGCTCCTTGGGCCGGTTGGAGCAGCTGTCCGCTTGGGTCGCTGCCTGGCAAGGCCGCTATCCGCCGCGCATGCAAACCCCCAACGCCCACGTCTTTGCGGGCAACCACGGCGTGGTCAAACAGGGCGTGTCGGCGTATCCGTCCGACGTCACGGCGCAAATGGTCGCAAACTTTGAAAACGGCGGGGCTGCCGTCAACCAGATGTGTGAAGCGCTGGGCGTGGGCCTGTGTGTCGAATCCATGGATTTAGACAACCCGGTGCAGGATTTTACCGAAAACCCAGCCATGGGCGACGCCGAATGCGCCGCCGCCATCCAATTCGGCATGAAGGTCGTTGACGAAGCCTCCGACGTTGTGTGCTTGGGCGAAATGGGCATCGGCAACACCACCGCAGCCTCTGCCATATGTTTTGCCCTGTACGGCGGCAATGCGCTGAGCTGGGCGGGACCGGGCACAGGCCTGGACAAGGTCGGCATCGGCAAAAAGGCCGAAGTGCTCAACATCGGCATCAAAAACTACAAAGGCCATATGCAAGACGGCCTGGATGCGCTGCGCTTGTTTGGCGGTCGTGAAATGGCGGCCATCACCGGTGCGGTCATCGGTGCGCGCTTGAAACAAGTTCCGGTTCTGCTGGACGGGTTCGTGTCCACCGCGTCGGCTGCGGTTTTGCACAGCCTCAACAAACGCGCGTTGGACCACTGCAAAGTCGGCCACGTCAGCCAAGAGCCCGGGCACAAAGTGCTGCTCGAAAAGCTCGGCAAAAATGCGGTTTTGGATCAGAACATGCGCTTGGGCGAAGCCACCGGAGCAGTCCTGGCCGTCAGCATGCTCAAAGCCGCCATCGCGTGCCACACCGGCATGGCGACATTTGGTGAAGCGGGTGTGAGTGCGAAAGGCTCGGATTAGTTAAAAAGCCTAAAATTGCCTCTAGACAACCCATCATTGGATTTAAGAGTTAATTTTCTGACATTCGTAAAGTAGGTGCAATGATCGTCAGCAATGCTGGATGTACCACTCAACTCTTTACCGTTTGGATCATTAAATACTGCTGTGGCCAATAAGGTCGAGGTCCCCTTCAAAAGCTTGACTTTACAAATTCGGACGATAAATGGTCGACCGCCAACAATGACATCCTGGGACGCCCCGTTTTCAATCCGAAATTCATGTTGCTTTCCGATGAGTGATTCTGCTTTTGCAAAACTCGGTGCGATTAGCGCCAAGGTGAATGCCAGCATGATATGCTTAATCATGTACGACCTCCTGACAAGGATTGGATTGTTGCTAAGAGCTCGAATATACACCCATGATTGAACTTTGTTATAAAAAATCTCGACATTGGGGTATAAGCGTAGGTCCTAAAAACTACTCCCCTTGGCTCATCAACAGTCCTTTGATGCGCGCTTGTTTCATCATGTAGAGAAAAAACGCTGTGGCAGAGCTGAGCAGCACGGCGTTTAAGCCCACGGCCCAGGCGAAGTGCATCCACGAAAATGTGCCTTCAAACAGAACTTGGCGCATGCCTTCAAAGGTGTGTGCACTGGGCAGCGACAGAGCCACCCATTGCAGCCACTGGGGCAGCGCGTCCACTGGGTAATAAATTGCACTGATGGGGGCCAGCAAGAATATGCCTAACCAACACAGGCTCTCTGCCCCCAATCCAAAGCGCAAGATCAAGCCCGCCACGGTGATGCCGATGATCGAGCCGAACACCAACAGGTTCGCAAAAAACGCAATCAGCGGGATGCCCAGTTCAAACACCCACACGTCGTAAAGCGGCATGGCGAGGAAGGCGGCCGGCGTGACGGAAATCAGGGTGCGCACCAAGCTCATCAAAATCAGCGCGGTAATCAATTCAGCGTCGCGCAAGGGGCTGACGAACAACTGGGCCAAATTGCGCGACCACATTTCTTCGATGAACGGCAACGACACGCCCAAGTTCGCGCGGAACAAAACATCCCACAGCAACACCGCTGAAATCAAAACGCCCGCGGCTTCGGCAACCCAAGATGAGTGGCCCATGAAGAACTTGGTGACAAACCCCCACAAGATCATTTGGATCAACGGCCAATAGGCGAGCTCCAGCAATCTGGGCCACGAACGGCGCAGGACATAGAGGTGACGCAGCATCACCGCCAAAATGCGACGAGCGGAAAAGGCCGTTTGCGGCATGCACACATCACTGTGAATTTGATGCTGGTGTTCGGGGCTCACTGGGCCGCCTCCTTCCCTCGCGCGATGTCTAAGAACACCTGTTCCAAGTTTTCGCGGCCATGGCGTTGGATCAGGTCTTGGGGGGCGCCTTGATCGACGATTTTGCCGCCGCGCATCATCAACACATTATCAGCCAAGCGTTCGACCTCACCCATGTTGTGACTGGCGAGCAAAATGGTCGCTCCGGTTTTTTCGCGGTAACGTTCCAGATACGTCCTCACCCAATCACCCGTGTCGGGGTCCAGCGAGGCGGTGGGTTCATCCATCAACATCAGGTCCGGCGCATTCAGCAACGACTTCGCCAACGCCACCCGCGTCTTTTGCCCGGCGGACAATTCGCCGAACGGGCGGTTTTGAAACCCTGTCAGTTCCAAGTCTTCGCTGAGCTCCGCAATGCGGGCTTTGACGTCTTTAATGCCATACAAGTGTGCATAGACGGTCAGGTTTTCCCACACCTTCAAGCGGCGCGGCAGGTCCACATACGGGCTGGAAAAATTGATTCGTCCCAACACCTTGTGGCGTTCAGACGGCATCTCCGCGCCCAGCACTTTGACCGAGCCTTGGGTGGGGCTGAGCAATCCCAACAGCATGGAAATGGTCGTGGTTTTGCCCGCACCGTTGCCGCCCAGCAACGCCACCGTCTGGCCCGGCTCGACACGAAACGAAATGCCTTCGACGGCGTGCACCTCGCCAAACGTTTTGTAGAGGTCTTGGACGTCGATGATGGGTTGGGAGGTCTCTGCCATAAGCTTTTAAGTCGTCGTATCCCGTTCGATGCGGTGTTTGATCTTCAACAGTTGGCGACGGCGTTCGTCTTCTGCAATCAAATGTTCGACGTAGTGGCCTTGGAACATGTTGATGCCAACGGAGCGGCCAAAGTCCACGGCCTCGCGGTTGTCGCAGCGTGCCAGAATCACGCGGGTGCGCCCCGCTTCCTGCACCATGTCGCGCATTTGTTTACGCATCGCCGAGCCGCCGTCGATCAGTTCGGAGTTCCACATGACTTTGAAATAATCCACACCCAAACGTTCGCGGTTGATCATGGACATATTTTGATGCGTCAAACCGTCCAAGCAAATGCGATAGCCTTTTTCCTGGCAGTATTCACGCACGAACAAAAACGCGCCTAAGTCTGCGAAGATATCGATCTTTTGCAGCTCCAAAACCATAGAACCGCGCCGCGCCGCCGAAATGCCGTCGTCAAACGCGATGAAGTCTTGGCTCATAAGCGTCGAGACATTGACGTTAAAACTGATATCGCCCGTGATGGAAAAACGATCCGTTTTCGACAAAAGGGACAGGATGCGACGGTCCAGGCTTTCCGTCAGATATTGAAACAGCCAACGATTGGACGTCAGGTTGATGCCCGGCATCATGGTTTCACGCAAATCCATGATGGAAATGTAGAGCTCTGAAAAAATCGGTTCGGGCACCAATTTTTTGCTGACACCGCAGACAAATTGGCGGCGCACCAAGCTGGTCAAATCGGTGCGTTGCAAAGCTTTCACGGCGCGGCCCAAAATTTCCGGGCTCAGCGCATCGCCGTGGTCTTGGCGCGCTTTGAGCGATGCGCGCACGTTGGAGCGAGTGGAGGGGCGTTTTTCCTCCGCCCCTTCGTCGCTCATCTCGCGCACCATTTTGATCAGATCGTCATAGCCCGTTTCCACATCGAACCAGTTGATGAACGCCGAGTCGGAGCGGTCCTTTTCATCGAACAGCGGGTCGTCGGAAAACAGGAACTTGACCTTTTGCACCGTGTCTTGAACGCGGGTGTTGACTTCGCCCTTGTAGATGAAAAACAGATCCATGTTTTTCAGCTCAAACAGCTGCCCGGCAAGCTCCGACACCAAACCTTCGAAACTGTTGGTCGCGGCGCGCACATGGTGTTCGCGCCGGTTGGCCGGCATCAGGGCTGACAAATTGATCCGCACCGCCTTGCGGCCTTCGCGGCGGTTTTCCAAACGGCGCAGATATTCCAACAACAACTGTTCTTGGGTGCGCCGGTGCATGTGAGAAGAGGCCGAGCCCGATTGTGTCGCCATCAGCGCCGACCCTCCAACTTGCGTGTGCGTGCTCGCGTCAATCCCATCCGATCAACCCCTTGCTGACCATGGCGTCGACGACTTTGTCGATGAAGTGCCCTTGATAACGCCGGATGCCCATCTGCAAACCCCAGCCCACACCTTCTTCTGTGTCCACGCGGGACAACACCACGCCGCCTGGAGGCATTTTGGCGACCACTTCGCGGATTTGCTTGGTTTGTTCAGAGCCCAAACCGCCCTTCAATTCCTGACCCCAGGTGATCTTGATCATATCTGCCCCCAAAAGGGACGGATCGAAAAAATGCAACGTCAACGGATTGAGCCCGTCGATCATCACCTGATAGCCGTTGTCCTGCAACCAATCGCGCACTTCGGCGTAGGCCCCCATGTCGGCGAACACGTCGATGATTTGAATTTCGACAATCACCTTGTCGGTGTTGTCACCCACCAACCCATGGAAGTTTTGGAACGGGCGGGTCATGATGGTGGAGATGTTCAAATTCACACTGACGGGAACGTCCATGTTGGAAAAGTCCAGGCGAGACATCACTTCCAACACGCGCGCATCAATCGTTTCAGACAAAAACTGAAACAGCCAATGGCTGGAAAAGATGTTGATGTCCGCCGCGATGCGCTGACGCAACTCTTCCATGGCGATATAGTGTTCACGATACGCCAGTTTTTGTTTTTTACCTGCCGTGACTTCGACGGCCGGTTGGCGGTGCACCAAATCACCGACGCGCACCTCCAACAATTTTTGCAAAATCTTTTGCAGTTTGTCGGGCAACAACGGCTCGCCCTGCATGGCTTTGGACGCCCGCCCTGTGGTGATATTTTGCGACAGCTCCGCTTCCACTTCGGAGATATGCTCCATCGCTTCTTGAATAGCAGCGACGAAATCTTTGAGATCGTTCGGCTGGGTCAGGTCGTACCACGTTGAAAAACGGTCTTCGGCGGAACCGTCTTCGGTATCGGTCAGCGGGTCTTCGTTGAACATGGCGCGCACGCGAAAAACCACGTCGTCCACATCGTCGATGGGCGTGTTGCGGCACAACAGCACAATATCCGAATTTACGAATTCAAAGCCCTGAACGTCTTGGTTTGACACCAAGCTGTCCACAGCGCGGCTGACCATGCGCAAAAAGTGCGGTTGGCGGTTGGACGGGCGCAATTCGGACAAGTGGAGATGCACCGCAAAGACACCGGACATGATGTTGCGCATGCGCTCTAAGACATCCAAAAGCCTTTTTTCTTGGCTTACGGGCTTGCCTTGTTCTTCGCCCCCAATGTAAGCCGCTGAATATTCCGCCATTTCGGCCCCAGTCTCCGAATAAAAAGTCGATTCTGCCATGGTACGGATATGTGGTTAATAGGCAATGACCGATTATACTCTCATATGAGGTTCGAACGGTTCCAGAAGACCTTGAGTGTTCGGCGCGAATCCCCACATACTGCGCATTATGGATATCGAAACGCCCCAAACCAGCCTTTCACAGTCCCCGAGCATCCCGCCGGGGACACGCGTATATGCTGTCGGCGATATCCACGGGCGTTCGGATCTCTTGGATCAGTTGCTGCAAACCATTGCAAAAGATAGCGTTTCTGCACCCGATGAAGTGCATTTGGTGTTTTTGGGGGACTACGTTGATCGCGGACCTGACAGCAAACGCGTGTTGGAACGTTTTGTCGGGCTCAAACGCGAACGCCCGTTTATCGATTTCGAAATCCATATTCTCAAAGGCAATCACGAAGTCCTGATGGAAACGTTTTTAAATGGCGACGACGGCGATATTTGGTTCAATGCGGGCGGATTGGCCACGTTGGTGAGCTACGACGTGCCTTATTTGCCCAAAGATGGGCCGATGATGCGCGAATCACTCGCCTACGCCTTGCCCAAATCCCACAAAAAGCTGCTGAGCAAGATGGAGAACATCCACTGTGTCGGCGATTATGCCTTCGTTCATGCCGGCGTGCGCCCCGGTGTGCCCATCGATCAACAAGACCCCGACGATCTGACGTGGATCCGCCGTGTGTTTTTGGACTCAGAAGAAGATTTCGGCAAAATGGTGGTGCACGGCCACACGCCGGTTGCGGTTCCGGACGTCTTGCCCAACCGCATTGCCATCGACACCAAGGCGTGGTGTTCAAACACCTTAACGGCGATTGTTTTAGAAGGCGAAAGCCAGCGCTTTCTGTCCACCTAATCAAGGCTTTGATTGACGCACCCTGCCAAAGCCCATTAAAAGTCGTAAAACCCATTCTTTAGCCCGGAACAGCGACATGACCCTCACCGATTTGATCGAACGTCTGAGCAGTGCGCGCATTTTGTGCGTCGGCGATGTGATGCTGGACCGTTACGTCTCGGGTGCGGTGGAACGCATTTCCCCCGAAGCTCCCATCCCCGTTTTGCGCATTGAACGCGAAACTGCCATGTTGGGCGGTGCGGGCAATGTGATTTCCAACATTGCAGCCCTTGGTGGCGGCGGTCGATTTTTGGCTGTGGCCGGCAACGACACAGCCGGGCGCGAAGTTGAACATTTGCTGACACAACTGGGCAACGTCACACCCCATATACTCACCGATGCAGACCGCCCGACGACCCTAAAAACCCGGTTTGTTGCGGGCACGCAGCAGCTGATCCGCGCCGACGCGGAAAAAACCGGGGCGTTGTCTGACGACTTGGAAGTCCAGCTGTTAAACGCCACCGCCACCATCGAAGACGGCATCGGCGCGGTGGTTCTGTCTGATTACGGCAAAGGCATGTTAAGCGATGCGGCCATCGCGCACATCATTCAAGCCGCCAAAGCCCAAGGCGTTCGTGTGATTGTCGATCCCAAAGGCAGCGACTACACCCGCTACACCGGCGCGGACCTGATCACGCCCAACAAAAAAGAGCTCAAAGACGCCACCAACATGGCCGTGGACACCGACGCAGACGTCATTTCGGCGTGCAACCACTTGATCGAAACGTGCGCCATCGGCGGCGTGCTCGCCACCCGCAGTGGTGAAGGCATGACGTTGGTATCCGCCCAATTGGACGCACCGCATCATTTGGGGGCCCAAGCCCGCGAAGTCTTCGACGTGTCGGGCGCAGGCGATACGGTTGTGGCGACTTTGTCCCTAGCCTTAGCCGCCGGGGCCGACATGGTCGACGCTGCCCGACTGGCCAATGTGGCCGCAGGCATCGTCGTCGCCAAAGTCGGCACCGCGACCGTAAGCACACAAGACCTGTTGCGCGCCCTGCATCAACAAGACATCAACAAAGCCGAAGCCAAATTGTTGGATTTGGGCGACGCCGAAGATGTGCGCGATCGCTGGCGCGCCCAAGGTCACGCTGTGGGCTTTACCAATGGCTGCTTCGATTTGTTGCATCCGGGTCATATCTCGCTTCTGACCCAAGCGCGCGGCGCGTGCGACAAGCTGGTGGTGGGGTTGAATTCCGACAGTTCGGTGCGCATGCTCAAAGGCGAAACCCGCCCCGTGCAAACCGAAGCCGCCCGCGCAGCGGTGTTGGGCGCACTTTCGGTGGTGGACATGATTGTTTTGTTCAGCGATCAAACACCCATCACTTTGATCGAGACACTGAAACCCGACGTCTTGGTCAAGGGCGCGGACTACACCATCGAAACCGTGGTCGGCGCTGACATCGTACACAGCTATGGCGGTAAAGTCGTCTTGGCAGACTTGGTGGACGGACAAAGCACCACCAACACCATTGCCAAAATGGCGCAATAAGCCCACCTTCTGTCATCCCCCAGGTTTCTTGTTTTTAGGAGACGCGGTCCATGCGTCTGAACCCCCGCTCCTTGCAGATGTCGGCGTTGCTCACCGCTTTGGTGGCCATTGCACCGATTTCGACGGACATGTATTTGCCCGCCCTGCCCGCCATCGGCGAAGCGTTCGGGGCAAGTACGGCGGCGGTCCAGCTGACCCTAAGCTTTTACTTGGTCGGGTTTGCGGGCGCGCAATTGATTTTGGGGCCGCTGTCGGACCGCTATGGCCGCCGCCCGGTGTTGATCGGCGGAGCCAGTGTGTTTGTCTTCGCCTCCGCCGCATGTTATTTCGCCGCCGACATCAATTCCTTGATTGCCGCGCGCTTTTTTCAAGCCGTCGGGGCCTGCGCGGGCGGAGCCGTAGGCCGCGCGGCCGTGCGCGACATTTACGAAACCAAAGACGCCGCACGTTTGCTGGCGCACATGGGCACGGCCATGGCGGTGGCCCCCTTGGTCGCACCCTTGTTGGGGGGGCAGCTGACACACTATTTTGGTTGGGAAACCAACTTTGCCGCCTTAGGCCTGTTTGGGGCCATCGTGCTGGCGCTGAGCGTTACGGTCCTGCCCGAAACCAACACCCGGCCCGATCCGCTGGCTTTGTCGCCCCGGCGCATGATCGAAAACTACTTGTCCTTGGCGCGCCATCCGGATTTTCGCGCCTATACCCTCACCAACGCGTTTAGCTTCGGCGGCTTGTTTGCGTTTATTTCCGGCGCAAGCTTCGTGTTGATCGGCACGTTTGGGCTGACCCCACAAACCTTCGGGTTTGCCTTTGCAGCACCTGTCATAGGTTACATGATCGGAACACAGGTCGGCGCGCGTATGGCCAAGTCGCACTCCGTCGATGAAGTTGTGAAGTTCGGCAGTTTTTTGGGGGTCATTGCAGGCTTGATCGGTCTGGTGCTCACAGCCGTGCAGCCGGCCTTGTGGACCGTCATCATCCCCATGTTCGGCTTTTCCGCTTCGGTGGGGATTGTCATGCCCAACTCCATGGCCGGGTCTATCGGACCGTTCCCACACATGGCGGGTGCCGCGTCAGCGCTGATGGGTTTTACGCAAATGGGTATGGCGGCCGGTATGGGCGCGCTTGTAGGCTTGGTGCACGATGGAACGGCGTTGCCGACCATGGCGGTGATCGCGCTTAGCGGCGCACTCAGTTACATCTATTCGCGCCAGATCCGGTTAGTCGCCGAAGATTGAGCCAAAAATTCCTTTAATGAATTCTTCCACCGGGTTTTGTTTTTTGATGGATCCCTCATCACCATCGCGGTCCGTCACGCGCCCTGCGGGCAAAGGCCGTGCGGGAGAATTCGCCAAGGCCTGAGTCATGAAATCGCGCCACAGCCGGGCCGGCAAGCCGCCGCCCGTGACCCGCTTCATCGGCGCGCCATTGTCGTTACCCATCCACACACCCGTGATGAGGTCCGGCGTATAGCCCACGAACCAGGCGTCGCGATAGCCTTGCGACGTGCCCGTTTTGCCCGCCGCCGGGCGCTTGATGCGCGCCCCCTTGCCGGTGCCGTGCTCGGCGCGAATGACGCTCGATAGCATGGTATTCATTGCCCCCGCATAACCTTTGGGGATCACCCGCCCAGGCCCGCCACCGCTGCGCACATAAATAGGCGTGCCGTCGGCGTCTTGGATTTCCGAAATGCCATAAGGCCACAGCCCAAATCCACCCGTGGCGAACGGGCCGTAAGCGGCGGTCATTTCCAACACGCTCAGCTCACTCACGCCCAAGGCCATAGAGGGCTCGGTCGTGAGGTTTGCGGTGATGCCCAATTGGCGTGCCGTGGCTTCGACATGCTCGCGCCCGGCCTTTTCCGATACTTTCACCGCGACGGTGTTGATGGAGCGCGCCATGGCTTCGCTTAAGCTCATAGAGCCCAAAAATTCCTGCTTGAAGTTCTTCGGCGACCAGCCGTCAATGGTGATGGGCTCGTCCGTCATGCGACTGTCTGGCGCCAGACCCGCATCAAAGCCCGCCAAAAACACCACAGGCTTAAAGGCCGAGCCCGGTTGGCGCTTGGCCTGAACCGCACGGTTGAATTTTGACGTTTTATAATTTGCCCCACCAATCATGGCTTTCACCGCGCCGTCCGGCGACAGCGCCACCAAGGCCACTTGCGACACATCGCGCTGGGCAGCATGACCGCCCTTCGCCATGAGTTTTTTCACCAGCCGTTCCGCCGCGCGCTGCATGCGGTGATCGATGGTAACGATAATGTTCACATCCCGGTCCAACGTCACATAATCGCCCGCTTGGTCCAACACCCAGTCGACAAAATAATGCGCCATGGGTTGGCTGCGTTTGCGTTTATAAGTCCACCAGGTTTTGGGCGGCTGGATGCGTTTGCGGTCCTCTGCGGACAAATAGCCCGCCGCCACCATGTTGGACAACACCACGGCGGTGCGCTGTTTCGACAGCTTCGGTTTCAACATGGGATTGTACTTGTTGGGACCTTTGAGCATCCCCGCCAACAGTGCCGACTGATAAGGCGTGAGCCGCGTCGCGGGCACCTTGAAATAGAACCGGGCCGCCGCGTCCACGCCGTATGTGCCTTGACCGAAATAGACCCGGTTCAAATAAATCGTGAGGATTTCGTCCTTAGTAAATTTCGCTTCCAACCAGAGCGACAGCACGACTTCCTGAAGTTTGCGTTTAATGGTGCGCTTGGGCGTCAAAAACAAGTTTTTCGCCGCTTGTTGGGTCAGGGTCGAGCCCCCTTGGCGAATGCCGCCCGCCTTGATGTTCACCCACATGGCGCGTGCGATGCCGATGGGGTCAATGCCGAAGTGATCGTAAAAACGTCGGTCCTCGGTCGATAAAATCGCGTGGGGAAGCTCGGGCGGCACGTCTTCCAACAATACCGGCTCACCATACCGATCACCGCGCCGGGCCAGTTCCACACCCGAACGGGTCACGATGCGGATGTTGGGTTTGCGCGTGGCCGCTATGGCTTCGTCCACATCGGGCAAGTCCCACGCGATATAAACCGCGCCCACCGCCGTGAAAACGATGCCCCAAACCAAGGCCACCGCCCCCCAATAGGCCAAGCGTTTCCACCGTGGGCCTGAAGGGCGTTCGCCATCTTCGAAGAACTTGGCATCTTTTTTCTTTTGTCCGCTCATGGCTGTTTATATGCGCCATACACACTTAACAGGCCATAAATTTCTGCACGAATTTCACGCTTGTTCCTGGCGAACCATGCGCTGATAGACAAATCCCAAGGCGATTAACGATCCGCCCAGCGCCAAGAACAACAGCGCGCGATAGAGCAAATTCAACGTTTCCACGTCAAACAAGAACACTTTTATGGCGGTGACGCCCAACAGCCCCAACGCCACTTTGCTCAACACCGGCAAAATGCGCTGCAATCCATACCCCATCATTGCCCCGGCAAAAACCAACCACGCCACAGAATACGCATAAATTTCCGCGTCCACACTTGGGCCTTGGAACAGGGCCGAGCCATGAAACCGCTGACGCACACTCAAATTCACATAGGCGAACATCAACAGCCCTACAGCCAAACGCGTCCATCTTAAGCCCCCTTATATCCACCTCATCTCACGGATGACTTCAGATCAAAGAGGCGACAGCACCTCATAAATAAGTAAACGTTTATTATATGAAGAGCGTATCTCCTCATCGTCAAGGGCACGCGCAAACACACACCTCATGATGGCATGAAGTGTCGATCTGTCGGATATTTTGAGGTCAGGCGTTTAGATGCCCAACGCGTCGAGACAGGCGCCGGCCAGAGATGATGCGCGTGCCGACAAGGGGCCGCTCAACCGTCCATAAATTTTAAACGTGGCGGTTTGCAGCACAATGCCCATGACCCAAGCCGTACCTTCGGTCGGGTCGGGCAGGGTTTCGCCCTGGTCAATTCCCGCTTGAAGAACACCCATCACAACAGAAATCGGGCTGGCCATGTCATCGGTGACTTTGTCGAGTTGACCGTGCTGCACCAACAAGAGGAACCGAAACAAGGTTTCGTCTTCGTCATAGAAACGGCAGAAGCCTTGGACCATGGCTTCGATTTTCGCCGCCGTGGAGGATTCTTGGGCTTGCAGCGCGTCGAGCTCACCCGCGAAATGTTCGAAGTTGTCGGCGAACAGGCGCCAGACCAGGTCTTCTTTGCCGGAAAAATGGCGGTATATGGCCCCTTCGGTAATGTCCGAAGCCTTGGCAATGTCGCGCATGCCGCAACCGTCCACACCTTTTTCGACAAACAACGCCAAGGCCGCACGCTTGATATTCGCCTTGGTCTTTTCCCCGGAGCGCATTCTTATCCCCTAAATGAGTAAACTTTTGTTTACCCTACTCAGCTCAGCGTGCAAGTGCAAGCCTTCTGCGGGTTATAAAATCGTCGTCAGCACCCCACCGACGGCCCCTTTAACGGCGTCCAACATGGCATTGACGGCTTGTTCCACCATAATCATGGTCATGGCCGACATGGCGACCAACACGCTGATGGTGGAGATGCGCTGCATATCCATGAGGATTTTTCCCGCTTGGGCGTCATAACCCTGCGCCGGGTCCTTGGCGTTGGCGGTCACGTTGTTGGCGATGTCGGAGATTTGCTGTGCCATTTTTTTAAACTCGGTTTCGGCATACGTGGCGACCTCCGGCCAGTTGTCGCCAAACGAGGATGCCCCCGCATCCATCATGGAGAAAAAGACGTCTTCGACCGATACCTTCATTTCTTAAGTCCTTTTTTCTTCAAAGCTTCCAAAGACAAAACCGCGCGAACGGCTTGGTTGGAAATTTTAACTGCATCCGTCGCCGCCGCCTGGTTCAGGCCCTTCATGGTTTTTTCCAACAGCGCAATTTGATCCAATTGCGCGCGCACATTTTTCAACAAAATCACGCTACAGCCATCCCCCTTGGGATTGTAGTTCTTCATGGCCGCGCCCAAGGCGCTGGGTAATTTGTCCCCGAAGGTGGACACCGCAGCGTCTGACAAGGCACAGCCCTTGCCCGGGTCAGACGTTTCAGCGCGCATAATCAACCCACCCAAGGTGGCTTGTTGCTTAGCGAAAAACGGCAGGTCTTGTTTGTAGACGTATCCGGGTTGTTGTTTTTGCAAGACCTGCAACACCATGTGTTCTTGCAAATCCACAGCATACTGTGTAATGCCTTTGTCGATGGTCGCATCATAGGGCGACACCCATCCCGTGGCCGCGCACGCGCTTAAAATCAATACCGCCGTCAGGGATGCGAGACCCCCTCGTATCCGAATGTGCACCTTTCCTTGGGCCATTTGCTTCGCTCCTTGTGTCATTGCATTTTCAACCTCAATACAAGACGCAACTCACCCGCAGATTGTGAACACTGGATCACATTTACTATTTTGATACATGTTCAACGAGCATTAATATCTATAACACGCGCAAGTGTACAGCAATTAAAAGTTGCGATATGGTTTGTAGGACTATCTAGAGGGACGTGCCAACCCAAGGGAGGAATTGGTTCAATGCGACCGAAACTCGTTTTACTGATTGCGTGCGCAAGCACGCTCAGCGCCTGCCTACACAACACAGTCAACGAACCGGGGTTTGTTTCCAAAGAGTGGTTTAAACAAATCCGCGAACTTCAGGTTAATGTTGTGTTTCCACCGCGCGAAGACTTTCAAGTTGGCGACATTTACATCACGGAACCGCCTCAAACCGCGCAGCAGATCATTGCTGAGAAAGGCTATATGCCCATCAGCTTGCTTGGCGCACATGCAAACCTGAACACCGAACTGAAAAACTATTACACCAACCGCAGCAGCTATCCCTTATCCACCGGGGCTTCCGTCTCTCTTCCGGCGGGCGCCGAAGAAAACGCCAACCCGCCACCAGCCCTGGTCCCGCAAGCCAGCCTGTCGTGCACCGGTAATCCAGACAACTGCAACATATTCACTTCACCTGCGGCCCGCGACTTAAAACGGTTGCGGTTGGTTGCCTTCCCAGACTTCTTGAGCACCACCATTAACAAGGGCGACCTGTCAGTTCTGATCCCGACGGAAGCCTTCACGGGTCAATTGGGCAGTTTGTTTTCGCGCACCAAAAGCGTGACCCTCAAAATACCCGTCGCAGAATCCTTAAGCTTGCCTTTGTTGAACACGTTCCCAACACTCACCAACAAAAGCATCGAACTCTGCGAAGCCCTTAAGGGTCGCATGCCCATGCTGGTGGACGAAGGCCGGGTTCTTGACAATCCAGACGACAAAACCAAGCTCCCCATGAACCGCAAAATGTCCCTAAGCGAAAATGGTGACGTGAAAAACAAGTCTGACGGATTGTGGATGATCGGTGTCACGGAAGTGTTCTATACCCGATCCATCGACATTTCTGTCAACCTGGACACAACCAATGCCCTGGGTCTGGATCTCAGCGTCATCGATCCGCGCATCTTCAAGCAGCCCGAAACTGCACCAGCACCAGCACCAGAAGCAGAACCAGAGCCCGCCCCCCAACCCGCACCGGATGGCGGGGCGGATGGTGGCGCTGATGGCGGGGCGGGCACAGGTTCACAAGCAGCTCAAGACCCCGCGCCAGGGCAAGAGCAAGAGCAAGCCCCCCAACACCCTGGCAACCTAGATATCCTCTCGCAGATCGAAACGGCGAACACGCACTTGAGCACGATTATGGCGCGCACGTCTCCCGGTGCCGGTTTGCAGATTACCTCCGCAAGTTCCGGCCAAGTTGGCATGCGCCGCTCCTTCGCGCGGCCCATCGCCATCGGTTATCGGGGAATTTGGTTGAACGTGAGCAAAGACAAAGCGTCCGCACCATGCAAAGCAGCCGTCGCCGGACCCGTCGGTGGAAGCGGTGGGGAAGCCACACCAACCTTCACCTTCACCCACCCCGCCGTCACACAAACACAGCCGCAAAAGCCAGCCTCCCAGCCGGTTGTTCCGGTGATGCCTGCGCCAAAGAAATAATGCACGGATCAGCCCTGGACGTTATGTGACGTCCAGGGTTTAAACGTCCAGGTTCGCAACCTTCAGCGCGTTGTCTTGAATGAAGTCGCGGCGCGGTTCCACGTTGTCGCCCATGAGGGTCGAGAACACTTCGCCTGCGTCCTCAGAATGTTCGACCTTGACTTGCAACAAGATGCGCACGTTGGGATCCAACGTGGTTTCCCACAATTGGTCGGGGTTCATTTCACCCAAGCCTTTGTAGCGTTGGACCGCCAAGCCCTTGCGGCCCATTTCGGTGACACGGTCGATCAAATCCACAGGCCCCGTAATGACATGGTCCTTTTCTTTGGCCGTCAGCGTGCCGTGCTTCATGTAAGTCTTTTGCAGCGTGCCCGCCATTTCGTCTAGGCGCCGCGCTTCCGCACTTTTGATAACGGCAGCGTCCAACACGTGGGTTTCCGTGACACCGCGCAAGGTGCGCGACAGCTCCAGACCGCCGTCGTCCAGGACTTTTCCGTGCCAGCCGCGCTCCAATTCGTCTTCCATGGCGTCCAGGCGGTGGGCCAAGTATTCACCCACTTCATTTGCGTGCTCGGCATCGGTCAGCACTTGTGGATTGAGCGCGCCCAAGATGGCGGCTTGTTCCACCATTTGCAGCGGAACGTGCTTGGCGATGTCCATCAACAAACTGCGTGCGACCCGTGCCTCCTCGACCAGGGCGCGGAGATCTTGCCCAGCCACTTGGCTGCCGTCAAAGCCTGTAAACACCGTGCCTTCATCGACGGCCGTGTTGAACAGATAGTCTTCCAAGCTTTGATCGTCTTTCAAATAGACTTCCGAGTTGCCGCGCTTGACCCGGTACAGCGGCGGCTGTGCGATATACAAGAAGCCGCGGTCGATGAGTTCGGGCATTTGGCGGTAGAAGAACGTCAGCAACAGTGTGCGGATGTGGCTGCCGTCCACGTCAGCATCGGTCATAATGATGATTTTGTGGTAGCGGCATTTGTCCGCGTCGAAATCTTCGCGCCCGATGCCTGTGCCCATGGCGGCGATCAATGTGCCGATCTCCGCACTGCTCAACATTTTGTCGAAACGTGCGCGTTCCACGTTCAAGATTTTACCCTTCAACGGCAAGATCGCCTGGTTGGAGCGATCACGCCCTTGTTTGGCGGAGCCACCAGCTGAATCACCCTCGACAATAAACAGTTCAGAGTTCGCCGGATCGCGTTCTTGGCAATCGGCCAACTTGCCCGGCAACGACGTGATGTCCAACACACCCTTGCGCCGGGTCAGCTCGCGGGCCTTGCGCGCGGCTTCGCGTGCGGCGGCGGCTTCGACGATTTTGCCAATGACCTGTTTGGCCTCACCCGGGTGCTCTTCGAACCAACGGTCCAAGCCTTCGGACAGAACGCTTTCCACCACGGGGCGCACTTCGGAGCTGACCAATTTATCTTTGGTTTGGGACGAGAACTTGGGATCCGGCACTTTGACCGAGACCACGCACGTCAAGCCTTCGCGCGCGTCGTCGCCGGTCAGCGAGACCTTTTCTTTTTTCGCGATGCCCGAAGATTTCACATAGTTGTTGATGGTGCGCGTCAACGCACCGCGAAAGCCCGCCAAGTGCGTGCCGCCGTCGCGTTGGGGAATGTTGTTGGTGAAACAGAGCGTTTGTTCGTGATAGCTGTCGTTCCACTGCATGGACATTTCCACGCCGATGTCGTCTTTTTCACCCGTGACGGAAATGGTTTCGCCGATCAGGGCCGATTTAGCGCGGTCTAAGTATTTGACAAATTCGATCAAGCCGCCTTCGTAATGCAGGTCCACTTCTTTTTTGTCCACGTGGCGTTCGTCGGACAAGATCATGTGCACCCCGGAATTCAAAAACGCCAATTCACGCAGGCGGTGTTCCAAGGTGGCAAAATCGAAGTTGGTCATGGTGAACGTTGCGGCGGACGGGTGGAACGTCACGGCGGTGCCGGTATAAAACTTGCCATCGTCTAACACCGGGCTGTCGCCGACGACTTCCAAAGATTTCACCGTATCGCCATGTTCAAAGCGACACGTGTGTTCTTTGCCGTCGCGATGAATGGTGAGCTCCAACCAATCGGACAGAGCGTTGACCACCGACACGCCCACACCGTGCAAACCGCCGGAGACTTTATAGGAGTTGCTGTCGAACTTACCGCCCGCGTGCAGCTGGGTCATGATGACCTCTGCCGCCGACACGCCTTCTTCGGCGTGCATGTCCACCGGAATGCCGCGCCCGTTATCCGTGACGGTGACCGAACCGTCCGCGTTCAAGGCCACGGTGACCAGATCGCACCAACCACCCAACGCTTCGTCAATGCCGTTGTCCACCACCTCATAGACCATGTGGTGCAGGCCGGTACCGTCATCGGTGTCGCCGATGTACATGCCCGGACGCTTGCGCACGGCTTCCAGACCTTTCAAAACCTTAATGGAATCCGCATCATAATCGGCAGCGTTGCCATTTTCTTGTGTGTTTTGGTCTTCGGTTTGATCGTTCATTTTGGTCTCAATCAGGTTAAGGGCAGGGCGGAGCCATCCGCCACGGTGTAAAATTGGGCTTCGTTTGTAAGCGGGCTAAACAACCCCGCATCGGTTCCGGTGAACCACGCTTGACAGCCGAGCGCCAGGACTTCGCTAAATAAAGCTTCACGATGGTCTTGGTCTAAGTGTGCCGCGACCTCGTCCATCAGCAAAACGGGGACACGGCCTTCGTCGGACGCGCTCAGGCGTGCGGCGGCCAGAACCAAGCCCACCAACAACATTTTTTGCTC
Organism: Magnetovibrio sp. PR-2; assembly: GCF_036689815.1. NCBI lineage: Bacteria > Pseudomonadati > Pseudomonadota > Alphaproteobacteria > Rhodospirillales > Magnetovibrionaceae > Magnetovibrio > Magnetovibrio massiliensis. The sequence continues at coordinate 266,690 of NZ_JBAHUR010000001.1, read as the reverse complement.
CCCCGTCGAACATTGCGACGCGGGCATAGACTTGGCCGCGTGGGTCACCAGCAAATCGGACTGGTGCGGCAGACGGCCTTCTAAGGCGCCACCCGCACCGCCCGCTTGGGCATCGCGGGTGCGTGAGGTTTTCAGCGCAGCGCGCAGGCGGTCTTCGACCTCCAAGGCGGGCAGTTCATGCACCCAGCCTTCGGCTAAACCATCGATGGCCAGTGCGCACGCCGGGAACAGGCTCGACGTTTCGGTGCAGGCGGCGGCCAAACGTTCGGCCACGTGCAAGCGCGCGGCCGCCACGGCCATGCCGCGGGTCGCCATGGTGTCTTCCAAAGCAGACAGCCAGGCATCGTCATTTTTGCCGTCCGCCAACAGCCGCGCGCGTTCGCGCAGGGCATGGTTATAGGACGTAATCCGTCCCGCATGGGCCGGATCAAACGCGAAGACCAAGCGGTCCAAAAAGCGGCGGCGTTCTTGAGAGCCGTCCAAAAACAAGCGATCCATTTGCGGCGTCAGCCAGTGCGCCGCGAAGTGCTGGCTCAAAACCGACTGGGCCTTTTGAGTTTCGCCGTCCACGTGCACCACGCGTTTAGCCCCTGTGTCCGCCTGCAGGCCCGTGCCGATTTTCACCGGGGCCACACCACCGGCGAGCTCTGCCGCGACAGCCCAGGGGCGGCCTTGGTCTTCGCCCGGTTCGCGCCGGCCCACGTCCAACAGTTTGGCCCGGCGCAGGCCTGAGCCCGGAATCAAGAACGACAACGCTTCCAACACATTGGTTTTGCCCGCACCGTTGGCGCCGGTCAAAACAACCGGATGAACCCCCGGTTCCAGACGGACATGGTCGTAACAGCGAAAGTTTGTCAGCGTCAATCGTGCGCAGGCCAGCCGTCCCGGGGTGCTGTCTTGAGCACCGCTTAAGGAATCATCTGGGCTATCGAAGCCAACCACGGCTTGATTCTGTGTCACGTTCGACGTTTGCCTTATTCGAGATGCGTCGCGCGATATCAGACGCGCATGGGCATCAGCACATAGAGTGCGTTTTCATCGCCGTCTTCACGAATGATGGTCGGCGATGCGGCGTCAGACAGCGACATGGTGATGTCGTCGCCTTCGAGTTGACGCATGATTTCTAAGAGATATGCGGAGTTAAAGCCGATCTCCAAACGCTCGCCGGCGTAATCGGTTTCCAGCTCGTCCGTCGCACTGCCGCTTTCGGGGCTGGAGGCCGACAAAACCAACGATCCGTTATCCAGCGTCAGCTTCACCGCACGGGATTTTTCGGTGGAGATGGCGGACACCCGGTCCACAGCCTCTGCAAACGGTTTGCGCGCGACCTTCATTTCTTTGTCGTTGCCCTGCGGAATGACGCGTTCGTAGTCGGGGAACGTGCCGTCGATCAGTTTCGACGTCAGCACCACGCCGTTAAACGCGAACTGAACCTTGGCTTCGGACAGCGACACCCGGATTTCGGCTTCGGTTTCTTCAATAAGCTTGTGCAGCTCGTTCACCGTTTTACGCGGCACGATCACGCCAGGCATGTCGCCCGCGCCGTCCGGCAGTTCCGCGTCGGAACTCGCCAGACGGTGACCGTCTGTCGCCACCGCGCGCAGCACCGGCTGGCCGTTTTCTTCTGCGGCGTGCAGGTAGATGCCGTTGAGGTAATAGCGGGTTTCTTCGGTGGAGATGGCAAAGCGGGTTTTGTCGATGAGCTCTTTCAGCTCAATGGCGGCCAAGCCGAAGTTCACGGGCAAATCGCCGCCGCTCATCACCGGGAAATCACCCGGCGCCAAGCACGACAGGGTAAAGCGTGAGCGGCCCGAGCGCAGAACCATTTGGCCGTCGCCGGACGTGGCGTCCAGTTCGACCTCGGCCCCGTCGGGAAGCTTGCGGACAATTTCGTAAAGCGTGTGCGCGGGCGCTGTGGTTTCGCCGGGCTCGGTCACTTGGGCGTCGGTGGCATCGACAATGTCCAAATCCATATCCGTGGCGTTGAGGCTGAGCTTGCCGTCGCCTGCGGTCATTTTCACGTTGGAGAGGATGGGAATGGTGTTTCGGCGTTCAACGACGTTTTGCACGTGGCCCAGGGATTTCAACAGGGCGGCTCTTTCGATGATCAGCTTCATATCTTGTCCAACTCAAACTTTCTACACAGGTTGCGCGCATCCACTTTCGCGCCCACAGACATCTGACGGGAAGACTTAGGATTTGTGCACCGAACGCCCGAAAATCAAGTTTCGGATAACGCACAAAAACGGATCGGAAATCGCCCCCGAATCCTCCCCTTAAAAAAGGTCGCCCATTATAGCAAAACACCCCCAAACCCGAAGCGATTTCTTAAAGCTAGCTGGGGTTGAATACAGGCGTAATATCAGATGGTTATGGGGGTCGAATTGCTGGCAATAGATAGCGGTTGAGCCAAGCCGTCAAAAAAGCATCATTTGGCGATTCGTGCGGCGTTTGCCAAGAGCTTACTTCAACACGTCGCTCCCGTGAAAACGGGAGCCCAGGGGCGGTGCAGCACAGTCTTCGTGTCGCCCTGGATTCCCGCTTTCGCGGGAATGACGTCACCGTTTCTAGTAATCAACACCTTCTTCGCCCAGAAAAGCGCGGATTTTTCCCCATAAATCATGGTATGGACCGAACACGTCCATTAAACGATCATTTTTGTATGCCTCATCTCTAAATCTTGAAAATGTATGTGTATAATACTTAAGGGCCGCCAACTGCTGGTCCGTCAAATTTTGATCTTCAGCACCAATCCCATTTGTCAGCAGATGATCAAAATAACTTATTGCGGAACTAACAGAATCTGGCCGTATTAATCCAAGCCCTAAGTCCATTGCAGGATCTTCAGTACTCGACTTAAGGTTAGGCATAACGTCCCCAATCACCTGAATATATTGGTCAAATAAATTTTCCCGTCGGCCTACACTCTCTGCAAATAATGTACTCGCTGCAATTTTATTGGCCTCCAGCATCGCCTTCGCAGATTTTAGCTGCATCTCGGCCTGATCTTCCAAGACACCACGCGTCAGCTTCATCTCTTTGCGCTGCAACTCTAATTCCTGACGCTGTAGGGCGAGCGTCCATATAAACCAGCCCAGCGCAACTGGTGCTACAAATCCAGCTAAAAAATCACCCCATTCATTGGCAGTACTGGGAACAACATTGAGGCAAAACAAACCGCTAATGAGGGCCACGATGTACAAAACGGTCAAAACAATTGCGTATTTCAAGACGGCCTCCTTAAGTGCGAATCGCACAACTATTATACGAACAAGCACCTAGGAAACCACACAAGAGAGTGGCCGTAGCATCACAACAAACTCCGTCGCTCCTGCGCAGGCAGGAGCCTATGGGCCTCTCAGAATCATGTCTCTAACGATCACTTTTGAGCACACGCCCATGGATTCCTGCCTTCGCAGGAATGACAATGTTTTCGGTGGTAGGCAGCAAAAACCCCTTTACCATTGTGTATATGCCAGTAAGCTAATGAAACACGCGGCCTCCCCGATACGCGCTTTAAGGAACAATGCATGAGTATCGGTTTTCCCCGCGAAGTTATGACACCCCACCGTAAAATCCCCCTAGACGTCCCCGAAGGCATGACGGCTGTTGAGTTTTTCAACTCCGCCGCCAACTTGCGCAATCTGGCGCTGGACAACGGGTTGATGCGCAGCCCCGAAGACTTTTTAATGTATCGCAAGGCCATTGGGCACAGTCTCGAATTCGACACGTCGGTGATCTTGGACACGTCCCAACGCATCCTCGATCCCCTGGGCCGTCCGGTGCGCCGCGATCAATTGTCTGATCGTGAAAGCCACGTGTTCAGCCGCATTTCGCGCACCATTATCGAATACATGGCCGAAATTTACCCAGACCCGGAAAAAAACCTGATCATGTGCGGCGAGGCGAGCCTGGACGCCACGTGGCCCTTGGCCAAACCCGGCGTGCCCACCATTCGCATGATCCACAATCACTTCATCGCGTTCGGCCAAGACCAGCTGCAAAACGCCCCTGCGGCCGATCCGGACAACCCAAACTTGACCGACGGCGGGCACCACAGCCTGTTCCTCTATCATTTAAGCGACGTGTACCGCAAATTCATGGGTGTGCTGGATCTGCAAATCTTGGAGCCCCTAGACCCCATGTGCGGTACGCTGAAAGCCACGGGCTATCCCCAGGGTCTTCCCAGCTGGCAAGTCAAAGGCGGGCTCAGCGGCATAGTCGAGGCCCAATTCTGGCGTGAATATGATGCTATCTTAAAAGGATTTCTTGATTTCTATCGTGCGTTTTTTGCCCTGGTTGCCAACCCCGGCGGCGGCGTTCCGCAAGATTTATACTTCCCGGGTCAAGTCGACAACGTGTTGATGTTCAACAACGATTTTCACCGCGTCGCCAAAGAAATCCGCGACCGCATCAAGATGGATCCGCAGTTTGCCAACGACATCCGCTGGCGCCCGGCTTACAAACAGGTGATATATCGCGACGACAGCGGCAACTACATCGTCACCATCAGCCAAAACTCCATCGGCAACGCGATTACGGAATTGCTCGGCATCGTGGTCAACCGCACCACGGATGAAGACGCTTACGGAGCCGCAGAACCCGCCCTCATGGACAAGCTCCACACCGTGCGCGACCGCATGGTCAAGGCAGGTTTGGGAGATCCTGTTGAGAATTAATAGTGTGCTATGAATAAGCAAAATGGGCGGGTCAAAAGCATTGACCCGCCCATTGTATATCTTCTCAGTTGAGGCTCTTTAGCCTTCCAACATACGCCGCAGCAACTCTACGTCTTCGGCGAAGGTGGCGTCGCGTTCGCGTAGCTCTTCGACTTTTTTCACCGCGTGCATCACGGTCGTGTGATCGCGACCACCGAACTTGCGCCCAATCTCAGGCAACGAACGGCTGGTGAGTTGCTTGGCCAGATACATGGCGACTTGGCGCGGGCGGGCGACGGAGCGGGCGCGACGGGCCGAGTGCATGTCCGACGTGCGGATGTTGAAGTGCGCCGCGACTTTTTTCTGGATTTCTTCGATGGTCACCCGGCGATCGTGTGCCCGGATCAAATCGTGCAAAACGTCTTGCGCGGTTTCCAACGAGATGTCGCGACCGACCAAAGAGGCATGCGCCGCAACGCGGTTCAAAGCGCCTTCGAGCTCACGCACGTTGGAGGTAATTTTGTGCGCCAAAAACTCCATGACTTTGGAGGGCACATCAACACCCATGCGTTCGGACTTGGTTTGCAAAATGCCCAAGCGCAATTCATAGGTGGTGGCGTGAATGTCGGCCACCAAACCGCAGTTTAGACGAGACTTCAGACGGTCTTCCATGCCTTCCAAATCGGACGGGGATTTATCCGCCGAAATCACGATCTGGCGACCTTGGTCCACCAGCGCGTTGAAGGTGTGGAAAAACTCTTCTTGGGTCGAGTCCTTGCCGGAAATGAATTGCACGTCGTCAATCATCAAAACGTCCACATTGCGGAACTGATCTTTGAAATCTACGGTGTTTTGTTCGCGCAGTGCCCGAATGAAGCGGTACATGAATTTTTCCGCTGACATGTAGATCACCGTGCGCGCCGGGTCTTGTTCGCGGATGTGCCAGGCGATGGCGTGCATCAAGTGGGTTTTGCCCAAGCCAACACCGCCGTACAAAAACAGCGGGTTGAACTGTGCGTTGGGGCTTTCGGCAACGCGCTTGGCGGCCGCGTACGCAAATTCGTTGGGTTTGCCCACGACGAAGTTGTCAAAGGTGTAGCGCGGATCGAGCGGCGCGGAAATGTCCAAGCTGCCCTCGTTCGCTGAACCCGCAGCCGGAGCCGCCGGGCGCGTTGTGGGCACATGAGGCGAGCCTTTGGGGCTTTGTGCCAATTGCGTCAGTGCAGGGTTGGTGTTTTCGGCGGCCGCGTCTTCCCGCTCTGCGGCAGCTTTTGCCGCTTTTTTTGCATCGTCTTGGCCGTATTCCGCTTGAACGAACACATCGACCTCTTTGATCGCGGCGTTCAGCGTGCTCCACAGCTCACCCAGACGGTCGGCGTAGTGTGCCTGCACCCAGTCCTTCATAAAACGGGTCGGTACGGAAATGCGCACCTGACCGTCGATTATTTCGCGCACGGTCATGGGCTTCAGCCAGCTTTGGAAAGCGGCTTCACCCACTTCACCGCGCAGGCTGGTTAGGACATCGTCCCATTGTTCGGCCACATGGGCGTCAACATTTGCGCCGTTCATCGTTGGGCCCCCCAGATCGACAGGACATCGGTCCCCGGTTGCGTTGGCCGCACGCAAAAATCTTTATTCGGCCATGCCGCCAACAAATTTATTAAACACATTTAGTCAGTGCCTCAAAAAAGAACGTTACCACCCAAAGGCGACCCATGAACTGTGCAGTGCTATGTACAGATCAAGTCACCAGACTGCCCACAAGAGGGTCAAGAGCTATAAATTTATTATTGTTGGTCGCAGAGGTTTTATTTAACCACACAAGTAAAACCCCCATCCCCTCCATCCTTTTTATTGTGCGGAGGGTTTAGAAAACAACAATCCAGACTTCATAAGCTGAATGAATATTTTCGACATTACTGGTGCAGTCGGTCCCTGCCCCGTGACGAGTTGGATACTAGAGGGCTGTGGGCGTGGATTCAAGCCGTCGGGGTGTAGATATTTAAAAAAAATGGGCTTGACTCATAGACCCCTATTCAATCCATGCCCGCTATCCACATGTGCACCAAAAACGGGGGAAAACTGGGATAAATCACACCCTTCACACGGATTATACAAAACCACCATATATGGGTATTTTAACGCTCGCCAAACCCCACATTCGGATTCACAAGCCATCCATAGGCCAATCAGACTAGCCTATGCATGAATACTTTACGCCGCCTTAAAAGACGCTTCAGTGCACTTCGTCACACCTTCGCAAACAGGGCGGAAATAGCTCTAAATTCAGTACAACTTTAAATCGAGCACTCCGTTCCAACAACACGCAAAAAACCGCACCGAAAAAGCGGTGCGGTTTTAAACTTTTGCGGACCGGGGTCCGACCGTCAAAGACGAAGCTTTGGGGCTTAGCCCAGAGTTAGCCCAAAGCTTTGATGCTTGCCGACAAACGCGAAACTTTGCGGGACATGGTGTTCTTGTGGAACACACCCAGTTGCGCGCCGCGCATCATTTCGGGCTCAGCAGCCTTCAATGCGGAAGCAGCAGTTTCTTTGTCACCAGCGATGATCGCGGCTTCCACCTTTTTGATGGCGGTGCGAATGCTGGAGCGACGCGCGCCGTTCACATCGGTGCGACGGGCGGTCTGACGGATACGCTTTTTAGCGGACTTGTGATTAGCCATTTTCTTTTTAACCTTTGCGTTGAACGCATGTTCGAACGGAAGCGCGGTTTATAAAGGGCTCCCGGGGTTCCGTCAAGCCTCTATGCAACAGTTTTTTGACGTTTTTTAAGTGGGTTTCGCCCTAGCGGTTTTCAAACTTTGGTTTGCGCTTTTCAATAAAGGCATTCATGCCCTCTTTTTGATCAAACGTAGCGAAGCACGAGTGGAACAAGCGTCGTTCATAGCGCACCCCTTCGTTCAGGGTGCTTTCAAAGGCACGGTTCACGGATTCTTTTGCCATCTTGACGGTCGAGCGTGAGAACGTCGCAATTTTGGCCGCCATTTCCATGGCTTGGGTCATCAAATCATCTTTCGGCACAATGCGCGCCACCAGACCGGCGCGCTCGGCTTCTTCCACGTCCATCATGCGGCCCGTCAGCACCATATCCATGGCTTTGGCCTTGCCCACGGCGCGGGTCAGGCGTTGCGTGCCGCCAATACCCGGCACAATACCCAGGGTAATTTCCGGCTGGCCAAATTTGGCCGTGTCGGACGCAATGATCAAATCGCACATCATCGCCATTTCACACCCGCCACCCAACGCGAAGCCGGACACGGCAGCAATGACGGGCTTATAACAGGTCGACAAGCGATCCCAAGGACCAGAGATAAAGTCACCCATATAAGCGTCGTTAAAGGATTTATCCGCCATCTCTTTAATATCAGCACCCGCAGCGAACGCCTTTTCAGAGCCCGTCAGAACAATCACGTGAATATCATCGTTCGCTTCAAACGCGTCCAGGGCATGGCCCATTTCCGTAATCATCTGTGAATTCAGCGCGTTCAGGGCCTCGGGCCGGTTAAACGTGATCAGGCCCACTTGGCCTTCAATATCGGTAAGGATGGTTTGGTATTCGCTCATATCAACAACAGCATCCATAGGATGGGTCCTTTTGGGTGTTCGGGTTGGGGGAGGTTTCATTTATTATTATTGTCGGCATTTATTCGTGTGGGGCCAAAACAAAGCGCACCGCCACGCTAGAGCCCTGGGTCTCTATGGTCAGTTTCAACACCTCACCCTCGCGCTTGAATTCTGTTAGGTCCAGGGCGGTCCAGCCCAACTGGGGCAGGGTGTCTTTATAAAAGGCTAAAACGGCGTCTTTGGAATAGGGCGCGTCCACGATCACTTCGGCAATGCGCCCCGCAGAGGTGGAAAACTGCACCGCGTCTGCGTGTTCGACCATGCCCTCCATCAAGGGCAAGTCTTCAATGGCTGTCGAAAACAGTGCATCGGCAGCCATCACAGGACTGCTGAGCAGCAGAGCCGTGGCCAAAGCGATGGGAAATAGCGATTTCAGCATCAAGACGCCTTTCGGGCGGGCTTTTAAAAGAATCAACGTTGTTTGCGCGGACAATAATAAGTGGACCGCCCCCCTTGTTCCAAGCGTTGAATGCCTTTTGTCTTGGAAATATCACAATCACAGCCCGGACACGCTTGGCCTTCACGGTCGTAAACCGCAAAATTGTGCTGGAAATAGCCCAGTTCTCCGTCCGTGGTACGATGGTCGCGCAAAGTCGACCCGCCTGCATGAATAGCTTCATCCAGAACGTTTTTAATTGCACGCACCAGTTTTTCCGCGCGCCCACCTTGAACCGTGCCTGCCTTGCGTTTGGGCGACAGGCCTGCGCGAAACAAACTTTCCGACGCATATATATTGCCGACACCGCACACCACCCGCGCATCCATGATGGCTTGTTTAATGCCTTGTGTTTTACCCTTAAGCCTCTCCGCCAAGACCGGGCCCGAAAATGAATTTCCGATAGGCTCAGGTCCGATGACCTTAATCAGCGGATGATCCTGAAGGTTCTCTGACCCGCACAAATCCATCAGTCCGAAGCGTCTGGGATCCGTAAAAACTATGACTGACCCATTAGTCAGTTCAAATTCAACGTGGTCGTGCTTGCCGGGTTTGGGCATGTCGTCACCCGGCGCATAGATCCGGACTCGCCCACTCATGCCCAAATGCCAAATGAGCGTTTCATCGCGGCTTGTATCGACTAGTAGATATTTCGAGCGACGGCCAACTTTCAAGATTTCTGTGCCTTCCAGCCGTTTGACCATGTTTTTGGGGAAGGGCCGGCGCAGATCGGGCCGGCGCACCTCAACACGCACGAAACCAGCCCCCTCCATCACGGGGGCGAGGCCTCTTTTCACGGTTTCGACTTCAGGAAGTTCGGGCATAATCAGAGCAGCTTACGAAGTCCTTTTATCCGCGTCCAGTTCGGAGTAATGTCCCCCCCATGAGCGATACAAACACACACGAACAGCCACAAACCGAAGCTGGGGAAACCACCCACTTCGGCTTCAAAACCGTGCGCGCGGAAGAAAAAGCCGACATGGTGCGCGGCGTGTTCGATTCCGTAGCGTCTAAATACGACATCATGAACGATCTCATGAGCATGGGTGTCCATCGCCTGTGGAAGAACCGTTTGATCGAAAAGCTACGCCCGCATGCGGGACAAAAGCTGTTAGACGTCGGCGGCGGCACCGGAGACATTGCCTTTAAATATATGAACAAAGGCGGGGACGATGTCACGGTTTACGACATCAACGATGAAATGCTGGCCGTCGGACGCGATCGCGCCATCGACAAGGGACTGCTGTCGGGCATCCAGTTCCAACAAGGCAACGCCGAAGAGCTGCCTTACGAAGACGCCACGTTCGACGCCTACACCATTGCCTTTTGCATCCGCAACGTCACCCATATCGACCGCGCCCTGTCAGAGGCGCGCCGGGTCTTAAAGCCGGGCGGACATTTTTTATGCCTGGAATTTTCCACGGTCCAGGTGCCGGGCCTTTCACACATTTACGACACCTATTCCTTTTCCTTGCTGCCGAAAATCGGTGAAATCGTCGCTGATGACCGGGAGTCTTATCAATATTTGGCCGAATCCATCCGCCGCTTCCCCAATCAAGAGACGTTTAAGTCCATGATTGAAGACGCTGGCCTGGATGTGGTGAGTTATGAAAACCTCACCGGCGGCATTGCCTGCATTCACAGCGCCTGGCGCACATAAGATCAATCCGGGGACCTTAATTGGAATCACTGCGTCATATTCTTCGTCTCTTGTCTATCGCGCGCACCTTGGCGCGCCACGATGCTTTGTTCATTTTGGAAGAACTCAAGCTCACCCCCGGCGTGGTGTTTTTCGCCAAACTGGTTTCCAGCCGCAAAGCCCCTGGCCGTCCGGGTGAACGCTTGGCCCGTGCGTTTCAAGACATGGGCCCAAGCTTCATCAAAGTCGGCCAAATGCTGTCGACCCGCTCGGACCTTTTGGGCGAAGAGGTGGCAGCCGACCTCTCCAAGCTGCAAGACAAGCTGCCGCCCTTTTCCGGCGAACTTGCAAAGCAAGCTATTGAAGGCGAATTCGGTCAGCCTATCAACGACTTGTTTGTCAGCTTTGACGAAGATGCCATAGCGGCTGCGTCCATCGCACAAGTTCATTTTGCGGTGACAAAACCCACCGCCGAAAAGCCCGGTGAAGAAGTTGCCGTCAAGGTGTTGCGCCCCGGCATCGAAAAGGCCTTCCAAGGCGATTTGGAACTGTTTTTTTGGGGCGCGCGCCTGTTGGAACGCACCCGCCCTGAAATGCGCCGCTTAAAACCTGTGGAATCCGTGCAAACCCTAGCCCGCTCGGTCGAAATGGAGATGGATTTGCGTTTCGAAGCCGCTGCGGCTGATGAAATGCGCGAAAACTTCGAAGGCAACACAGACGTCTTTATCCCCCGCATCGATTGGCTGCGCACCGGACAGCGCGTCATGTGCCAAGAGCGTGTTCACGGCATCCCCTACGGTGACATCGAGGCCATCAAAGCCCAAGGGCACGATACCCTCGAAATTCTGCGCAAAACGGCGGAAGCATTTTTTATTCAAGCGTTTCGCGACGGTTTTTTCCATGGCGACATGCACCCGGGCAACCTGTTTGTGCTGCCCGACGGCGCCATCGCCATTGTCGATTTTGGCATTATGGGCCGCTTGGACCGTCCCACCCGCATTCACTTGGCCGAATTGCTGATGGGCTTTTTAGGGCGCAATTATCGCCGGGCCGCCGAAGTCCATTTCGAAGCGGGTTGGATCCCTGCAGACCAGCCTGTCGACGAGTTTACGCAGGCCTGCCGTTCCATCGCTGAACCTATTTTGGACAAACCGCAAAACGAAATTTCCATCGCGCGCCTGCTGGGACAGCTGTTTCAAATCACCGAGACCTTCAACATGGAAACCCAGCCGCAATTGTTATTGCTGCAAAAAACCATGTTGGTGGCCGAAGGAACTGGACGGCGCTTGGCCCCTGACGCCAATATGTGGCTGATTGCACGCCCGCTGATCGAGGCTTGGATGCGCGCCAACCTCGGCCCCGAAGCACGTATCAAAGACGCTGCCGAACAGGGTTTAGACGCCCTCAAGCGCCTGCCAAAAATTGTACATGGCCTTGAACATGCTTTGAGCCAATTCGATGCCCATGGTTTGCGCCTGCACCCCGATACCGTCGATCAAATGCGTGGGCGCGGACGGCGGCGTGAACGTATGACGGGACCACTGATCTTATTACTAGCCATTGCTGTTGCAGCCCTCGGATTTGCTGCGCTTTAAGCCCCCCTTTCCCTTTTTTCATCAATTTGTAGCCAAATTGGCTAATTAACACTTGCGTTGTGGGTTTTACGCCACTACGTTTAATCACACCATTTTCTAGTAATTCGTCGAATTGTCTTTGGAATATCCACCGTGCTAAACGGAAAACGCGTCCTTCTCATCGTCACGGGCGGCATTGCTGCTTATAAGACTCCCGACCTTGTGCGCCAGCTGATTAAAGCGGGCGCAAAGGTGCGTTGCGTGATGACGTCGTCCGCCGAACAGTTCGTCACGCCCCTCACCCTCGCCAGTGTTTCGGGCGATAAAGTCTACACGGACTTGTTCTCGCTGACCGATGAACATGAGATGGGCCACATCAATTTGTCCCGCGAAGCCGATGTGCTTTTGGTTGCGCCGGCCACTGCCAACACCTTGGCGAAATTGGCCCATGGCATCGGTAACAATTTAGCCACCACATTGCTGCTGGCCACCGACAAACCCGTCATCGTCGCGCCCGCCATGAACGTGCGCATGTGGGAACACGACGCCACCCAAGACAACGCAGAACTGCTCAAAGCGCGTGGCGTAACGTTCATCGGTCCCGACGAAGGCGACATGGCGTGTGGAGAATGGGGCGAAGGGCGCATGGCTGAGCCTGCGACCATGGTTGACGCCCTTGACGTTTTTTTTGACGGGCACGCGCCGCTCAAAGGCAAAAAGGCCATTGTCACCTCTGGCCCGACCCGTGAAGCCATCGACCCGGTGCGTTTTATCGCCAATCACTCTTCCGGCAAACAAGGTCACGCCATTGCCGAGGCGCTGCGCGATTTAGGCGCAGACGTCACCTTGGTGTCCGGACCTGTGAGCTTATCTGAACCGGTCGGCATGACGGTTGTGAACGTTGAAAGTGCGCGCGACATGAAAGCCGCCGTGGACGCGGCTTTGCCCTCCGACATCGCCGTTTGTGCCGCTGCCGTCGCCGACTGGCGCGTGGACTCGCAAGCTGACCAAAAGCTTAAAAAGGATAATACGGGCATTCCGACCCTCAGCATGGTCGAAAACCCCGACATTTTGGCCGGTCTGTCCCAACCCGGACCGGACCGCCCCACGCTGGTGGTCGGCTTTGCCGCTGAAACCCAGACCGTGATTGAACACGCGCGCACCAAGCTCGCTAAAAAAGGCTGCGACTGGATTTGCGCCAATGACGTTTCACCAGCCAGCGGCACCTTTGGCGGCGACGCCAATACCGTACATTTGGTGAGCCGCACCGGTGTCGAAGACTGGCCCAGCCAATCTAAACGCGCGGTCGCGCGCCAGCTGGCCGAACGCATTGCTGCGCACATTTCCCCTGACACAAACGAACAGGCGCAAGGATAAACCATGAGCCGGATCGAAGTCGCCGTTCAGCACCTGGACCACGGCAAGGATTTGCCCTTACCTGCGCAGGCCACAGCGGGCGCGGCGGGTGTCGATCTGTTGGCGGCGATCTCCAACGATTTGGTGCTGGAACCCGGTGAACGCGCTTTGGTGCCCACGGGCATTTCCATCGCCTTGCCCGACGGCTTTGAAGCCCAAGTGCGGCCACGTTCGGGCCTCGCCAACAAACACGGAGTCACGGTGCTCAATACACCGGGCACCATTGACGCCGATTATCGCGGAGAAATCGGCGTCATTCTCATCAATCACGGAGCCCAGTCCTTCACCATTGAGCGCGGCATGCGAATCGCTCAAATGGTGGTGGCTCCGGTCATGTTCGTCGCATGGAAAAACGTCAATGAATTACAAGCCTCAGAACGGGGCGCAGGCGGCTTTGGGTCGACGGGGATAAATACCCCCACGTCCAACGACACACAGCCGTAACTCGCAAGTTATTTCGGGGAGTAACAGGGAACAATGCTGCGATTATCAAAAAAGATGCTGTTTGCCATAGAGGCGGTGCTCGATATCGCCTATCACGCAGGCAGCGAGCCGGTACAAAGCCGGGAAATTACCCGCCGCCAAGACATTCCGCGGCGGTATTTGGAACAAGCGCTGCAGCAGCTGGTGCGCGAAGACATCTTAATTGGTGTTCGCGGCCCACGCGGCGGTTATCGCTTGGCCCGTGAACGCCGACGCATTTCCATCGGCGATATCGTTCGTGCCGTGCGCAAAATGGAAACGGCAGACGATCCTTTACAAGAAACAACGGGTTCAGAACTGGGCGTCAAAGTGGTGCGGCCCTTGTGGTTGGAGATGCAAAACGAGGTGATGAAACAACTCGATCAAGTCTCCATCGACGACATGTGCAACCGTGCCCACAAATCCGGGATTGAAAGCGAAGGCCGCAAAAGCCTGGATTTCACCATTTAATCAGACAAATATACCAGATACCTCCCGAAAGAACCCTGGGGTTGTCCAACTGGTGAAACCACGCTACAAATTTTGCCTAAAGCACAGCGCATGAATGCATAAACATATAATTTTACGCTGGGCTGTTAGGGAAGGGCGAAGGACCATATGAGCAACAAACAAGACTCACAAGCCCCCGGCCGCGGGCGCGTCTATGACAGTATTTTAGACACCATCGGCGCCACGCCACTGATTAAACTCCAGCGCTTGGCGGACGCGGAGAATTGCAAGGCCATCATCATGGGCAAGTGCGAATTCTTCAATCCGTTAGCCTCCGTCAAAGATCGCATTGGCTTTGCCATGGTCGAAGACGCAGAAAAAGACGGGCGTATCAAGCCTGGCGACACGTTGGTTGAACCGACGTCCGGCAACACCGGCATCGCCTTGGCCTTCGTCTGCGCCGCCAAAGGATACCGCTTGATCCTCACCATGCCCGAAAGCATGTCTATTGAACGGCGCAAGATGTTGGCCTTTTTAGGTGCTGACATCGAACTCACCCCGGCGGCCCAAGGCATGAAAGGCGCCATTGACCGCGCCGAAGAACTGCACACAACCAAGGGCTATATGATGCTCCAGCAGTTCACCAACCCGTCCAACCCGTCCATTCACCGCTCCACCACGGCGGAAGAAATTTGGAACGACACCGACGGCGCTGTTGATGTGGTCGTCAGCGGTGTTGGCACCGGCGGAACGCTCACCGGCATCGGTGAAGTGCTCAAAGCGCGCAAACCCTCCGTGAAAATGATTGCGGTCGAGCCCGAAGACAGTGCCATCCTATCGGGCGGCGTCCCCGGCCCGCATAAAATCCAAGGCATCGGCGTTGGATTTGTCCCGGCTGTCCTCGATCGCGCCTTAATTGATGAAGTCGTGCAAATCGGCAATGAAACGGCCTTTTCTACGTCGCGCAAAGCGGCGCGCACCGAGGGTCTGCCCGTCGGCATTTCGTCCGGCGCCGCCTTGGCGACCGCGTTGGAAATTGGTATGCGCCCGGATATGGAAGGCAAAACCATCGTGGTTATCTTGCCATCCTTCGCAGAACGCTATCTTTCGACGCCGCTGTTCGAAGGTTTGGGCCAAGACTAACCCCATTTTTGCCCCCTCCGACGAAAGTCGGGGTGGGCGTTGTATTGAGTTTCCCGTACACTCATATCTGCAGCCTGTTCCTGAACTTAGCACTTGCCTTCCTTATGGAAGGTTACCATTAAAACAAAGTGTTAGAGGATATTTATCCTGATCCAGCGTGCACGGAACAGGACGATGTATTTAGGCTTAACGCCATAACTCAAATCAAAAATGCTTATTTGAGGCCACGATGGACTTTACGGAAGACCAAATTCAGCGCTACGCCCGCCATATTTTGCTGCCTCAAGTCGGCGGAGAGGGACAGGCCAAACTTTTAAACGCCAAGGTGTTGGTCATCGGTGCCGGCGGGCTGGGATCTCCGGTGTTGATGTATTTGGCGGCGGCCGGTGTCGGTACCATTGGCGTGGTCGACGATGACGTTGTCGACCTATCCAACCTGCAACGCCAAATCGTTCACACCACGGCAAGCATCGGCATGTCGAAGGTCGAAAGCGCCAAAGACGGTCTCAAAGCCCTCAACCCCGACGTCAATCTGATCATGCACAAAGAGCGCATCCATGCGGGCAACGCTCTGGACCTGATGAAAGACTACGACCTCGTCACGGATGGATCGGACAATTTCGCTACCCGTTTTTTGGTTAACGACGCTGCATATTTCAGCCGCATTCCCTTGGTTTCCGGTGCGATTCTGCGCTTTGACGGACAACTGTCCACGTTTAAAAATTTTCCCGGCGGGCACGAAGACGGTCCGTGTTATCGCTGTATCTTTCGCGAACCTCCACCCCCTGGCCAAATTCCAACCTGTGCGGACGCCGGGGTCTTGGGTGCGCTTTGCGGCTCCGTCGGGTCGCTCCAAACCACCGAAATTCTCAAAGAACTGCTTGGCATTGGCGACAGCATGTCCGGACAGCTTTTGGTTTATGACGCTCTGGCCACCGAAATGCGTAAAATTAAGGTCAAGCGCGACCCCGGTTGCCCGCTGTGCGGGGACAATCCCACCATTACGGATCTGTCCATCCATCAAAAGGATACGTGAGGCGCATGGCGGAAGTTTTGAACTCTGATCGTCCCGACAAACTGTCCGTCGTTGTCTTTTCCGGCGATTTCGACAAGGTGCACTATGCCCTGGTGATGGCGTCTGCAGCCGCAGCGACCGATACAGACGTGACCTTATTTTTCACCATGGAAGCGGCCCGCGCCCTGCTCGGCCCCGATGAAAATGGCGCGCCGGGCTGGACCAAGCAACCCACCACCGGACCGTTCGAAACGGGTCAAGACATGAACCAGGCCTTCCAAGACCGTTCCGTCGCCGAATTCGAAACTCTGTTACAAGCCTGCACTCAATTGGGTGTGCGCTTCATGGTGTGCGAGATGGGCCTGAAGGCTTTGGACTTGGATCGCAGCCAATTGCGCAGCGACATACAGTTTGAAATTGGTGGTGTGGTGACCTTCTTAAATGACGCCAGCCGCAACGGCGCCATGCTGTTCATTTAATTGCGAAAACTCTCATATATGTGATTATCAGGCCTCAATGCCCCAAAAAAGACCACCAAACCCCATTAATAATGCACAAGTGTGCCATTTTGAGCCCTGACCTTTAGAATGGCTCTAATTCTGGCCGCAAGGTCAAAACCAAAAACGGCGGCCCTTTGAGAGCCGCCGTTTTGTTTAGATATCCAACAAAACACGGTCGGGTGGGGAGTGCCCATCGGCAAAGGTCTTGATGTTGATCAGCACCTTGTCGCCCATATCGACGCGACCTTCACACGTGGCGGAGCCCATGTGGGGCAGCAGCGTCACGTTGTCGAGTTCCAGGAATTTAGGATTGATGGCCGGCTCGTTTTCATAAACGTCCAGACCCGCGCCCGCGATGTCTTCGTTTTTCAGCATGCGGATCAGAGCCGCTTCGTCGATGATCTCACCGCGTGCGGTGTTCACCACGTAGGCATGACGCTGAAGCAGTTTCAAACGCCGGGCGGACAGCAAGTGATAAGTCGCCGGGGTGTGCGGGCAGTTCACGGAAATAATGTCCATGCGCGCCAGCATCTGATCCAGACTTTCCCAGTACGTCGCTTCCAATTCGTTTTCCACATCTTCGTGGACCCGGTTGCGGTTGTGATAGTGAATGGACAAACCGAAGCCTTTGGCGCGTTTGGCAACGGCGCGGCCAATGCGGCCCATGCCGACGATGCCCAAACGCTTGCCGTGAATCCGATGACCCAACATCCACGTCGGTGCCCAACCGGCCCATTGACCGTCGCGCAGCTTGCGTTCACCCTCGAACAAGCGGCGCGGAACCGCCAACAGCAACGACATGGTCATATCGGCGGTATCTTCGGTCAACACATCGGGGGTATTGGTCACCATCACGCCCCGTTGACGCGCGGTGGCCAGATCGATGTGATCCACGCCCGTACCATAGTTTGCTATTAAACGAAATTGGTCGCCAGCTTGGGCCAAAACGCCTGCATTAATATCGTCGGTGACGGTTGGCACCAGGACGTCGCAGGTTTTGACTGCTTCAGCCAGTTGGTCCTGCGTCATCGGAACATCGTCGAGATTCAGTTGAACGTCGAACAGTTCCATCATCCGGGTTTCGACCGGATCCGGAAGTTTGCGTGTTACCACGACTTTGGGCTTTTGATTATTGCTCATTTATGCCCGCCCCTCTCAGGGCTCGCCTCTGTTAAACCTGGGGAAATGCGAGTTTAAACCCGCCCTCCCTTTGTGCCTACCAGCAAACTTAGACCCTGTCCAGATACAAGGTGCGTCGCGCCTCTGAAATTCGCACAGCAAATGTCGTGCGCCCTTTACCGTGTCTTAACTTACCTCAAGATAGGCTATTGCCTGTAAAACTTGGAGAGCGCCATGGGCAGTCCCGCAACACGCGACAAAATCGTTGAGATCGGTGACGATCTTTTACAACGCAGAGGCTTTAATGCCTTCAGTTACCAAGACATAGCGGACCAATTGGGCATCCGCAAAGCCAGTGTGCACTATCACTTTTCCAACAAATCCGATCTCGGCACGGCCTTGGCCGAACGCAACGCCAACTGGGCCTTACAGACCTTGCAGCACATCGACACCCTGCAGTTGACGCCCTGGCAGCAGTTCGATGCATTTTTGACGCCGTTCCTCGCGCGCATTCGAACCTGTGAACGCATGAGCCCGGGGGCTATGCTGGCGTCGGAGTTGGAAACCTTGCCGCAAACCGTTCAGGAACGGAATTTTGAATATTACTTGATCATCCACACCTGGCTCACGCGCGTGCTGAGCCTGGGCCGCAATTCAGGCGAGATGTATTTCGCAACGGACCCCGCGATCAAAGCCGATGCCGTCATCTCCATGTTAGAAGGCGCAGCTGTCCTTGCAAAAACCCGCAAAACTGCCGATTTTCTCGACCCTTTGATGGCCGACATTAAATCCGGCCTGGGTGCTTAAGAGGGGACCTAGTAGAAATGTCACGTCTCAATGCTTCGCTTCATATTGACCACGCGGCTCAAAAGAGTACAAGTATGCCCACCTCAACGACCGATGCGTGCTGCGCATCCCTGCGCCCCAAAGGATTTTCGTTTATGCGCCGTCTTTTTGCCGCAAGCCTTCTGAGCCTGATGCTCAGCGCACCCGTGGGCGACAGTGTTGCTCAGGTGTCCGGTTCCGGATTGCCCTTGCCGCGCTTTGTTTCTTTGCGCGCCGGCGAAGTGAATTTGCGCACCGGTCCGGGTGTTCAATACCCGGTAGATTGGGTTTACCGCAAATCAGGCCTTCCGCTCGAAGTTATTGCCGAATACAAAGCCTGGCGCAAGATTCGTGATTGGCAGGGCTCGCAAGGCTGGGTGCATCAAACCATGCTGTCGTCCAAACGCACATTTATTGTGACCGGCATCAGTCGCGATTTGCGCGCAAAACCATCGCAAAAATCAGCCCTGGTCGCACAGGTCCAGTCGAACGTGTCGGGCAACCTTTTGGCCTGCCCCGCGTCGATCACGTTTTGCAAAGTCGACGTCAGCGGTTTTGAAGGCTGGATGAACCGCGCCGACTTCTGGGGCTTGCTCAAAGGCGAAAG
The DNA here is from genome assembly GCF_036689815.1 of Magnetovibrio sp. PR-2. NCBI lineage: Bacteria > Pseudomonadati > Pseudomonadota > Alphaproteobacteria > Rhodospirillales > Magnetovibrionaceae > Magnetovibrio > Magnetovibrio massiliensis. The sequence continues at coordinate 247,202 of NZ_JBAHUR010000001.1, read as the reverse complement.
CTTCGAATAGAGCCAAAAGCCCGCGTTGCCTTCCAAGTCGCCGATCAACAGCCTATTCCCGCATATAACGTGAATACCATCACCTAACCTTTTGGTCAGGTATTTTATCGATGAGTATCAAGGCATTAATTTCGGCCATTCACAGATACTGACTTAATGACAGACAAACGTCCTTAAAATTGATTCTACCACTTGAAAATGAATAAAAATTCCATATAAGAATATCACATTGTCGTTTTTATTTTACTTTCACCTCAAGCCTCTGAAAAACTTGCAACAATAATGTTTTGATTTTCTGACAATAAGCGGTAATCCAAAATGCCCGACGTCGACCTCTTCACACAAGGGGGAACGCAACCCCGGTAGCCCCAAAGTCCTCATGGGGAAGGGGGATCACCCGCCCGCCCAATCACCGTCACCGATCCAACGCATCCGACTTTGAAGAAATTTGGCAAATTGGCACTATTCTCGGGTGGCGCAGCCTGGTTACTGACCCGGCCCGAAATCAAATAGAACCCTTTGCTTCACGCGGCTGCATGGGCCACAACGGCCTTGCTTGTCACAGGGTTTTTCACCAAGAACAAAGAAATTACCAAAAACGGGCTCATATTCGCCGCTAGACTCGTATGCATTGGACTTCTAGTGGGCCCAAACAAAGCAGATTCAGACCAACACGCTCTGAAGAGCTGTGCCTTAAGCCAAATCCCCAGCCAAAGCCTCACGCGCTGCTTCAGGCAATTTTGCCATGTGGCCGTAGCCGTCATGGCCAACGGCAAAGACAACGTCCGTACCGGCGACCTTAAAGGCTTCGGCCTGGGCATCGGTGAAAGGGAAGTGCAAGAACTGGATTGAAGACGCTTTGCCCTCTTCGGAGGTGCGCTCCACGTCGTCTTCGGGCACGGCCATGATCTTGTCACCGCCCACAGACAGGCTGATGGTTTTTTCGACACCACCCAGACCCGCTAAAAAGCGATTGCGGCGGTCTTCATCGTCGATTTCGAACATCAACGTGCACACCAGCTCGCGGCCCTTCGGAATCAAAGGGTTATAGGCGCGCAGCTCGTCTGCGATCTGCTCTTCCCCGCCTTGTTCGATGTGCAGCATCTCGTGAATTTGGTGCCACATGGTTTCATAATTTTCGAAGTACGCCGTCGCATCCGGGCCGATGTGCACACGGCGGTTTTTCTTCATTTGTGTCACAGCCTTACGACGCTCCACACGGACGGCAGCGTATTCGCCCATATCCATGATGTCGTCACGGGTGATTTCACAGGCTTCGCGAGTCATTGTCTGGTCTCCAATGGTGGTCTATAGGCCGTATGCGCGTTTTATAAGCCGTAGGCACGTTTATAAGCCGTAGGCACGGGCCAAAACTTGCACGGGGTGGCGCAGCGCTTTGCCTGCACCTTCCACTGATTTGTCTTTGCGTTCAAGCCCTTGCACGATTTGATCGCGCGCCAAGGGGCATTCGCTAACCACATATGCGCTGTCATGCTTTGCCGCATCACGGAACACCGCCGCGCCAACTTTCATGCCGACTTCGAAGTATTTGTTCGTAATGCCCCAGGTCCCACCGTGGCCCGAGCACCGCTCGATCACTTGGGTGGGGGTGTCCGGGATCAGTTTTAGCATCTCTTGAGCTTTGCGGCCCATATTCTGTGCCCTTGCATGGCAAGCTATGTGTGCCGTAACACCGCCCCCTAGCGCCGAAATCCCGTCGGCCAAACCTTCGCCATTGGCGATATCCACCACGTATTCTGTGATGTCGTAGGTCGCTTGGGACAGGCTCGTCACGTCGGCGTTGTCCGGGTCGATCAAAGGCCATTCAAATTTCAACATCAAAGCACAGCTGGCCACCGGAACGACGATGTCATAGCCATCGTCCACGTAAGGCTTCAGGCTCGCCGCGATGTTGGCGGCTTTGCCCGCGACGCGTTCAATGTCGCCTTGTTCCAGTTGCGGCATGCCACAGCATTCGGGGTAGACAATGGTCGCTTCGATGCCGTTTTTGGCCAGCACGGCACGGGCATCCAAAACGATGTCCGGGTCGTTGTATTCGCCAAAGCAGCTGGCGTAGATAACCGCCTTACGCTTGCCGTGTGCCGGAGCGGTCGTGTTGATCTCAACCGGTTCGTCTTTGGCGCGCTCTTGGCACGTTTTGGCGGAAAAAGTCGGCAATTGGGCGTCTTTGTGCACATCCATGGCCGTGGACATGATGGACCGGGTGAAGCCGTTGGAGCGTTTCGACGCCCAGTTCGCCAAGCCCGACAGCTTCACACCCATTTGCCCGTTTTTGTCGGTTTCGGTGAGCTTGTCTTGTTTGGGATTGGTGTTGCCTTGTTTAAATTGCAAAGCGCGCGCACGCAGCATCAGGTGCGGGAAGTCCAAATCCCATTCATGCGGCGGCACATAGGGGCATTTGGTCATAAAACACAAATCGCACAGGGTACATGCGTCAATCACTTGCCAATAATCGGCTTTGGCGACGCCGTCCACCTCACCCGTGTCCGATTCGTCAACCAAATCGAACAGGCGCGGGAAGCTGTCGCACAAATTAAAGCACCGCCGACAGCCGTGACACAGATCAAAAACCCGCTCCAGCTCGGCAAAAATTTTGTCTTCGTTTAAAAAATCCGCATCTCGCCAATTCAACGGATGGCGTTTCGGGGCGTCCAAGCTGCCTTCACGCATAGCTTCAGTCCTCTGAACGATGTCTTCTCAAAAATGTATTTTCGGGCAACAAAAACGCGGGGGACTTTGATGTCAAAGCCCCCCGCGCGTCATGTGTCTTCGTCAACCGAAGGACTGTAATTTAGTCCAGGTTTTCCAAAGCTTTTTGGAAACGGCCGGCGTGGGATTTTTCCGCTTTCGCCAGAGTTTCGAACCAATCGGCGATTTCGTCAAAGCCTTCGTCGCGTGCGGTTTTGGCCATACCCGGATACATGTCGGTGTATTCGTGGGTTTCGCCTTCGATCGCGGCTTTCAGGTTTTCGGACGTGCCACCGATGGGCAGACCCGTTGCGGGATCGCCGGTTTCTTCCAAGAATTCCAGATGACCATGGGCGTGGCCGGTTTCACCTTCGGCGGTGGAACGGAACACGGTGGCAACATCGTTATAACCTTCGATGTCAGCCTTTTGTGCGAAGTACAAATAGCGGCGGTTGGCTTGGGATTCGCCAGCGAATGCGGCTTTGAGATTATCTTCGGTTTTGCTGTCTTTCAAACCCATGAGGGGTGCCTCCTGTGAAACGTACGGATGTATACAAAAACGGTATTAGAGCGTAGCCAATATTGTGCTGCGGGCCATAACTATACGCTTTTGATAAAGAGGGTCAACAAAAAGATGGAGGCTTTCTAAAAAGCACTCCATCTAATTGATTATGTTGCATTTAAGATGCGCTTAAACGCACGACAACGTCGATGCCGGTGATCTTGGATCCTTCCGGCGCGTTGGGCAATTGCGCAAGGTGCAACTGACCACCGGGAATGTCTTCGAGCATGCCGGTGTCTTCGTGGAAGAAGTGACCGTGCTCAGACGTGGTGGTGTCAAAGTAAGACCGGGTCGGATCAACCACGATTTCGCGCAGCAATCCTGCCTCGGTGAATTGATGAAGCGTGTTGTAAACGGTGGCCAAGGACACGCGAATGGATGCTGCTTGTGCTTCGGCGTGAAGCATTTCGGCGGTCACGTGGCGCGGCCCATTTTCAAACAGCAGCTTAGCCAATGCCAAACGCTGACGCGTCGGACGCAGGCCTGCCCCGCGAAGCTGTTCGAGAACTTGTGCGTAAGGTCTCATGATATCTCCCTTGTTGAACTGGCAAAGCACCTTGCTACGTTGACCCCCCAGCCACGTAAGGATACCAAGACGCCTTTAGCCCCAATCCGTTAACGAGCAAATTTAGTTTATACTCATTGTAGACTAGTACACCACAAGATTATTCCTCAGACGAAACTGAAAAACAACACTCGCTTTAGGGTTTTTGACGGTTTTTGCGACTTTTTTACTGATTCCAGGGTGATTACACCCTTAATCACCCGTTTTAATGCGGTCCACCAGCTCTTTGACCGTCGGAATAAAGCCGTCTTTGTAGAACGGATCTTTTCCAAACATGTAAGCATTGTGGCCGGCAAACATCAAACTTTGGTCCAAATCGCCACCGTGCGCGGCACTTTGCAGCGCCTTTTGAATGCAAAACGATCGCGGATCGGCGCGTTTGCCGTTGGTGCCTTCTTCGTTGTCGGCCCAGTTGGAAAAGCGGCATTGGCTCAAGCAGCACATACATTCGGCCTGGCTTTTGAGAACCTTTTGCGATTTTTCCGGGGTGACAAACACCATGGTGTCGTCCGGCGTCTTCATGCCTTCGGATTGACCGGCAGCGATCCATTCCTGGGCGCGCGGCAGGTCGTCGGGTTTGACGTAGTGGATCCGTTGGCGCGGACCCAGCGGCAGTTCGGCGGTGAAGCCTTCGTGGCCGGGCTTGGCGCGGTATTCGATTTGACGCTGAGAACGTTCGAACAGGTCTTGCAAGAACGGGTTGCGCACGGCGGAAGAATAAAAACCCGTCGGGCTGAATTGGTTTAGATAGATGTCACCCTCTTCCAAATTCAGCAAGCGGTCTTTCCATTCTTGCATGATCGGGCTTTCTTGGGTCAGCAGCGGACGTGTGCCGAACTGGAACGCCACCGGGCCCAGTTCGGGATTGTCCATCCAATCTTCCCAGTCGCGCAGGAACCAAACGCCGCCCGCCATGACGATGGGCACGTTGTCCAAGCCGTATTTGTTCATGACTTTGCGCAGCTCGACACAGCGCTCATACGGGGCTTGGGGCTCCGTCGGGCTTTCGGCGTTGGACAAGCCGTTGTGACCGCCTGCCAGCCACGGGTCTTCGTAAACCACGCCGCCTAAAAACTCTGCGTAGTTTTTGTAAGACCGGCGCCACAGGGCGTTGAACGCGCGGCCCGAAGAGACGATCGGATAGTAGTTAATGCCGTATCCAGCCGCGATTTCAGCGACTTTGTAAGGCATGCCCGCACCACACGTGATGCCGTTGACCAGTTCGGCCACTTCATCCAAAACGCCGTGCAAGATCGGAATGGTGCCGCCCGCTTCCCACAACACGTTCATGTGGATGCGGCCTTCACCACCGGACACATCGCGCGCGATCTTCGCTTGTTCAATGCCGCCTTTGATGGCGTAATCTTTCAGCTCTTCAAAGCGTTCGCGGCGCGTTTTGCCGTGATAAATTTGCGGAATGTAGGTGCCGTCTTCGGCGTAGCTGTCGGGGTTCACGCACGAAAATGTGCCGATACCGCCGGCTTTCGCCCAGGCCCCCGCTGTGGTTCCGTTGGAGACAGCAACACCTTTGCCGCCTTCAACTAAAGGCAGGACGTCCTTGCCGGACATAGTGAATGAATTGAGCGTTTTCACGGGACCTCCGAGACACCGGACCCCTTCTTTTATGACTGGGGGGTCCTGACCAGCATAACCCAGTCGTGGGCGTTGTGCTGTTCAAATATGGTTATTTTACGGTCTCAAGTCATCCGGGGCGGCTCACCCGCCGCCCCGGAAACCTGAAGATGACCGATTAGTCTTTCTTTTCCGGCGTAATTTCTTCACCGGTGTCTTGATCGACAACTTTCATGGACAATTTGACTTTGCCACGATCGTCGATGCCGATCAGCTTGACCTTCACGTCCTGACCTTCTTTGAGAATGTCGGTAACTTTATCGACACGGTAGTTGGCCAGTTCGGAGATGTGCACCAAGCCGTCGCGCGGACCCATGAAGTTCACGAATGCGCCGAAGTCCATGATTTTCACGACTTTACCCGTGTAGATCACACCGACTTCCGGTTCGGCCACAATGCCTTTGATCCAGTTGATGGCTTTTTCCATCGCATCGCCGTCAACGGCCGCGACTTTAACCGTACCGTCGTCATCCAAATCGACTTTGGCGCCGGTCGTTTCGCAGATTTCGCGAATGACTTTGCCGCCCGCGCCGATAACGTCGCGGATTTTGTCTTTCTTGATTTGGAAGGTTTCGATTTGCGGTGCATTCGACGACACGGTTTCACGTGCGCCACCGATGGCTTTGGCCATTTCATCGAGGATGTGCAGACGACCGTCTTTGGCTTGGTCCAGTGCGGTTTCCATGATGTCTTTGGTGATGGACGTGATTTTGATGTCCATTTGCAAAGAGGTGATGCCTTCGGACGTACCTGCAACTTTAAAGTCCATGTCGCCCAAGTGATCTTCGTCGCCCAAGATGTCGGACAGAACCGCCACGCCTTGGTCTTCTTTGATCAAGCCCATGGCGATACCGGCCACCGGACGTTTGAGCGGAACACCTGCGTCCATCAAAGCCAATGCGCAAGAGCACACCGACGCCATGGAGCTAGAACCGTTGGATTCGGTGATTTCCGAAACCGCGCGGATGGTGTAGGGGAAGTCTTCTTTGGTCGGCATGACCGGGTGAATTGCCCGCCAAGCCAGTTTACCGTGGCCGACTTCGCGACGACCCGTGGCACCCATGCGCCCAGCTTCACCGACGGAGTACGGCGGGAAGTTATAGTGCAGCATGAAGTGATTGCGGTAAGACCCTTCCAACGCGTCGATGATTTGCTCATCAGACCCGGTGCCCAGGGTGGCAACGCCGATGGATTGGGTTTCACCACGGGTGAACAAGGCCGAACCGTGTGCACGGGGCAAGATGCCAACTTCGGAAACAATCGGACGAACCGTTTTGGTGTCGCGACCGTCGATGCGCACGCCGGTGTCCAGGATGGACAAACGCACGATCTTTTTCTCAACGGCTTTGAACGCATCGCCCAAAGTCGCAGCCAACAGCTCAGCGTCGAACTCACCGCTTTCGGTGATGGCGGTTTTTGCAGCGTCCTTAGCGACAGCCACGGCAGCTTGGCGGTCCAGCTTGTCGGAAATCTTGTAAGCGTCGCGCAGGCCGGCTTCCGCCAATTCTGCAACTTTCGCTTTGATTTCGTCGGTGCCTTCAGGGGCACAAGCCAATTCCATGGGTTCTTTGGCGCAGTGTTCGGCCAATTCGATGATGGCGTCGATGACGGGTTGGAAGCCTTCGTGACCGAAGTCGACCGCGCCCAACATGATCTCTTCCGACAGCTCAGACGCTTCGGATTCGACCATCAGAACGCCTTCTTTGGTGCCGGCAACAACCAGATCCAAAACCGAGTTTTCCATTTCGTCCATGGGCGGGTTCATGACGTATTCGCCGTCGATGTAACCCACACGTGCGCCACCGATGGGGCCCATGAACGGAGCACCCGAGATGCACAGAGCCGCCGAAGAACCGATCATCGCGACCATGTCCGGGGCGTTTTCCATGTCGTGTTGAACGACGGTACAGATCACTTGAACTTCGTTTTTGAAGCCTTTGGCGAACAACGGGCGGATCGGACGATCGATCAGACGCGACGTCAGGGTTTCGTGTTCGCTGGGACGCGCTTCACGTTTGAAGAAACCACCGGGGATACGGCCCGCGGAATAGGTTTTTTCTTGGTAGTGAACGGACAGCGGGAAAAAGTCGATACCCGGGCGCTCGGAATCCATGGCCACAACGGTGCACAACACTTTGGTTTCACCATAGCTCACCATGACGGCGCCGGAGGCTTGACGTGCAATCTTACCGGTTTCGAAAACCAGAGGACGTCCGCCCCATTCGATCTCTTTTCGGAATTCTTTGAACATACTTATGTTTCCTTACAAATCATCTGGCAGCCCATATTCAAACTGACTTCACATAGCCCAGGGGCCTGCCGTTCGGAGCATGCCTTTCGCTCCTTACCCCAAGCGGCCATCCGCCAGGAGCTTCATCCTTTTATCCGTCAAAGTGTTAAGATTTATCCCCCCAACAAACGGACAAAAAGTTCAACGGCCAGCCCGACTTTCGGGCTGGCCGTAAACGCTTTAGCGACGCAGGCCCAAGCGTTTGATCAGGTCTTCGTAACGCGCCTGGTTCTTCTTCTTGGTGTAGTCCAGAAGACGGCGGCGCTGACCAACCATGATCAACAGACCACGACGCGAGTGGTGATCTTTTTTATGCGTTTTGAGGTGATCGGTCAGGTTGTTGATGCGCTCGGTGAGGACAGCAACTTGAACCTCGGGGGAGCCGGTGTCGCCCGGCTTGGTCGCAAATTCAGTGATAAGCTCTTGCTTACGCTCTGCAGTAATCGACATCGTGTACTCCTGTTTTTATAAATTGAGAACACGGACCGGGCGGATATAACCGTTTTCGATCCGGGCCAAAGCGAGCGGCACATCTGCGTCCATCAACACAACCGTGTCACCTTCTTGCACGTCTCGATCCGTGCTGGACAGTGTCGGTTGGGCTTCGATGGCGTTGCCATGTCGCACCTTTTTGGCCAAATCTTCCGTGACGGCCAGCGCCGGGATGTCGTCCAGCGCGGTCACCAACGGAAGCACAGCTTCTTCGAGGCGCGCACTATGCCCTAAGCCTTCCAAGGAATCCAGTGAAATTGCGAGGTTTTCTGCGAATTTTCCCACCCTTGTGCGGCGCAAATCGGCGACATAGCCCACGGTCCCCAATTTGAGGGCAATGTCGCGTGCTAAGCTTCTGATATACGTGCCTTTTTGGCAATCCACATCGATGATTGCGAGGTCCGGTTCAGGCATTTCGACCAAGCGGATGGCATCGATGGTGACGCGGCGCGGTTTCATCTCCACCTCTTGGTCGGCGCGGGCCAGTTTATAGGCGCGCTGGCCGTCCACTTTAATGGCGGAATAGATCGGCGGGATTTGTTCGATTTCGCCTTCGAACTCCGGCAACACCGCCTGAATCTCTTCTGCCGTGGGGCGAACGTCGGAAGTTTCGACGATTTCGCCTTCCGCATCGTCCGTGGTGCGGGATTCTCCGAACTTGATCCAGCAGCAGTACGTTTTCGCACTGTCCACAACATAGGGCATGGCTTTGGTGGCTTCGCCTAAGGCGATGGGCAAAATTCCGGTGGCAAGCGGGTCCAAAGTGCCGCCGTGCCCAGCCTTTTGCGCGTTCAACAACCAACGCACCTTGCCCACCGCTTGCGATGAGCTCATGGCGTAGGGTTTGTCGAACACCACCCAGCCGTGAACCGGATTGCCTTTGCGTTTGCGGGGCATGGTTTAGCTATCACCCAATCCGTCGCTCCTGCGAAGGCAGGAGCCTATGGGCGCCAGTGGCCGGTTCAATAGGCCCATGGACCCCTGCCTTCGCAGGGGTGACGGACGAACGTTTGTGTTGTGCGAACTCTGCATCAACCGCTCAGTCCTCCTCATCATCATCGTGATGAAGATCTCTGGCCACATCGGGGCGGTGGAGAAGTTCGTCGATGTGGCCGGCCGTGTCGAAGGAGGTGTCGTGTTCAAAATGCAGCTGCGGTGCGTATTTCAAATTCACTTTGCGCACCACTTCATGACGCAGGAATTTACGCGCGCGCGACAAGGCACCGACCACTTCGGCCACCGCGTCCGGTTCGCCGCCGCCCAAGGGCGTGACAAAACACGTGGCGTTTTTCAAATCTGGACTGACGCGGACCTCGGTCACCGTCACCGGCGTGTTGGCAATGGCCGGGTCACGCAGCTCGCCGCGTTCCAAGATCCACGCAATGGCATGGCGCAGCTCTTCGCCCACGCGCAATTGGCGCTGGCTGGGGCCTTTGGCTGGATTGTGATGGCCGTGGCGGGACATGACAGTCGTCCTTATGAAAGAAGGTGATGGCGCGTTACTCTTCGAGTTGGCGCGCCACCTCGATCACATCGAAGCATTCGATGATATCACCTTCTTTGATGTCATCGTAGTTCGCAAAGGACATACCGCATTCCATGCCTTCTTTGACTTCCTTGGCATCGTCCTTGAAGCGCTTCAACTGGCTCAGCTCGCCTTCGTGGACAACCACGTCGTCACGCAGCAAACGAACCTTGGAGCCGCGTTTGACCATGCCCGACGTCACCATACAACCCGCAACTTTGCCGACTTTGGTGATGGAGAACACTTCGCGCACCTGAGCGTAGCCCAAGAACTCTTCTTTCAAGGTCGGGGCCAACATGCCCGACAGCGCGTTGCGCATATCGTCGGTGACATCGTAAATGATGGAATAATAACGAATGTCCACGCCGTCGCGTTTCGCCAAGTCGCGGGCTTGGGCGTTGGCACGCACGTTGAAGCCGATGATGAAACCGCCCGAAGCACGGGCCAAGATCACGTCGGATTCGTTGATGCCGCCGACCGCGCCGTGCAGCACTTGGGCTTTGACTTCGTCGGTACCCATTTTGTCCAAGGCCGCCGTGATGGCTTCCAAAGACCCGTGCACGTCGGCTTTGACCACGACGGGCAGCGTTGCGGCTTCGCCTTCTTTGATCTTTTCGAACATTTGTTCCAAAGACCCGCGGGCGGCCGCAGCGGCCTGAGCTTCGCGTTTTTTGCGTTGACGGTATTCGGTGACTTCGCGGGCACGGCCGTCATCTTCGACCACGACGACCATGTCGCCTGCGTCAGGCGTGCCGTTGAGACCCAGAATTTCCACCGGCATACCGGGAATAGCTTCTTCGATTTGTTGACCGTGGTCATCAACCAGTGCACGCACACGGCCCCATTCGGAACCGGCAACAAAGATGTCGCCTTTGCGCAGCGTACCGCGTTGGATCAAAGCCGTTGCGACCGAGCCGCGACCTTGTTCCATTTTGGCTTCGACAATGACGCCTTCAGCCGGACGGGTGGGGTTGGCTTTGAGATCCAAAATTTCGGACTGCAGCAAGATCGCTTCTTCCAGTTTTTCCAAACCGGTGCGCGCTTTTGCCGACACGTCCACAGCCAATACGTCGCCGCCCATTTCTTCGACCACGATGTCGTGTTGCAGCAGTTCGGTGCGCACTTTCATCGGATCGGCGTCAGGCTTGTCGCATTTGTTCACGGCCACAATGATCGGAACTTCGGCAGCCTTGGCGTGGTGAATGGCTTCAATGGTTTGCGGCATGACGCTGTCGTCTGCCGCCACCACCAAGATAACGATGTCGGTGACTTTGGCACCGCGGGCACGCATGTCGGTAAAGGCCGCGTGACCCGGCGTATCGACAAACGAGATTTTGTCGCCGCCCGCCAACGTCACCTGATAGGCGCCGATGTGCTGGGTAATACCGCCGGCTTCGCCGCCTGCCACGTCGGTGGTGCGCAAACTGTCCAACAAAGACGTTTTACCGTGATCAACGTGGCCCATCACGGTCACGACCGGAGGACGTTTGACCAAATCGGCGTCGCTATCGTCATCGCCGCTCAAGCCCGTTTCAACGTCGGATTCGGACACGCGTTTCAATTTGTGGCCAAATTCTTCAACCACCAGTTCCGCCGTATCGGCGTCGATGATTTGGTTGATGGTCGCCATCACGCCCATTTTCATGAGCTCGCGAATCACATCTACGCCGCGCTCGGCCATACGGTTGGCCAGCTCTTGGACCGAAATGGTTTCCGGCACAACAACCTCGCGCACGATCTTTTTGCCTTCGGCGCGGGCCTGTTGTTGTTGTTGTTTTTCTTTTTCGCGCTTGCGTTTGACTGACGCTAGCGAACGTTGACGCTCGCCGTCGTCTCCGGACAAGGCGCTGGAAATGGTGAGCTTGCCCGAACGACGGCGTTGATCGCCACGTCCACGGGTGGGCTGGTGTTTGGTGTCGGCACCCCCACCTTTTTTCTTGTCTTTTTTCTTGCCCTTTTTGGTGTCTTCTTTGATCGGAGGTTCAGCCGGACCTTTGGCTTTGGGCTGCGGTTTGGGCTTGGCCGGGGGCTTCGGCTCGGATTTGCCCTGGGGCTTGGGTTCCGGCTTCGCTCCCGCCTTGGGGGCTTCGGTCTCTTGCTTGGCCGTTTGCGCCGCGTCTTCGGCTTCGCGTTTGGCGGCCTCGGCAGCTTCCGCTTCTAGGCGCTTGGCTTCTTCGGCAGCGCGTTTTTCTTCTTCGACCTTGCGTTTCTTTTCTTCGACTTCGCGAACTTTGGCGTCTTCCAAAGCCTTCACGCGTTTTTGGTGTTCGCCGTCGGTGAGTTTGTCTTCAACCGGGCTAGAGGACGGAGCCGCAGGAGCGGGAGCCGCAGGCTTGGGCGCGACGTCTATAGGCGCAGCCGCCGGGGCTGCTGCCTTGGCGCCGCTGTCGCGTGCCATCTTGCCCGTGGCGTCTTGCGAGAACGTACGCTTCTTCTTGCGCTCCACCTGGACCATTTTGGAACGGCCATGCGAAAAGCTCTGTTTCACCGTGCCGGCTTCAACAGTCTTGTTCAGCTCCAACTTACCCGGTTTTTTCAGGGTCAGGGGCTTTTTACCGGTGTCGTTCGTATCGCTCATATCACTCCGTTTTCGGGCCTTGCCCGAATTGGCTTATTCGTCAACGCCGTCGTTTGGCTTCACGCCATCCAACGGCTCATCCAAGACTCCGGCCAGACGCCGGGTGTCTTGTAAAAAAATGCTCGCCATCTTGCCCTGTGCCATCAAGGCGTGAACCGCATTGTCGCGGCCCATGGCGCGGCCGAGTTCCTCGGCCGTAAACAGCGCAACCACCGGAACACCGGGGGCCAAGCGCGTAACCTTTTCGCGTCCGTCATCGCCGCCGTCTCGGGCTTCGATGAGCACGCCCGGCGCGCTTTGTTTCAAGCTGGCGCGGACTTTATCAAAGCCTTGCACCAAATCGCCTGAACGGCGCGCCAGTCCCACCCTGTCCAAACAGCGGTTTTTTAAAATCCGCTGTATGTCTTCGACCAAGGTTTCGGGAACCTTGGCTTGGGCTTTGGCCGCGCGAGCGAATAGCCCTTTGTTCGCGGCCGTTTTTACCATATCCAGCCGGGCGGACAACCATAAACCCCGACCCGGCAATTTACCGGCTGCATCAAAGACCACCTCTTGGTCCGGACCGATGACAAACCGCAGCAATTCAGATTGCGGTTTTGTCTCGCCCGACGCGATGCAGCATCGTTCTTTCGAAGCGCTCATGACAAGCCCTCCGACCGTCGTTACGCCTCTTCGCTCGCTTCAGCTTCAGCTTCGCCTTCTTCGTCGGCGAACCAGTGCGCGCGGGCTTCCATGATCAGCTCGTTGGCTTGATCTTCACCCATTTTCAACAGCGGCGGCAGCATTTCGACCAGCTCGTCACCGGCCAAGTCAGCCAGATCGTCGCGGTCTTTAACACCTTGTTCTGCAAGGGCGACAGCCATTTCGACCGACACGCCGGCAAGACCCAAAAGGTCTTCGGCAACGCCCAATTCGCGGCATTTTCCTGCCAGCTCTTCGTCGCGGCGTTCCAAATAGGTGCGGGCACGGGCGCGCAGCTCTTCGGCCACGTCGTCGTCGAAACCTTCGATGGTGGTCAGTTCTTCCATGGGAACGAACGCCACTTCTTCGATGCTGGTGAAGCCTTCGGTCACCAACAGGTGCGCGATCACATCGTCCACGTCCAACGCATCAATGATGAGCTGGGTGCGAGCTTGGAATTCGGCTTGGCGACGGTCAGATTCTTCCGCCTCGGTCAGAATGTCGATGTTCCAACCGGACAATTGTGAAGCCAAACGCACGTTTTGACCGCGGCGCCCAATGGCGAGAGACAATTGATCGTCCGGAACCACCACTTCGATGGTGTTCTTTTCTTCGTCCAACACCACTTTGACCACTTCGGCCGGGGCCAAGGCGTTCACAATAAAGGTCGCCGGATCTTCGGAGTGTTGAATGATATCGATTTTTTCGCCTTGCAGCTCACCCACAACGGCTTGAACGCGCGAACCGCGCATACCGATACACGGACCCACCGGATCGATGGAGCTGTCATTGGAGTGCACAGCGATTTTCGCACGGGACCCCGGATCGCGGGCAGCAGCCATGATCTGGATGACCCCGTCGTAGATTTCCGGAACTTCTTGGGCGAACAGTTTGACCATGAAGTCGGGGTGCGTGCGCGACAGGAAGATTTGCGGGCCGCGTTGTTCTTCACGCACGTCGGCGATGAAGGCGCGGACACGGTCGCCATTGTTGAAGTGTTCGCGCGGAATGGTTTCGTCGCGGCGCAACAGCGCTTCGCCACGGCCCATGTCGACGATGACGTTGCCAAACTCGATGCGCTTGACCACGCCGTTGACGATTTCGCCAATGCGGTCTTTGTATTCGTTGAACTGACGTTTGCGTTCAGCTTCGCGAACCTTTTGCACGATCACTTGTTTGGCGGTTTGTGCGGCGATGCGGCCAAAATCGATCGGTGGCAGCGGATCGACGATGAACTCACCCAGCTCAGCGTCTTCTTTTTTGCGCTTGGCCCGCGTGATCTGCAACTGCATGTTTTCGTTTTCGATCTCGGCGTCGTCGGCCACCACTTCGATGTAGCGCGCCAGGGTGATTTCACCCGTGGTGCGGTCGATGTGGGCGCGGATGTCGTGCTCGTGGCCGTATTTAGACCGCCCGGCGCGTTGGATGGCTTGTTCCATCGCTTCCAAGACTTCGTTGCGATCGATGCCCTTGTCGCGGGCGACCGTATCGGCAACGGTCAGAAGTTCTGGGCGCACATGCACGCCGGTGGTCTGCGGTGTCGTGTTCATTTTGTCTGCTCCGAAGTGACTGCTGCCATCAATTCGTCGGTCAGCAACAGTTTGGCTCGTTGAACGTCATCGAAGGGCAGAACGTAATTTTCACCTTCTGCGTCTTCCATCAAAATATTGTCCGTGTCATCCACGCCCAACAAACGCCCGCTAAAGCGTTTGCGGCCATCGATCCCCACCGACAGTTCGACCTTGGCGTCAAAACCGGCCCAGGTCTCAAAATCCTTAACACGTGTCAAAGGACGATCGATGCCGGGAGAACTGACTTCCAGGGCATATTCGCTGGCAATCGGGTCTTCCACATCCAAAATCGCGGAAATGGAGCGCGAAATTTTCGCACAGTCTTCCACATCAATTCCGGACCCATCGACGCGTTCAGCCATCACTTGCAGACGTGGGTGTTTAGAGCCCGTGAGCTGCACACGCACGATTTCAAAGCCCAAATCCTCAATGGTCGGGGCAATCAAGTCTTCGATGCGTTTGGCCAAATCCATCTGTTCGTATCGTCCTAATCGCGCGCCCCGCCGCCAAAATTCAGGAACTAAAAAAGGCGGGCCGCCGCTTGGCGCCCACCTCAATGTCTATCCTGTAGACAACGAGACTGTTAACTGAGCTGGTTTTTACACCCCTCGCCCCCAAAACGCAAGGGTTCTCATGCGTCTTATTTAAACGGCTTGAATTTCGGCAGATCTTTTTTGCGGCCCGCTTTGATGCCGCCCTTTTTGGGTTTGATCAAATATATTTTACCTTTACGCGCCAACACCGGGATCGCTTGCTTGCGCCGGGAAAAAACGCGGCGCTGCGTGGCGGAATAATCGACAAACACGTCGTATTCTTCCGGGTCCTTCTTGAACAAGATTTCATAGGCCTCGATGAACTGATCGATAAAGTCCTGTTCCACCAAATGCTGATTGGAGACCACCCAACACGTGTCTTCGAAGTGCCAATAATAGCTCAGCCCCAAAATCTCGCCGTCTTTGCCGATATACGGAAAAAACGGAAAGGCGCGGCACGACAGCGAGCGGTTGTCGCGTTCGCAATGCATCGCCCCTTTGCATTCCACCGCTTTGCATTGGTCGGACAGTTCATCGACGATGCCTTGGGTGTGCTCGTCATAGGGTTTGAACGCTTTCCACAAATCAGAGCGCGATTTCAACAACTTCCATTCCGCCACCTGCATGATGGGGATGGCATTGTCCACGTCGCAACACACCGGTGAGCCTTCGTTTAAGTGGGCACATTTTTCGCCGCAATTGACCTTCATCACGGGTGCGTCGAACAGATCGAAGATTTTAGAGAACGTTTTTTGGCTGGGCTGGGGCACGTTTTTTTTCGATTTTGTCATGCAGGGTTCATGATCGGCTCAAGCACGGTTTCGAGCCGTTCACTTAGCGATTTTGCGGAAAACGGTTTCACGATGAACCCATCCACCCCGAGGCGCAAGGCTTCGTCGACGACCTCTTGCTTGGCGATGGCGGTACACGCCAAAACGGGGATGGTGTTGATGTCAGGGTCGGACAACTTGCGCAGTTCGGCAATAAATTCAAATCCGTTCATCACCGGCATCTGCATATCCAAAATGATGATGTTGGGAGTTTGCACTTTCTTATGTAGCCGCTCTAGGGCGTCTTGACCATTGTCGGACGTGGCCAAAAAACGCACGCCCAGTTGGCGCAACACAATCTCGATCAGTTGGGCAATGGCCGGGTCGTCATCGACAACCAGAACTTTGGTGCGTCCCCAATCGAATTTATCCATCTTCAATCTCTGTATCGGTGGTCTTATCACGCCCTGTCGCCATGGTACCCACCCAAAGGGAGAAGGCAACCCGTTTCTCTCACATGGCCCGGATATCTCTAGTAAACGGGCTCGTCTTGGCCGATGCGCATGGTGTCCAACACCGTGCCCACACGTTCTTCGATCACTTGCAGAGAAAACGGCTTCACGATGAAACCGTTGACGCCGAGGCGCAAGGCTTCCTTCACCACGCCTTGTTTGGAGACCGTGGTGCACGCAATAATGGGGATGTCGTTGAGATCCACGTCGTCCAGGCCCCGCAATGCGGCGATAAATTCCAGCCCGTTCATTTGCGGCATTTGCATATCGCACAAAATCACATGGGGAATTTTCTGCTTTTTCTTGAGGTGGGTCATAGCCTCCACCCCGTTTAAGGCCTTGGCAATGTTGACCACGCCAAGCTGGCGCAAAACCTGTTCGATGAGCTTTTGAATCATCGGCTCGTCATCAATGATGAGCACGCCTGTGCGTTCCCATTCGAATCTATCCATCTCTCGTCTCTTGATTTTGTATGTTTTATTAACTGAGAGCAGTTAACCCGCAAAACCGTTTCAAATCAATGAACGCGGTTTACGGCGAAAGCGCAGATAAACCATGACGTCGCCTGCCAATGCTTTTTGCTCATAGCGGGTTTTGATCCAATTATCAGGGGGTGTGCGCCAATCGGCGGGTCCTTCACAGACCCACTCAAAATCGCGGTGCTTCAAGACCATGGCCAATGTCCAGCGCACATAGCCCATGTGGTCAGAAGCAAACAGCAATTCGCCATCGTCGTCCAGCAGTCGCGCCAAGTCGTCCAGCAAACGCGACTGGATCAAACGCCGTTTGTGGTGTTTGATTTTGGGCCAGGGGTCTGGAAACAAAATAAAAATCCGGCCCAAGCCGCCATCTTCGATATCGGGGAAAATGTCGCGGGCATCGTCGGGGTGGATGCGAATGTTTTGAATGTCGGCGTCATCAATTTTGCTGAGCAGCTTTGCCACGCCGTTGACAAAGGGCTCGCACCCGATCAGGCCGACGTCAGGATGCGCTTGGGCTTGCATGGCCAGGTGTTCGCCCGCACCGAAGCCGATTTCCATCCACATGGACTGGACGCCGGAGGCGAATTGAGCGGCGATGGGCTGGCCCGGCACAATTTTGATTTTGGGCAGAAGCTCCGCCATCAAACGCTCACGGCCGGGGCGGAGCTTTTTGCCCTGCCGCCGGCCGTAGGAACGCAGATATTCGGGTTCGCTTTTTTCGCTATCCGAAGTCATAAAAGTCGGGTCGCTTAGAGCGCCGCTTTAATTTTTTCAGCGATGTCGGTTTTCTCCCAAGAGAACCCGCCGTCGCCGTCCGGTTGACGACCGAAGTGGCCGTAAGCTGCGGTGCGCGCATAGATCGGGCGGTTGAGGCCCAAATGCGTACGGATGCCCTTCGGCGTGAGATCGACCAGATCTTGCAACACTTTGGCCAACTTGTCTTCGTCCGCTTGGCCGGTGCCGTGGGTGTCCACGTAAACCGACAACGGCTTGGAAATGCCGATGGCATAAGCCAACTGGATGGTGCATTTGTCCGCAACACCAGAAGCCACAACGTTTTTCGCCAAGTAGCGCGACACGTAAGCCGCCGAGCGGTCAACCTTGGTCGGATCTTTACCGGAGAACGCGCCGCCGCCGTGCGGAGCCGCGCCGCCGTAGGTGTCGACGATGATTTTGCGGCCCGTCAGACCACAGTCACCATCGGGACCACCGATGACAAATTTACCCGTCGGGTTGATGTACAGCTCGTCATCGGACGGCATCCAACCTTCAGGCAAAACGTGTTCGATGTGCGGTTTCACCAAAGCCGCCACGTCTTCGCGCGACAGGTTTTCAGCGTGTTGGGTGGAAACCACAACGGACGTACAGGTCACGGGCTTGCCGTTTTCGTATTTCAGTGTCACTTGGCTTTTGCTGTCGGGCAGGATGCCAACGTCCGCACCGGAGTGGCGTGCATCTGCCATGGAACGCAGAATTTCGTGCGACATAAAGATCGGAGCTGGCATCAAAACTTCGGTTTCGTTGCAAGCATAACCGAACATGATGCCTTGGTCGCCAGCACCTTCTTCGGTGTCGACACCGGTGCCCGCGTCCACACCTTGGGCGATGTCGACGGATTGGGCATGCAGGTGAACGGCCACGTCTGCGGTGTCCCAATGGAAACCGTCTTGTTCGTAGCCAATTTCTTTCACCGCGTCGCGCGCGATCTGTTCCATACGCTCTTTATCGACGTTGCCGTCTGCGTCCACCAAAGGTGCTGGGCCGCGCACTTCGCCGGCCAAAACAATGCGGTTGGTGGTGGTCAGCGTTTCGCACGCCACACGCGCTTCGGGGTCGGCAGCCAAAAAGGCATCGACGACACCGTCGGAAATGCGGTCACAGACTTTGTCCGGGTGACCTTCGGAAACGGATTCAGATGTAAAAAGGAAGTTTTCTTTTGCCACGGTTAATTATCCCCGTTCTAGCGTTGATCCTATGGATCCGGGGCGACTTGGCATTTGATTGGATTAGCCGGGTTCACCCACTTAGCCTTTTTTTACGTGGTGGCAAGCGATCCAAATCCATCCACGGCCCTTAGGTTGGAACCCAAGGCTTTGTTCATAAAAACAGGCGCCGAGAAATCTCAGCGCCCGCCCTTGTTACAGAGTTTTTACGCCAAACGCAATCAGTCTTCGTCACCGGCCGCCTGAGCGATGGATTTGGTGAGCTCAAAGACGCGTTTGCGCACTTTGGGGTCTTCGATTTTGTAGTAAGCCCGAACCAATTCCAACGTTTCACGGCGCGCCATCGGATCGTTGGTTTGCGCCGTTTCGATATCGTCTGCCTGGGACAAGCCCGCATAATCGCCACGGGTCTTTTGCACTTCGCCCGGCATTTCGTCGAAGAAGTAACTGACCGAAACGTCCAACACGTTAGACAGCTGGTACAGACGCGATGCGCCAATACGGTTGGCGCCGCGTTCGTACTTTTGGATCTGTTGAAACGTCAGACCGACAGCTTCGCCCAGTTTTTCCTGGCTAAGCCCTAAGAGCGTGCGGCGCTGGCGAAGACGTGCACCGACGTGAACGTCAACCGGACGCGGTGTGCCGAGAGGTGGGCGATCGGCTGAATTTGGGGCTGCGCGATTTGCTGCCATCTTTAGAGAATCCTTCTCATTCAAGTGGTCGTCATGTCTGTCGGACGAATGCAAATTATTATCACTTACATTGCCTGGCGCCGACAACTTTCTCTTACCCCCAGAGCGTGTGGCGGTCAAGGGGAAGAGCCGACATTTCGCACATTATATGGTATGTAAACCATAACAATTCAAGGCCACAGCTTTTGCTACGCATAGATGCTAAGAAGTCTGGGCTTTTCGACCTACCACGAGCCCCAGACCGAAGCACAAGAGGGACACAACAACCGCAACGGCATTGCCAAATCGCGTGTACAACCCCCGGCCCTCAACGGCAAGTGGCAAATTTCCGTCAACAAACCCTTTCTCGCCTAATGCGTGCATCTCCTGAACCCGTCCATACCCATCAACGATCCCCGAGATTCCGGTGAACGCGACCCGCACCGTCGGCAGGCCTTCTTCCACCGCGCGTAGGCGCGCACTGACAAAATGTTGATGCGGGCCCGCCGTCATGCCGTACCAAGCATCATTGGTCAGATTCAGCAGCCAGCTTGGGCGATCTGCATAATCAGCGACGGCGTGGGGAAAGATGATTTCATAACAAATCAAGGGACTGACGGGCGGCAGGCCAGGCAGCCGTAAACTGACCGGGCCCGTGCCCGGCGTAAAGGCCCCGACGCCTTGGGTGATTTTTTCCAACGGCAGCCAACTGGGCAAGGGCACGTATTCACCAAATGGCACCAAATGAAATTTATCATATGTTGCGTGCACTTGGCCTTCGCCGTTGATGGCCAGTAAGCTGTTGGTGACTTTGAACACCCCATTTGGCTGACCGTCTGGCAAAACACGCGGCGCGCCCAAAATTGTCAGGCCCTCAGGCGGGGTCGCGGCACCCACGACCTTGAGCCAATCGGGTGAGTTTTCAATGAAAAACGGTGCCGCCGTTTCCGCCCAGATGATGTGGGTTGGATGGGGCTGACCCGCCAACGGCTCGGCGAGGGCTAAGTCCAACTGTGCGCGCATATTGCGGGTTCTCAGTTCCGCTCGCCATTTTTCCGCTTGGGGAATATTGGGTTGAACCAAACGCAATCGCACCCCTTCGACAGACGCATCCGGCGCCCCGCTTAAACGGACCGCTCCCCCAATCCAAACGACCATCAGCAAGCCGCCTGCCAACAGCACCAACGGCTTTGACAATCGGTTGGGCTGTTCCTCTGCCAATGTCCCGACGGAGACCGCGGCCAAGGCCGTTATGAGGCTAAGACCATAAACGCCAACCACCCACGTGGCTTGTAAAGGCGCGTCATGAAATGCCCAAACGCTGCCCAACGGGTTCCACGGCAGCCCCGTCAAGATCCAGCCGCGCAGCCATTCCAACAGGGTCCAGCCGGACGCCATCACCAAGGCTTTCGCCGTTAAATCACCAGGGAGCCGGCGCACCAACACACTGCCAAGCGCGACAAACAGGCCCAAGCCAAACGCAAATCCCAAAATCGCAATGGGCATGAGCCAGGCAAACTTTTGGGCGTCAACCAACAGGGCAAACGACACCCAATAGAGCCCCGCCCCAAAATAGCCCGCGCCAAACCACCAGCCGATGGCAAAGGCCCGCCACGGGCTGGGCGCGTCTGCGGACAGCCACAGCAAGCCCACAAAAGCAGGCACCAAGACATAAATTTGATAGACCGGGGGCATAGCAAATACGGCGCCAAAGCCCAACACCAGGGCGATGAAACGCTGCGGCCAAATGCCCAAGGTTTGAAGCCGGACCCGCCACGCATATAATTTTTGAGACACGCCCCCCAACAAAGCTTAAGCCTCTTTCGCCGGAGGTGGGGTGGGGGCTTCTATGATGTCAGTGCCTTCAGCCGCATCCGCGCTGAGCCCGTCACCCAACAGATCTTTGGGGACACGTAAACGCAAGCGTTTGATGCGGCGCGGATCCACATCCAAGATTTCAAACTCCAGCCCGGTGTCGTGCTTCAACAATTCACCGCGCGACGGCACCCGGCCCGCGATGGAAAACACCAACCCGCCCAAAGTGTCGATTTCGTCATGTTCTTCTTCGTTAAACAGTTCAACGCTCAACGCGGCTTCGAAGTCTTCCAACAAGGTGCGCGCGCTGGCGTCCCAACTGCCGTCAAAGCGTTTTTCCAAAAACGGTTTTTCGTCTTGGTCAAATTCGTCTTCGATTTCGCCGACGATTTCTTCGACCAAGTCTTCGATGGTGAGCAAGCCGTCAATGCCGCCGAACTCATCAACCACCAACGCCATGTGCACGCGCTTGGCCCGCATTTCCAACAACAGCTCCAACACCTGCATGCTCGGGGCGACAAACAGCACCGGACGCACGATGGAGGACACGGAAAATTCCGTGTCGCGGCCTTTCCACGCCAAAACGTCTTTGACGTGCACGATGCCAAACGCGTCATCCAACGTTTCGCGGTAGAGCGGCATGCGCGAGTGGGCTTCTTCGGAGATGATTTCGATCAACGTTTCTAAGGTGGAATCGACTTTGATGGCGATGATGTCGGCACGCGGTACCATCACATCGGCGACGGTTTGGTCGCGCAGCTCCAAGATGTTGAGCAACAGTTGACGTTCGTCCGTATTCAGGGACGTTTCGCCGTCTTCCGTTTCTTCGATCAATTCTTCCAATTGGTCGCGCGCGGTTTCGCCGTTGCGCCCGCGCAACCAATCAAACAGGGAACCCAGGGTGAATTTGTCTCGCCGGACCTCCGTGGTCGCTTCGGAAGGATCCGGCTTGGTAGATGATGCTTCGTCGTTCATCGGCTTTCTTCGATAACCTCGACTTTAGGGGCGATCGGGATAGGGGCTTTTCACCCCCAACCCGTCTAAGATTTCAATTTCCAGCGGTTCCATCTCATCGGCTTGTGCATCGCTGACATGGTCGAAACCCAGCAAGTGCAGCATACCATGAACCACCAGATGACAAAAATGATCTGACAGGGGTTTGTCCAGCTCTTGGGCTTCTTGGGTCACGGTCTCAAACGCTATGGCAATATCGCCCAGCATCATCGGTGCGCCCATGGGCAGGTCGTCTGCGCTGGCGGGAAACGACAAAACATTGGTGGGCTTGTCTTGACCGCGCCAATCGCGGTTCAAGGCCTGTACGGCACCATCGTCGGTGAGCAATACGCTGATTTCCCACTCCGCTTCGTCTTCGTCTTCGCATTCGGCCGCCTTGGCGACGCAGGCGTTAATGGCGCGTTCAATGATCGCTGGGTGGTCCGGCAAAGCCGTTTTCCAATCGCCGTTTTCCAGGCTGATGTCGATCCACAGATTGGGCAGGGGGGCATTGATCATTTGCGGTTGGTCCCGTTTTTGTCGTCTTGTTCATAAGGCGCGCTGGCCTTGCGGCGTTTTTCGGCTGCGTCGTAAGCATTGACGATGCGTGTCACGATTTTATGACGAATGACATCCTTTGCGCCAAACTCGACAAAGCCCAGGCCCTTGACGTCCTTCAAAATTTCACGCGCGTCGCGCAGCCCCGAACGGGTGCCGCGCGGCAAATCCACCTGGCTGAGATCGCCGGTCACCACCATGCGCGCATTTTCGCCCAATCGCGTTAAAAACATTTTCATCTGCACCGCGGTGGTGTTTTGGGCTTCGTCCAAAATCACAAACGCGTTCGCCAATGTGCGCCCGCGCATAAACGCCAAGGGTGCCACTTCGATCTCGCCATTTTCCAGACGCTTCACCACTTGGTCCGTGGGCAGCATGTCGTAGAGCGCGTCGTAAAGCGGGCGCAGGTAAGGATCGACCTTTTCTTGCATATCGCCCGGCAAAAAGCCCAGCTGTTCGCCGGCTTCCACCGCCGGGCGGGACAAGATAATGCGGTCCACATCGCCGCGCACCAGCAATTCAACCGCCTTCGCCACGGCCAAGTACGTTTTGCCCGTGCCCGCAGGCCCGGTGCCGAACACCATTTCGCATTCATCAATGGCTTTCAAGTAAGCCGCTTGCGTGGCGGAGCGGGGCGAGATCACACGGCGCTTGGTGTGCACTTCGACGTTCACGTCAGCCAGTTTGCCGCCCGGCTGTTCGACCATGCGCAAAGCCGCCGCGACTTCGTCGGACGTCACTTCCAGCCCGCCGGATAAGCGATCGTACAATCCCATCAGCACCCGTTCGGCCATATCCACACCGCTGGGACCGCCGGTGATGGTGAGATCCGCACCGCGCGCTTGGATGGAGACGTCAAGCTCGGTTTCGATCTGCACCAAGTGCGTTGAATGTGCGCCGAACAACGCCTGAGCCAAATGATTGTCGCCAAAGCTCAGCTTGGCCGAGCGGGTCTCAGGCTTGGCGGCTTTTTTGGCTTTCGGCTTGGATTTCGATTTGGGTTTTGGCTTGGTGCTCACGCGCAGGCTTTCGTGTTGTCAGGCTGGATACGGCCCATCAAAGAGTTCGGACTACCTTGCTCAATGGTGACATCAAAAATCTGATCAATCAACGTGTTAGGCGCATCGTTCACGACCACGGCTTGCATATAGGGGCTGCGGCCCACCAATTGTCCCGCCAGCTTGCCCGCCCGGTCGAACAAAACCGGCAAAGTCTTGCCCACGGACGCCGTGTTGAACGCCAAGGTTTGTTCGGTAAGCCGCGCTTGCAACGCGGCCAAACGCTCGGCCTTGACGGCTTCGTCCACTTGAAAATCCATCAGCGCGGCAGGTGTTCCGGGACGCGGCGAATACTTAAAGGAATAAGCCTGAATGAAGGTGACGTCGTCGACCAATTTTAAGGTGTCTTGAAAGTCCCCGTCCGTTTCCCCCGGAAAGCCCACGATAAAGTCCGACGACAGGGCGATGTCGGGACGCGCGGTGCGCAGTTTGTCCACCAACGCGCGGTACTCATCGATGGTGTGATCCCTATTCATAGCTTGCAATATACGGTCGGACCCCGCCTGCACCGGTAAATGAAGATAAGGCATCAGCTTGTCCACATCACCGTGGGCTTTGATCAAATCATCATCGATTTCTGCAGGGTAGCTGGTGGTGAAGCGAATGCGCTTAAGCCCGTCAATCTCAGCCGCCTCGCGGATCAGACGCGCCAGGCCCCATTCGCCGCCACCCGGCGCTTCGCCGTGGTAGCTGTTGACGTTTTGGCCCAAGAACGTGATTTCCTGCGCGCCCGCCTGGACCAAGCGTTTGGCTTCAGCCAACACGTCGGCAGCGGGACGTGAATATTCGGCACCCCGGGTATAGGGCACAACGCAGTAGGTGCAGAACTTATCGCAGCCCTCTTGGATGGCCAAAAACGCGGCCGAACCTTCAACCGCACGGTCTTGGGGCAGCGCGTCGAATTTGCTTTCTTGAGGAAAGTCGGTGTCCAAAATCTGGCCCGATTGGCGGGTGATTTCGGCCACCATTTGCGGCAGGCGATGATAGGTTTGCGGACCGAATACCATGTCCACAAACGGTGCGCGTTTGAGAACCTCTTCCCCTTCGGCCTGGGCGACGCAGCCGGTCACAGCCAAGACCATGCGTTTGCCCGCTTGGGCCATCTTGTCTTTTTGAATGCGCAGACGCCCGAGCTCGGAATAGACCTTCTCGGCGGCCTTTTCGCGGATGTGGCAGGTGTTCAGCACAACCATATCCGCACCTTCGCCGTCATCGCTCAAGCCATAGCCCAGGGGCTTCAAGACCTCGGTAATGCGTTCAGAATCATAGACATTCATCTGACAGCCGTAGGTTTTGATGTGCAGTTTTTTGGTCAAATTCAGTCGTCCTCAAAACGAAAAGAGGGGCTAAAAAGCCCCCGATTTCCGCGAAATTAGCATTGAACCGCACGAAGTCAATCCCCGTCGGCGTCCGAACCCGGGTCGTTGGTCTTGTCCGCGTTGATGGGCACACCGTAGAGTTCCAGTTTGTGGCCCACCAAACGATAGCCGTATTCTGCCGCAATTTTTTCTTGCAACGCTTCGACGGCAGCATTGTGAAATTCAATCACTTTGCCGGAATTGATGTCGATCAGGTGGTCGTGGTGATCGCTACCCGCTTCTTCATAGCGCGCGCGCCCGTCACCAAAGTCCAGGCGTTCCAAAATGCCGCTTTCTTCAAACAGACGCACGGTGCGATACACCGTCGCGATGGAAATGTGATCATCAACCTCAACGGCACGACGGTGAAGTTCTTCCACATCGGGGTGGTCGTGGGCATCCGACAACACCCGCGCGATGACACGGCGCTGCCCGGTCATCTTCATGCCCTGCTCTTGGCACATGACCTCAATGCGTGACAGTTGGTCTGCTCCCATGTATCGATTCCCCTAAAATCGCCTTTGTTTTTATAGACTTTTTATGTCCCCGCAGGAAACAGAGCTATATTTCCATTGATCGCAGCAGAGGTAAAGAGGCAATAGCCGAACCGCGCGCTCGGTTTCTTATTTTTTGCGAGTACGTCCACCCTTGCGCGGCTTGGTGCCCAGGCCGATTTTTTTCGCCAGCGAGCTGCGGTGCTTGGCATAATTGGGTGCGACCATGGGATAATCGGCCGCCAGGCCCCAGCGTTCGCGATAGTCTTCCGGGCTCATATCATAAGCGGTTTTCAGGTGACGCTTGAGCATCTTCAGCTTTTTGCCGTCTTCCAAACAGATGATGTAATCGGGTGTGATGGATTTTTTCACCGGGACAGCAGGTTTGGGGCGTTCCGCCTCAACCGTTTGTGCCCCCAAATTCATCAACGTCTTGTACACGTCTTGGATCACGCCGGGCAGGTCCGATGTGCTGACAGAGTTGTTACTGACATAAGAGGCAACGATTTCCGTGGTCAATTCAAGCTTTTCAGCCGTGTCTAATTTATCACTCATCAGTTAATCCCTTTCTAAAAGGAAGACCGGGCAAGAAGCCCCCCGATCAAACATATTGTTTCATTTGAAAATTTTGATGCTTATATAAGGACCACGTCGTCAAACATGCAAGTAAAAGTCACAAAAAACATGAGCTCTATTCCATCTAATAGTCATACCGATTACTTTCTCGATATTACGGGCGATGTTTGCCCGATGACGTTTGTTCGTACGAAACTCTTGATCGAAAAGATGAAATCAGGAGAAACCGCCGAAGTTCGTCTGAAAAGTAAAGAGCCGTTGGAAAATGTTCCGCGCTCCGTGCGCGAAATCGGGCATGAGGTCGTGAGCCTGGAGCCCGAAAGTGCGGATGAGACTGACGAAGGGGTTCATCTTCTGGTGATCAAGAAGGCGTGAGTTTAGCGCTCTTGGCTTTCTCAAGACCTTGGCAACACCAAACACACCCGCGTTCCCGCGTCGACTTCGCTGGACAATTCAATCGTTCCGCCATGCAGTTCCATAATCTTTTGCGCCAAGCTTAAGCCCAAGCCCGTCCCGCCCGAACGCCGGGTATAAGCCCGACCATGAGCTTGTTGGAACGGTTGCATGGCAATTTTGGCTTGCTCTTTGGTCATGCCGACGCCGGTATCCGTCACGTTGATGCGATATGCGGTTTCGTCACTGTCGATTGTTATGCAGACCGTACCGCCATGCGTGAACTTGATCGCATTGCCAATGATGTTGAACATCACCTGCTTCATCCGCAAGGGATCAATCGTCATCTCATGATCTTCTGAAATGTCGGTGATCACGTCGACGGCGTTGTCTTTTGCCAAGGCGTCGAGGATATCAACACACTCGGTGATGATGGCGTTGATGTCTGCAGGGCGGCAATCGAGTTCAAGTTTGCCCGCTTCGATTTTCGACAAATCCAAGATCTGATTGATGGTTTCCAACAAATGCTGGCCGCTGGCGGAAATCAGATGAGTGTATTCATGGTAGCGCTCCGATAGCTCACCATAGACCTTGTATTCCATGAGTTGCGAGAATCCGATAATGGAGTTCAGCGGCGTGCGCAGCTCGTGGCTCATATTGGCCAAAAACGCCGACTTCGCTTTATCCGCAGCATTCACGGATTTAATCGCGTCTTGCAATTCCAGGGTCTTGCTTTCTAAAGCGATTTCCGTGCGTTTGCGCATGACTATTTTTTGAATGTCTTGGGCCGCGCGTTGTAAGTGTAAAACGTCTTTGTCCCCATACGCTTCTTGTTTGTTGCCGACGCCGATAATCATACGCACGAGGTCCCCATCCAACACAGGGGCCGACATATGACGGTGAACGGGGAAATGGCCTTCGGGGTAGCCCTTTTTGGTCTCTAGGGCCTCATATTCATTGTGGACCACAGGCATACGCCGTCGAACGGCGTCGGCCCACACCCCGGCTTCGTCGATGGGGTAATGGTCCGTATGCGACGCGGTGCAAAGCTTGCGCGCCTCCTCATTCCACACCGTCAATTGCAATGTGTTCTGATCTTCGCCCACCAGATGGAGATAGCCGATTTTCGACGCGGTGGCCTCAACGGCAATGTCCAGAGCGCGCGATAGAATTTCGTTTTCTGAAAGTGACGGAGCGTCTTTGTTCAGCTCCAAAAAAGCATTGAGACGATGTTCCGTTCTGAGCTGATCGGTGCAATCTTGCACGACGCTTATTAAGCGGTATGGCCTTTGGGACGCGTCCCGATAAATGCGCCCAGTTTGACGCACGGTCCGCACCGGGCCGTCATCGCCACCGTATCGAATTCTGTGTTGAATGTCGTAATTGCCGCCGCTGCGCATGGCATTGTTGATGGTCGCACGCACACGGTCGACATCGCGGTCATCCACACACGACATCAAGGCATCGAAACTGGGGTGTGTCACGTTGGCATCATAGCCCAAAATGTCGAACAGCTCTTGGGACCAAACCATGTCAAGATTGGCGACAACCATGTCCCAGGTTCCCACGTGCGCAATTTCTTGAGACATGCGCAGGCGCTCTTCACTGACTTTCAAGGTGCGTTCGCTCTCTTGCAACGAGCTTAAGAGCAACCGGTTCGACAAGCTTTCAGAAAGCCTCGCCGCAAAATCTTGAAACAATTTCTGTTCGTTGGGGCTCCACTGTCGCTCATAGCGGCACTGATGCAGCCCAAACATCCACGGTTTGCCTATCCGCGGGTAAAGCGCACAAATCATTGCCGATTTAGCGGGTGCAACGTTGGCTTCCTTGAAGTCCCTGAGATTGGCCAATTCCTTTTCGCTGTGAATGATCACACCGTCGGCGTTTAAGACGGCCTGAAATGCCATCTCATGAAAAGGAGTCAACGGAAAGTCCAACCCGGTTTCCAGCGCCCCGGGATAGTCGGGCTTCGTCGCTTCCACAGCGATGCGAAACGTATCTGCGCCGGGGTCCAATGGGGTCAGAAGAAAAACGCGATCACAATCCAAGACTTCGAGAACCGTTTCCACGAACGCTTGGACCAACGCATCCACGTCCTGGACGCGGTTGAGCACATCCAGAACCGCGTTCATGCCGCGGTTGTAAAATTCTTCCCCTCGATGTCCATGCACGTCCATACCACGCCCTTTACCAGAGCCTCCTGAGACATACTCTTATTTATAGTATTATAATTAGGGGTATTGGGGAACCAAATTGCGTTTCATCACCAAACCATCGGCCCGGGACCCATCGAAACGTTTGTAATAGCCTTGGCGGCGGCCAACCTCTTCAAAACCCAGGCTTTGATAGAGTTTCAGCGCCGCCGCATTATCTACGGCCACCTCCAAAAACATCGACTTGGCCCCAAGCTTTTGGCTCTGGGCCAGCGCGCGGTTCATCAGCGCTTTCGCAATACCTTGCCCGCGCAGGCTCGGCCGAGTGGCGATGGTGAGGACTTCAGCCTCGTCCACACTGGTGCGAAACAGGCCAAAGCCCAAGGGCTCGCCAGCAGCGTTTTCGGCGATGAAGCCGAACGTGCCGGGCATTTCAAGGGTGGTGCGAAGGGATTTTGTGCTCCAGCCCTCTTCAAAGCTTTCGCCGTGCAGCTCGGCCAATACATCCGCGTGATGAACACAGATGTCCGTGAAGCGCAGGGGCTTGATCATGGGCGGGCGCGCCCTTGATTTTTGGGCAGTTTGGCGTCGGGCGGGCGCAAATACAGCGGCGCGGGCGGATCAAAGGATTTTGCCCCGTCAAAGCGCGACAAAGCGATTTGGCCGACCAAGCGCGCGTCCGGCAACGCCGGGGCAGAGGACAATTTGAGATCGCCGCCATGGGGCGCCGCCATCTCTTGAGCGCGCCCGCTGGCGTCGCCGACACAAATCACCGGGCCTTGGCCATCGATCATAGCGGCGATGGCTTGGCCTTCGGCAGCGGTGGGTTCATTTAAGGCTTTTAAGTCTTCATCAAACAACTGCACATAAATGTCCGCACGTTTACTTTCGATGGCAGCCAAAATCACGTGGCCTTGGCGTTCATCTGCGCCAACATTTGCGGCGACGGCTTCTAATGTGGTGACGCCGATGCAAGGAATGCCAAGCGCCAAAGCATACGCACGCGCAGTGGACAAGCCGATGCGCATGCCCGTAAACGCCCCGGGACCACGGGTAATGGCGACGGCGCACAAGTCTTTGGGCAAGCGGTCCGCTTCTTTCAACACGCCTTCGATCATAGGCAGCAGGACTTCGGCCTGACCGCGCGCCATTTCACGCGCATCCAGCGCCAATGTGCAGTTGCCGTCCATCACCGCTGCTGAGCATCCGGTGGTGGTGCAATCCAAAGCCAATATCAAAACAGGCGTGTCGCTCACAGTTAATCCTTTGCCAAATCTTTGCCCGTTATACTCCCGCCTGAAACCGTTTGCCAGTTTGGGATTTTGAAATGTCTTTGGTTGAGATCACCCCCGCCCGACACAACGTCGAAATCGATTTACGCTACGCCACGTCCGACAACTTCACCGGCCAGCCCGTTTATCAGCGCGCGGCGTGTTATCTGCACACCGAAGCGGAAAAAATGTTGGTCGAAGCCGTTGAGCTCGCAGCGCTTCAGGGCTGGACGCTCAAAGTCTTCGACGCGTTTCGGCCCAGCGAGTCCCAATGGAAGCTGTGGAATCACACACCGGACCCAGACTTTTTGGCCGATCCGCGCCGGGGCTCGCCCCATTCGCGCGGGGTGGCGGTGGATCTGACCTTGGTTGACCAAAAGACTGAACAAGAGCTTGATATGGGCACGGGGTTTGACGCCTTCACGCCCTTGAGCCACCACGCAAATCGCGGCGTCAGCGTCCAGGCCCAGCACAACCGTTTGCTGTTGATGGGCCTGATGACCACAGCGGGCTGGGATTTTTACCGCAATGAGTGGTGGCACTACCAACTATTCGACAGCCGCGATTATGAGCTGTTCAGTGATAGCGACCTGCCGGAACCCATGACGGCCACTTAGACCCGCCCGTACACCGGAACCACGGCAGACCGCGCCGCACCATTGGCGGGCGAGGCCAAATGTATGATGGTGGCGGCCACCTCTTCGACCTTGGGCCAAGACGCATGATCTGCGTCGGGCATGGCTGAACGGTTAGCGGGTGTGTCCAAAATCGACGGGGCCACGGCGTTGACAAAAATACCTTCTGGCGCGAGCTCTTCGCCCATGGCCTCGCTCAGTGCGGCAACAGCGGCTTTGGACGCCGCATAGGCCACCATGCCCGCCCCTTCGCGCGGGGAAACCCCTGGACGCGCAGCAATGTTGACGATGCGCCCAATCCCTTCGGCTTTGCGGATGGATTTCACCGCTTCGCGCGCACACAAAAAACACGTCTTGGCATTCATGGACATCTGTTTGTCGAACTGAGCCGCAGACGTTTCGGCCACCAAAGACATATCGAACCCACCCGCAATGTGGACGGAACCCCAAAGACCCGGAACGCCTTGATAAAAGCCTTCGACCAAGGCCTCGTCGGTCAAATCGATGTCGGCAACCAGGTGCACGTTGCCATGGTCTTTGTGGACGAAGCGTTCGCCTTCCTCTGCGTTGAAAACGGGGATGTGTACAGTGGCACCCAAGTCCAACAATTGGCCCACGACAGCGGTGCCCAAGGCGCCTGTGCCGCCCGTAACGACAACGTGCTTTTGACGAAAATCCATAAAAACCTCTTTCAGCAGGGTCGAAATAAACCTGGGGAGTTGTGATGAATATCACTTGTACTTTGACCTTAAATGGAAACAATAGCGCAAAAGATCAAGTCGTTGAATGTGAGGGGCTCGCATGATTCACCGTTTTTGGCACGTAACCGCCTGCACCGCCACCATTTTGGCTGCGGTGTTGAGCAGCCAAACCACGCCTGCATTTGCCCAAGACGAAGACTTGGCACCCGACGATGGCGCGTCCGTTGTCATGTATCACCGCTTCGGTGAAAACGACTATCCTTCCACCAACACACGTTTGGAACAGTTGGACGCCCACATCCAAGAGCTCAAGAACGGCGAGTACACATTGCTGTCCTTGGGCGAAATCGTGCGCCGTGTGAAAGCCGGTGAAGACTTCCCGGAAAAATCCGTGGGCGTGACCATCGACGATGCTTATCGCTCCGTCTACACCGAAGCTTGGCCGCGTTTCAAAGAGGCCGGCATTCCGTTCACCCTGTTTGTCGCCACCAACCCGGTGGACCGGGGGCTTAGCCGTTACATGACGTGGAACCAGATCCGCGAGATCGCCAACGATCCGCTGGTCACCATCGGCAGCCAGACCGCTACGCATCTCCACATGATCGACGTCAGCGAAGCGCAAAACCGCCAGGACTTGGATGCTTCGAACAAGCGGTTTCAAAACGAATTAGGTTATGTCCCCGAATTAATCGCTTATCCCTATGGTGAGTTTTCAGAAGATGTCATTGCCCTTAGTCAAGAACTCGGCTTTGTCGCAGGCTTCGGCCAGCACTCCGGTGCGTTTGGCGCGAACGACAACATCTTTGCCCTGCCCCGTTTTGCCATGAACGAAAATTACGGCGACGTGGCGCGCTTGCGCACCGCCGCCCAAAGCCTGCCTGTGCCTGCAAACGATATGACCCCCACCGACACGGTCGTGGACCCCAGCAACAATCCGCCGCCCTTGGGCTTCACGGTGCCGATGGATTTCAAACGCATGGACCAGTTGGCGTGCTTTTCCAATCACGAAGGCAAGCTACAGCTGGAACGCTTGGGCCCCCGCGTCGAAGTGCGCATGACAGCCCCCCTGCCCAAAGGCCGCACGCGGATCAACTGCACCATGCCCGCAGGTAAGGGGCGGTGGCGCTGGTTTGGTAAGCTTTTGTATGTGAAGTAGGGTTTCCTATATACTCACAGACATGCTCACCATCGACGACTACAACGCGTTTTGCCAATCTTTGCCCGCCACGCACTATGTGGTGCAGTGGGGCGGTTCGCACGTGTGGAAGGTGGGCGGGGCGAAGGGCAAGGTGTTCGCCATCGCCAACCATCACAGTGTTCACACCCACGCAGATCAACCCGGCATTACCTTCAAAGTTTCCGACTTCGCCTACGACATTTTGCGCGATGCCCCGGGTTTGCGCCCCGCGCCGTACTTAGCATCACGTGGGATGAAGTGGATTCAACACTACGACGAACCGGGGCTGAGCGATGATGAACTGAAAGCGTACCTCGCTGAATCGCACCGTTTGGCAGCGGCCAATCTCACCAAGACACGACAAAAAGAGCTTGGGCTTTACGCCGACAAACGATGAATCGGGGCACTTTGCGGCTGGAGCTCCAGTTGCACCTCGACGATGTCGTGTTCCACGTGTTCGGTGAGCCGGAAGCCCATGCCTTCGACAAACTTGAGCATGCGCGTGTTGTCGGCCAAGACTTGCCCCACCATGGTGCGCGTGCTGCGGCTTTTGCAATACTTGATCATTTTTTGCAAAAGTTCACGGCGTCGAAATCCACCGCAGCGTGATCGCGGTAGCCTTCCAACAATTTGGAAACCTTGGTGCGCGACACCAGATCGCGCGCCAACGCCATGTTGAGCAGCGGCAACGCAACGGCGCGATCGCCCACCACTTCGACGGAGCTACCACCTTGGCCGAACATGATGACAGGGCCGAAGATCGGATCGTAGGACACCCCGATAATCAGCTCCTGTGCACCGGGGCGCAGCGACATTTGCTGCACCGAAAACCCTGTGATGTCGGCGTTGGGATAAGCTTCTTTTGACCGCACCAACATATCGTGTGCGGCGTGCTCGACCTCTTGGCGGGATTTCAGATCCAAGACCACACCCGCGAACAGCTGGAACGTGTGCATACATCTCACCACATTGAACACATCGTCAATTGCGCGCCAAACGACGGCCTCGGTTATTTAGACGCCGACACGGTGGTGTCCTCCGGCAGTATCGAAGCCGCGCTCTACGCTGCGGGCTTTGATGCACATTCCAGTGATCCGCAAGCGCAGCTGCGGCTATTAGCGCCAGACTATGCCTGGATCACCCACGAGCTTGTGATGCTGGCCAATGAGTGTTGCAAAGGGCGCGTGGTTTCCATGATGGAAGGCGGGTACGATTTGCACGCGCTCGCCAGCTCGGTCGGCGTACACGTGCATATCTTGTTGACGCAATAGCGCTATTCTGCGGCTGTAGCCGCCTGTTCAAAGTTCGCAGGAAGTGGCCTTGCAAACAAAACGGAACATGCAGCCTGTGCCAAAAACTTCGTCGCCTTGGTGCTGATGATCGCACTCATGACCGGATTGCTCACTTTGCCATCCGTGACCAAAATATCGGCTTTTTGTGTTTCGATATAGTCGTGCACCACGCTTACGGCATCACCATGCTGGACCACGGGGATAAACGTTAGGGGATCCCCCAACACAGTGCGGCCAAGATCCACCAATTGGCCCAAGTGCTCCAAATGCGCAAGTTTCATGCGATCCGCGTACTCGCTCGGTGAAAGGCCGTTGTCCATACGGTTTTTATCCTGGCCTTCAAAATCCCAAGCATAAACCACATGCAACTCGGCCTGTTCCAGTTCGGCCAGGGAGGAAGCCATTTCCAAAATGCGCCGATTGGCCGGGTCCGTGAGCGCGTCTTCTTTGCCCGCATTGACCGCTGCGACCACCCGGTGATAGTTCTGCTTGGTCTTTGCATGCACGACCCACACAGGGCAATCGGCGCGCCGCATCAAGTCCGTCGTTAGGTCCAGGCCGAACATCTGCTCATATTCGCCTGCATAACCGTCTGAGGTCATGATCAAGTCGGCTTGACGGGCACTGGCTTCACCTAAGATTTCAATAACTGGTGTCCCCAATAATACAACGTGATCTTTGCGATATGTTGGCAAGGGGATTCCAACCGCGACGCGTTCGATCATGCGCTTGTGTTGGTCGATGTGCTCCCAACCCCGTGACGGATCGACCACGTTCAACAGTGTCAAATGCGCGTCGTTCCGCTTCGCCAATTCAATGGCACGCTCGAGCGTTTCATCTCCCCCGGGTAAAATGTCATAGACGACAATGATTTTTTTAAAGCGCTTCATGATCAGGTCCTTTTTTACGCAGCAAGGGATTGCGGGGCGGTTTTTTCTCCGGCTTTGGTCGAATTGTCTTGGCGGGCGGACAGTGCGCGGCGCAGCACGACGAAGCCCAGGGCACCCGATGCTAACGAGCCCATCAACACGCCCAACCGCACAGCGTTGAGCTGATCGGGACTGTCGAAAGCCAACGTGCCGATGAACAAGCTCATGGTGAAGCCAATCCCGGTGAGGCACGCAACGCCATAGGTCTCGCGCCAGCTGACACCGTCGGGCAAGCGGGCCAGGCCGGCCTTCACACTGATCCAAATCAAGGACATCACGCCCAGCTGTTTGCCGATGAATAAGCCCAAAGCAATGCCCAAGGGCACGGGCGTGAAAAGATCGGCAAACGACAACCCCGCCAAAGACACACCTGCATTGGCAAAGGCAAACACGGGCATGATAAAATAGCTCACCCAGGGAAACAGTGCATGCTCGACGTCTGTCAGCGGCGAGTTTCCTTCGTCGTCGCGCATGGGCACGGTGAGCGCTATCAACACACCGGCCAACGTCGCATGCACACCGGATTTCAACACCCCAACCCACACGATCAGGCCGATCAGCACATAAGGGGCGATGCGTTTGACACCGAAAAAATTCAGCGCCAGCAAAACCAAAAAGCCGAGCCCACCGATGGCCAAGGACTGCGTCGACAAATCCGCCGTATAAAACAGCGCAATGGCCAAAATCGCACCCAAATCGTCAATGATGGCAATGCCCAACAACAAAACCTTCAGGACCGGCGGCACGGCGGGGCCCAACAGCGCCAAGATGCCCAGGGCAAAAGCAATATCGGTCGCTGCAGGAATGGCCCAGCCACCCAAATTTTCGGGGGTAGCGGCATTGATGGCGAGGTAGAACAGGGCTGGTACCACCATGCCACCCACTGCAGCGACCAGGGGGAGAGCTGCTTTATCTCGGGACGACAGCTTTCCCTCTAACACTTCACGTTTGATTTCCAGACCGACAAAAAAGAAAAAGATCGCCATCAAACCGTCGTTCACCCACAGCAATAAAGGCTTGTCGATGCTTAACGGGCCTGCAGACATGGACACGGGGGTGTCGAATAAGGCCACGTAATATCCGGTTAAGGGGGAATTGCTCACCAGCAGTGCGGCCAGCGCAGCCATCATCAACAACACACCGCCTAAGGTTTCTTTGTTGATAAAACTCTGTTTTTGGGATGCATATGAGGCGTTCATTGTTCTCTTCTCACCATACGGAGGGGCACCAGCTCCTTAAAGTATGGGGACTCTCCTTTGATTATTAAAATTGAAAGATATCGTCGAAACTGATAGTTTTTATCTATCATGCCCACATTGAGACAGCTGCAATACCTGGTCGCCATTGACGATGAACGCCATTTCGGGCGCGCCGCCCAGCGCGTGCATGTGGCGCAACCGACCTTGAGCGCCCAATTTTCCGCACTGGAACACAAACTCGGCTGCCGCTTAATGGATCGTGACCGCAAAGGCGTCAGCCCAACGCCTGTGGGCCGCGAAGTGATCGAGCGCGCGCGCAAAGTCTTGGACGACGTTCAGGGCATCGTCGATTATATCGACACCAGCCGATCCCAGCTCAGCGGCAAACTCAAGCTCGGCGTGCCGCCGACGTTGGGGCCGTATCTTTTGCCCCACATGGTGCCTGTGATGCACCAACGCTTTCCCGCGTTAAAACTCTATGTGCGCGAAAGCACGCCCCGCGACATTCAAGACGAATTGCTGCAAGGCGAGTTGGACGTGGTGCTCACGCCCGCGCCGGTGGTGCATTCCAGCTTGGAGGTGCGCAAGCTTTTTCAAGAGAACCTCTCTGTTGTCTGCGCACCTGATCATGAATTGCGTGAAAAGGACGCCATCACCCTCGAAGACCTGCGCGGCCAAAACGTTTTAACGCTGGAAGCCGGACACCACCTGCACGCCCAAGTGCGCCAGCTCTGTGATGCCCATGGGGCCAAGCTGTTGTCCGACTATGAGGGCACCAGCTTGGATACCTTGCGTCACATGGTGGGCATGGGTGTGGGCTTGTCGTTTTTTCCGGAACTCTACATCCGTTCTGAAATGCCGGACCAGACGGAGGTGAAGGTGCTCAAGCTCAGCAACGCCAAGTTATCACGCGATATTTGCATAGCGTGGAGGCCCGGCCATGGATTGGCCGAACACATGGAAGAAATCGAAGCCATTATCCGCGAAGCTTATGCGGCTTTGGCCAAACGCTATTAGATGATCGGCTCAAGCGTGCCGTTGGACGTCAGCTGGGCGTTGTCCAACAGATCCAAATCGTTGGTGGAGATGATGGCGCGCAATTCCGCCACATAAGCAGCGCCGCGTTCGGAATAGCGGTGCAGCGTGCCGGCCAGCTCCATCCCGTCGACCACACGGCCTTGGGCGCGCATGTGTGTGCGCTCGGCGCGGAACTCTTTATAGGCGCGGTGCTTGTTCAAGTTGGCGACGTAAGAGCGCACCGAATCTTGCAACGTGTCAAACGCCCGCACGCGGTGGGTTTTCCCGTTTTCACGGCCATTGGGCACAATGCCTTTGTGATCGGACTTAAAGGTCCACTCGCCAAACATGGCATTGCCTTCGCGCACGAAACGCGACGTGCCCCAAGCACTTTCGGTCGCTGCTTGGGCCAAGGCCAAAGACGGCGGCACCACGTCGTGGCGTTCTAAGATGGCAACAATGTCGCCCCGGCGTGTGCCGTACTGTTCAGCCAAAACGGCCAACCACAGACGATCCAGCGCATCGAGCTCTTTGCCGCGCATGATTTGGGATTGCAGCTCCCACAAACGACCGCGCTCGGCTTCGATCTGTTCGTTCACCTGAAGCACCAACGGCAACACGGTTTTGAAAAAGATTTGTTTGCGCGCATTGGTTTCGCGCACGGCGCTCAAATTTTTGGGCAGAGCCGCCTGGGTGATGCGCGGCACTTCGCGTTGGCCAGCCAAGACTTCATCCAAGTCGTAATCGGGGCCTTTGGGCAGCGGGCCTGCGGCGGTGTCCATGTCATTGAGCACTTCCGGCACCGTGGCGACGGAAATTTCCATCTCCAAACCTTGGGCCACGCCCGCTTCGGGATCGGCAAAGGTTGCGCTGACAGCCGCAGTGCCGGTCGGTTCCGGCATCCACGCGGCAGTGGCGTAAAGGGCTGCACCCAAAACGGAAGCGGCGCTCAAAGAGCTCCAAACTGTATTTTTCATTTCGGCGTCTCGATCTGGCGTATCAAACAAAGGTTCAAAGTCTGCGTCTTGCCCAAAAAGGCGTTCTGCTAGACCGGTTCCCTCCTCGAGCAATGTTTCCAAAACCACTGCTTCGACCGATCTGTTTCACTTCCGGAGCTGTTGTCAGCCATTGCGGGATCTCGTTCTGATCCCTACCGGGTGAAATTCGGGCGCTTTTCTACGCGCTTTTTTCACGCGTTTCCAGCCCCTTTTTTTTACACAAGAGAAGTTACTGAATACTTTAGATAAATCTAAAAGACCCCCAACCGAAACGATTGGGGGTCTAAAGAATTTTGATCAAAAAAAACCCGATTCGCGAACTCGGGAATTGTGACACTTAGTTAACGGCGCGCACTTCCGTAACTTCGGGAACGAAGTGGCGCAGCATGTTTTCAATGCCGTTTTTGAGCGTCGCGGTGGAGCTGGGGCAGCCCGCGCAGGCACCTTGCATGTGCAGGTAAACCACACCCTCTTCGAAGGAGCGGAAGACGATATCGCCGCCGTCCTGGGCAACAGCCGGACGCACGCGGGTTTCGATCAACTCTTTGATTTGTTTGACGGTATCGGAATCTTCCGCACCATCGTCAGCGGCTTCGCCAGCGTCTTCCATCACTGGAAGGCCTTGGGTGAAGTGATCCATCACAGCCGCAAGCACGCGGGGTTTGACCACGTCCCAATCGACCGCGTCGGTTTTGGTCACGGTGACAAAGTCTGCGCCTAAAAAGATGCCGTCCACGCCGTCGATGCCAAACAAGGTGACCGCCAGAGGTGATTTTGCCGCACTCTCGGCGTCTGTAAAGTTAGCCGTGCCGGACGCCATAACCGCTTGGCCCGGAAGGAATTTCAACGTCGCCGGGTTCGGCGTGGCTTCGGTTTGGATAAACATGGGGGCTGTCTCCGCTATCTCTTAAAATCTGTTGATCGGAATATGGGGGTAAAAGGGTGATTGATCAACCCACGTTAAATTGTGGATATTGAAACAGTGAACGGCGCTCAAAATTCAGATCACAGGAGACTTCCATGACACCACCCCTGTTGCGGTACGCTTTGTTGGCCGGAGTGGCTTATTTTTGTTGCATGGCGGTGGCGCACTTTTTTGGCATCAAAGCGCCTTTGCTGTTTGTGTATTACGACACACCATTTTACGCCTATCAGGACAAGATCATTGCGTTTGCCGTGGTGGCCTACATTGGCCTGTTCCACGCCGCTTCGCGCCACATCAGCGTCGTGCCGACGGCTTTGGTGGTGATGGGCATCACGGTGTTGGGGCTTGCGGCGGTGAACATGTCTGACGCTTTGGCCTCCGTCATGGGGCCGGACCATAGCCTCACACCCTATTGGGTGCAGACGGGGCTGATTTCTGGGTATTTTGCCGTGCTGGTGGGACTTTATCTACAGACGCGCAAAGCGATATAGGTCTTTTCACCACAGAGAACACCGAGAAAAAGGAGGACACAGAGGTGAAAAAGAATGCTCTGTGTGCTCTGTGTCCTCTGTGGTTCAAAATCAATAGAAGTGATTTGTGCCGCTGACCATCGAACTTAAGGCCGTAAAAACCCGACGATGTCTTTGATTTCGTCCAAAATCGGCTCTGAAATTGCGCGGGCGCGCTCGGCACCATTGCGCAATACGCCATCGACATACGACGGATCGTCCATCAAACGGCGCATTTCGTTTTGGATGGGGCTGAGTTTTTCAACCGCCAAATCGGCCAACGCGCCTTTGAAGTCGCCAAAGCCTTTGCCGGCAAATTCAGCGATGGTGTCGTCCAGGCTCAAATCCGCCAAAGCGGCGTAGATGCCCAGCAAGTTGGCAACTTCCGGGCGGCCTTCCATGCCGTCTTTGGTTTCGGGCAAGGGTTCGGGGTCCGTTTTGGCCTTGCGGATTTTTTTGGCGATGGCGTCGGCGTCGTCGGTCATGATGATGCGCGACAATTCCGACGGGTCGGACTTGGACATCTTCTTGGTGCCATCCTTCAAGCTCATCACACGGGTGGCCGAGCCTAAAATCAGCGGTTCAGGCTGAGGGAAGAACCCGTCCACGCCGTAGTCGTGGTTGAACTTGTCCGCAATGTCGCGGGTCAGCTCCAAGTGCTGCTTTTGGTCTTCGCCCACCGGAACGTGGGTGGCTTTGTACAGCAAAATGTCCGCCGCCATG
This sequence comes from Magnetovibrio sp. PR-2, assembly GCF_036689815.1. Classification (NCBI taxonomy): domain Bacteria; kingdom Pseudomonadati; phylum Pseudomonadota; class Alphaproteobacteria; order Rhodospirillales; family Magnetovibrionaceae; genus Magnetovibrio; species Magnetovibrio massiliensis. Next base: position 206,912 of record NZ_JBAHUR010000001.1, on the reverse strand, counting down.
AGGTTCGGATAACAATACAAACCCACCGAGGCCTTTTCGCGGTTTTTGCCCGCCTTGTCCTTGAACTGGGTCATGCGGTTGAGCCAGCCCAAACGGGCCACGCAGTTGAAGATCCACGCCAGTTCCGCATGACCGGACACTTGACTTTGGTTGAAGATAATGTGCTTGTCCGCATCCACGCCCGACGCAATCATCGCCGCCGCCACTTCACGGGTGGACGCCTTCAAATCCGCAGGGTCTTGCCACTGGGTGATGGCGTGCATATCAACGACACAGAAAATGCATTCATAGTCATCTTGCAACTGAACCCAGTTGCGCACCGCGCCCAAATAGTTACCCAAGTGAAGATTGCCGGTGGATTGAATGCCGGAGAAGATGCGAGACATGGTTTGGTTCCTTCCGTGTGGACCGGATGGTTGAAGATCAATTTGTGCAAGGGGTTATGGACCGAGGCGTCACAGAAATCAAGAACGGCGCATCCAACCTTTGAGATCACCGAGCCGTGCTGCGCCCAAAACCTGGGCGGCGGCGCCGTAGCTGAGCATGCCGCCGACCACGATGGCGATCAGGCCCAGGACTTTTCCAAGATACTGCGCCACCACTTGATCTAACCCCCACACCACGCCCGCCATCATCAGCGTCGCCAACAGCGTGCGCCACAAGCGCCGCCTAAGCTGCCCGTCCATGTGAAAATGCCCGCGTTTGATGAGGAAAAACGCAAGCAAACCCGCGTTGAGCCATTGGCTGATCACCGTGGCCGCCGCCAAACCCACGTGCGCCAACGGCCCCATCAAGGCCAAAGCAATGGCGATGTTCACCGCAACACACACCGCACCAATCTTAATCGGCGTCGACATATCTTCACGGGCGAAATAACCGGGGGCAAAGGCTTTGACCAAGACATAGGCCGGAAGACCCAGCGCAAACACCATCAGCGCCATTGCCGTTTTGTGAGTGGCTTCGGCGCCGAATTCTCCGCGTTCGAAAAGCACGGATATGAGCGTTTCGGGGAGGATAAACAGCGCCGCCGCTGCGGGCAAAGTCAACAACAGCGCAAATTCCACCGCGCGGTTTTGGCTGTCTTGGGCTTGGGTGTCATCGCCGGATTTAATCTGGCGGCTGAGCATCGGCAGCAACGCCGTGCCCACGGCCACGCCCACCACGCCCACAGGCAGCTGCACCAGACGATCGGCATAAAACAAATAGGAAATCGATCCCGACACCAATAGGGACGCGATGATGGTGTCGATGAGCAAGCTCACCTGATAAATGCCCGCACCGACCGCCACGGGGGCGATGCGTTTGAGCAAGCGTTTGACGTCATCGGTCATGTTGGGGCGCACCAGTTTTGGGCGCCATCCGGCTTTGGTGACGTGATAAACCATCCACAACAACTGCACCACGCCGCCCAAAGCCACACCCCAACTGAGCGCGTGGGCGGGGCTGGGCATTAAAGGTGTTAAGGCAAACACCGACGTGATCAAGGTGATGTTCAACAAAACCGGCGTGGCTGCGGCCTGCCAGAACTTGTGCAGGGAATTCATGATCCCGCCTAACAGCGAAACCCAGGAGATAAAGATCAGATACGGAAAGGTGATGCGCATCAAATCCACGGCGAGATCGTATTTTTGCGGCTCGTCTAAAAACCCCGGGGCGATGGCCATCACCACCCACGGCATGGCGAGCTCGATGACGATGGTGAACATCAACAGCACCACCAAAAGCCCGCTTTGAGCTTGGGCGGCAAAGGTGCGCGCACCTGAGGCGCCGTCTTGATTGTCTTCCGTTTCCAGCTTTCCGGCAAAAATCGGCACAAACGCGAGGTTAAACGCCCCTTCGGCAAACAAGCGACGGAACAAATTCGGCAGCTTAAACGCCACAAAAAAGACGTCGGCCATCCAACTGGCCCCCAACGCCCAGGCGACCGCCACATCGCGGACAAAGCCCAGGATGCGGGAAATCAGGGTCATAGAGCCCACGGTGGCAATGGCGCGCAAAAGCAAGACAGCAGTCCTTTTCAATCAAGCGAGCAGAATAGCGTTTGAGACTTAACGGATGATTACACTGGATATCTGCCAAATCGTTCATAAATATGACCATAAGGGGCAGCGTTACATATTCGCCGTGTGGAGAAAGAAGACAATGGTTTACAGCCCAGATGATGCCGACCGCTTAGCCGCCTTGGTCAATTACGGCGTGCTCGACACCGATTTCGAAGAGGCCTACGACTGCATCACGCGCTTGTCCGCGCGCATATTTCATGCGCCGATTTCGTTGGTGAGCCTGGTTGATGAAAAACGCCAATGGTTTAAATCTGCCCACGGACTGGATGCCCGCGAAACGCCGCGCGAATATGCCTTTTGCGCCCATGCGATCAAACAGCGTGACGTCTTCATCGTGCCGGATGCGACCAAATCAGACGTCTTTAAGGACAACCCCCTGGTCACCGATGCGCCCAACGTCATCTTTTATGCGGGCGCGCCGCTGGTCAATTCCGATGGATTTGCTTTGGGCACGCTGTGCGTCATCGACAATCAACCCCGCGAAGAAGGCATGAGCGAAGAAGACCAAGACATGCTCAAAGACTTCGCCACATTGGTGGTGCAGCTGTTAGAGCAACGCAAAGAAATCCGCACCTTAAGGCGCGAACATAACACCGAAACGTCACTTGCTTTCGCGTAAAATTTCAGCACACTCCGGTGCATGACGGATTCGTTGGATACAGTCGTGATTGGCGCGGGAGTGGTGGGCTTGGCCTGCGCGCGCGCCATGGCTTTGGCCGGGCACGAGGTCGTGGTGGTCGAGGCTTTGGACGCCATCGGCACGGTGACCAGTTCGCGCAATTCCGAAGTCATTCACGCCGGTATTTATTACCCCGAAGGCTCGCTCAAAGGACGGCTGTGCGTTCAGGGCAAGGCCATGCTGTACGACTATCTTGAAGCCCACGCAATTGAGCACAATCGCTGTGGCAAATTGGTGGTGGCGACCACGGACGAAGAGGTCTCCATCTTAAAAACCGTGGTGACAAAAGCCGCTGCAAACGGCTGCACCGAGCTCAATTGGTTGGACGGCGACGAAGCCCAAGCGTTGGAGCCGGAACTGAGATGCCTCAAAGCCCTGTCGTCCCCCACCACCGGTATCGTCGATACCCACGGCTTTATGCTGAGCCTGCAAGGCGAGTTGGAAGCCCACGGGGGTGCTGTGGCGTTGAACGCTCCTGTGTTGAGCGGCGACGTGAAAGCAGACGGAATTTTGCTGCGCGTTGGCGGCGACCAACCCATGGAAGTTCTGGCCAAACATGTCATCAACGCCGCCGGGCTGGATGCACAAAAGCTGGCTGGGTGTATAAACGGTTACGCCACCCACCACGCACCTCCTGCCCACTTGTGCAAAGGCAATTACTTTTCGCTTATGGGAAAAGCCCCTTTTGACCAGCTGATTTATCCTGTCCCTGGAAACTCATCGCTGGGCTGTCACTACACCCGCGACTTAGGCGGGCAAGGACGGTTTGGCCCGGATGCCGAATGGATTGAAGATGGCAGTACAATCGATTATGCGGTAAACCCGAAACGGGCCGAGAGTTTTTACAAACAAATCCGAAGCTATTGGCCTGGGCTTCCCGACGATGCCCTCAGCCCCGCCTATTGCGGCATGCGCCCCAAAATCCAAGCCCAAGGCGAACCCGCACACGACTTCGTCATTCAAGGTCCGGATATTCATGATGTCCCTGGTTTGGTGAATTTGTTTGGGATTGAATCGCCGGGTCTAACATCGTCTTTGGCGATCGGAGATTTCGTCAAGGAACGGATTACCCCTTAACGTTTTCATCCTTAATCGGGTCGCCCTTGGACGTGCCGATGGCGCGCAACAAGACTTTGTTCAGCGCTGTGATTTTGTGGTCTGAATCGATCTTCAATCCAAACACATCACGGATGTAAAACACGTCCACCACTCGCTCACCATACGTCGAGATGTGCGCCGACGTCACTTGCAGTCCAAAATCCGTAAGCGCACGGGTCACGTCGTGCAAGAAGCCCTGGCGGTTGCGTCCGTTGACTTCGACAACTGTCGCCGATTGGGACGCGTCGTTGTTGACCAGAACCCGTGGGGCGACTTCGAACACGCGGGTGCGCGACGGCATTTGGCGCGACCGTTCGTCGGCCAATTCGCGTTCAGGGCGAATGCGGCCGGTCAACGCGCCTTCGATGCGTTCTTCCATGCGCTGAATTTTATCCGGATCTTTGATGGAGGCGTCTTCGACGTCTTGCACCCAGAACGTATCCAATGCCATGCCGTTGCCCAACGTGGCAATGTTGGCGTTGACGATGGAGCCCCCTGAAAGCGAAATTGCACCGGCGATGTTGGCGAACAAACCCGGGTGGTCCAAGGTATGCACCAGGACCTCGGTCACATCGATGTCTTCGCGCACCCGGGTTTTAATGACCAAGTGCGTGGCGGATTTGTCCGCATCGCGCACAATTTCGGCGTGATAGGCCAAGTCTTGCGGCGTATAGGCCAGAAAATAGTTCGCATGGCCCTGTTCCAAGAACCAGTCCACGTCGTCGCTGGGCCAATGGTCCAAATGTTCGATGAGCTTTTTGCGCACATTGTCGGCGCGCGCTTCACGGCGCGGGACCGGCAACCCGCCAATCATGGTTTCTTGTACGCGGTAGTACAGTTCACGCAACAACGAAGCTTTCCAGTTGTTCCACACGTTGGGGCCGACCGCGCGGGTATCGGCAACGGTCAAGATCAACAGCAAGCGCAGCCGTTCCGGCGATTGCACCAACTTGACAAAGTCGCGAATGGTCTTGGGGTCATCCAGATCACGTTTATAAGCGCAGCGGTTCATGTCCAGGTGATGCAAAACCAACCACGCAACTGTTTCCGTTTCCCACGCGTTGAGACCTAAACGGGGACATAAACTTTTGGCAATCTTTGCACCCTCGACCGAGTGATCGCCGCCGCGGCCTTTGGCGATATCGTGCAACAGCACAGCGACATACAACACCTCACGCGACTGGACGTCTTTGATGACTTCCGTGCTGAGCGGATGGTCGTCGGCCAAGAGCCCGCGTTCAATGCGGCTGAGAATATCGATGGCGCGGATGGTGTGTTCGTCCACGGTGTAGACGTGATACATGTCGTATTGCATCTGCGCCACAACGCGGCCGAAGTCCGGAATGAAGCGACCAAACACACCCGCTTCGTTCATCCGAACCAAGGCCTGCTTCGGCCCTTTTTTGGCGGTCAACATATCCAAAAACAGCTTGTTCGCTTGGCTGTCGTGACGCACTGCTTTTTTCAGGTATTTCAGACTGCGGGCCGCCAAACGCAACGCTTCGGGGTGAATGTCCAGATCGTATTTTTCCGCTTCGTAAAACAGGCGCAACAAATTGACCGCGTCGTCTTTGAACACTTCTTCGTGTTCGATGGTAATGCGTCCGCCATCCACTTTGAAACCGGGGATTTTGGTGCGCCGAAAATTGAACGACGGCAGGGATGACAAGATGGATTTTTTGGTGTGCTCTTCTTCCAACACCGCACAAATGATGCGCGTTAAATCGCCAACTTCTTTGGCGGTGAGGAAATAGTGCTTCATGAACCGTTCAACAGCGCTGACCCCTTCGCGGTCGGAATAATCCATGCGCGCGGCCAGTTCGTTTTGCACGTTGAAACTGATGGTTTCGTCGGGACGGCCCGCCAAGTAGTGCAGATGACAGCGCACAGTCCACAGAAATTTTTGCGCCTTGTTGAAACGCCGCGCGTCGACCTTGTCCAGCACGCCTTTTTCGACCAAGCCCTGAACCGTGTCGACGCGATACAAAAACTTCGCAATCCACATCAACGTCTGCAAATCGCGCAAGCCGCCTTTGCCGTCTTTGATGTTGGGTTCCAACACATAACGGGTGTCGCCCATCTTGTTGTGGCGTTCGTCGCGTTCGTCCAGCTTGGATTTGACAAAGTCCGCGCCGCCGCCACTGACCACGTCTTTTTCAAAGCGGCGCTCGAACTCTTCGAACAGCACGTGATCACCCGAGATCCAGCGCGATTCCAGCAAGCTTGTGGTGATGGTGATGTCGGACTTTGCCATCTTCACGGTTTCATCGACCGAGCGCGTCGCATGCCCGACCTTAAGCCCCAAATCCCACAGCATATACAACATCCACTCAATCGCTTCGTTGGCTTGCGGGTGGGGTTTTTTGGGCAGCAAAAACATCAAGTCTAAATCGGATTGGGGCGAGATTTCAGCGCGCCCATAACCGCCCGTGGTGACCAGGCAGATTTCTGTGTCGCTCAGATCAAACACTTGGGCAATGGTGAATTCATGCAAGGTGCGGATCAGCTGATCCAACAAATACGCCCCGCCGCGCAAGGTGGCGACGCCGGACGCTTCACCGCTTTCAAAGCGGCGCTGAATTTCCGTTTGGCCGTTTTCCAAAGCGGTCTTAAATTGCTTTAAAACCTTGGCACGTCCTTTGGGTTTTTTCACGTCGCCGCTGGTCTCGCTGATGTCGCACAGCGCCGTCATAAACGTTTTGCGACAAATCACGCCACGCGGCTTTTTGATCTTCAAAAGCATCTGTCTTCCATTAAACCGTCCCGTATCCCCAAACTGCCCCCCTTTGCCATAGATGTATAGGCATTTTCGCATTATTGTAAGCCCATGGACACCACGGCCCACACCTCTGCATCCTGTCTGGCGGATTTGCACGCCTTGATCGCGCTATATGATGACATGCGCACGCATCTCGACGATGGCAACGACGGACCGGCCATAGACACAAAACCCTTAGACAACTGGCACACCAAGGCCAGTACCCTTACTCAAAGTAAGGCTTTAGAAACCCTGACCGGCGAGCGCAAACTCGAAGCGCTGATTATGGAGCTGCGCCATCTGTGGCTGCAGGCCGTGCATAGCCGTTCGAGCCGCTACATGATGAGCCCACCGCAAACCCAGATCAAATACCTGCCGGGCGGTGATCGGGTGAACTATCCCTATGATCGCTGGCTCAAACCCATCAATCTGGAAAACCGCTTGGCGGGCGCGTGGCCGACGCCCAAGGGCTGGCACAAACAATCCTTGCTTTTTGCCAGCGCCATGGCGGCCATCACTACGTTTTTGCAGGCCTACCGGGGCTTGGCGCCGCAGTGGTGGACAGAGCTCAGCGCCCCCCAGACCTTGCATTGGTGGGGGGGGTATTTCGAAATTAGCAAGGCCTTACAATTGGTGTGCGACCAACGCTTCATCGGCCGCAAACACGCCACGCAAGACGGTCTGCACAAACACATGCAAGACGGTCAGACCGATCTGATTGTGTTGGAACCTGTCGCCGCAAAACTGGAGCTCGACGTGTTCGACTTGGACAGCTTCGTTGCAGCGTGGTCCAAACGAAAATCCAAACGCCCGGCAACCCTTTTAATCGACACGTCCTTGCTGGGCGACACGATTTCCATGGAGGATTTTTGTAAACGCCTGAACGATCAAGCGCCCGCGCTGATCGTCGAAGTCCGCTCCGGCCTCAAGCTCGACCAACAGGGTTTGGAGCTTGCCAATGCGGGGCTGATGAACCTGTGGATGCCCGAACACAGGGACGATAAACTCGACGACATCGTCAACAGCTTGCAAATCAGCCGCACGACCCTGGGCACGAACCTGAGCCACAACGAACTCGCCGCCCTGCAAGCCCCGCTATTTTTGCACGCAGACCTTTTAAACACCCACACCACCGCCGTGTTTGCGGCCAACCGCCTCTTTGCCGAACAGCTTCACCCCTTGATCAAACCGGACACGGGTGTGTTCGACGCCGTGTTTCATCCAAGCCTGGGGGACAATGCCCGCCTTCCCTGGGCGCAATCGCCGTTTGTGAACATCCGCTATCGCCCCGACGACGACAGCGCGCGGTCGTTTCTCAACAATGTTTTGGATTTCGAAAGCCATCGCAGAAAGCTCTGCTTTTGGCCGGCGTCCAGTTTCGGCTTTCGCTCGCACCGCTATGAAATGGGCTATGGCCGGGACATCAAATTCAACACGTTACGTGTGGCTTTGGGCGCCCGCCATGGCCCGTCTATGCACGAAGTCATCAAATTATTTCAAGAACTTGCTAGGTTTTCCGATTTTCAGGACTTACGTAATGCCTATCCAGAAGTTTCCACCCGCATGACCCCCGATCAACGTGACAATGACGACTGAGCATCCCATCCTCTACAGTTTTCGCCGCTGCCCGTATGCCATGCGCGCGCGATTGGCGCTGCATGCCAGCGGCCACGTATATGAGCTGCGCGAGGTGGTGCTCAAGGACAAACCCGAAGAGATGCTTAACCTGTCCCCCAAAGGCACCGTGCCGGTGTTGCTGTTGCCAAACGGCCGGGTAATTGATCAAAGCTTGGACATCATGGCCTGGGCCTTGGGCCAACATGACCCGCATCGCTGGTTGGACCCGGACTTGATCAGCCAGACCGGATTGATCCGCGCGTGCGACGGGGATTTCAAAACCCATTTGGATCGCTACAAATACGCCACCCGGTATGAAGACGCCGACCCCATAGAAGAGCGCACACTGGGCGAAAAGTTCATCGCGACGCTGGAACGCCAACTGGACCGTCCGTGCTTGTTTGGCGATATGCCCTGCCAAGCCGACTTTGCCATCGCACCGTTCGTGCGCCAATTCGCCATTGCCGATGAAGATTGGTTTTACGCCCAGCCTTATAAAAATGTACAACGCTGGCTCGCCGCGTTTCTCAACTCCGAACCCTTTGGTGCGGTGATGGACAAGTTCGACCCGTGGAAGCCCGGCGACGAACCTGTTCTTATAAACGCCTAGGGCCAGAACCTAGTGTTGGGCAAAAATTTTATAGCCTTGTTTTCCGAACAGCACAGACGCATAAGGCTCTTTGTAGTCGCCTTGTTCCATGCCTGGAGACCCGATGGGCATACCGGGAACGGCAATACCTTTGACATCCGGTTTTTCAGAAATCAGGCGTTTGATGTCTTCGGCGGGAACGTGGCCTTCAACCACATACCCATCAATCATCGCGGTATGGCAAGATTCCATTTCACCGGGCACACCGGCCGAGGCCTTAATGGGGTCGAGATCAAAGACTTCTTTGACCTCAACTTCAAATCCGTTGGCGCGCACATGGTCAACCCATGCCCCACAACACCCGCACGTGGGTGATTTGTAGACCACCATTTCTGCCGCGTGTGCCGGTTTCGGATCACTTAAGGTCCAAGCACCGAAGCCAACTCCAGCCAAAACAACAGCTGCCAAACCAAATGTCACGGATTTGTTCATCGTTCCCTGCCCTCTGTTCTCTTCAGGTTAAGATAATTTCACCAAGAGACTATGGCAAGGGTAAGGCAGCCCAGCGCTGTGCCCCGTCTTAAGTTTTAGTGGCGGATGACGAAGCGTTTGTCGTGGGCCATGACGGGTTGGAGCGTATCTGCGAACAGGGGTTTTAAATCGAACGCTTTGCCGACTTCGTCATCGACACCGCTGGCACGCATGTGATCTTCCCAGGTGGAACAGCATTTCAAGGGCGACACCGCCGATTTGCTCACCGCCGCCGTCGGCCCGTCCGCCGTCCACAGCCCAATACTTGCACTGGTCAGCACAATGGCGGCCAGACCCAGTTTGTATAATGCGTTTTGCGAAATCATGACCCCGCCCTCTGAACGTTTTCGATTTTCTATTGGACCAGGCAACTGTGGCAGTGCTGAGGCGTGAATGGGGCGGGTTGGACTTGATCGGCACCTCGAACCACCCCATATCAGATACACCTGATATACGGAGCAAGCCGATGATTTTCCGCCAATTGTTCGAGCCTACCTCATCGACCTACACCTATGTGATCGGCTGTGAAGACAGCGGCCAAGCGATCCTGGTCGACCCGGTGTTGGAGACCTTTGCGCGCGATTTGGAGGAGCTGAAAGCTTTAAACCTCACCCTGGCCTACACGCTGGACACCCACGTGCATGCGGATCACCTGACCAGCGCTCTAAAGCTCAAGTCCATCACGGATTGCGACATCGCTATGCCGTCCGGCGCGAACATTGCCTGCGCCGACGTGCAGTTGAGCGAAGAAACCCCGCTGGCGCTCGGCACCGTCGAGCTTGCCCCCCTGTTCACCCCGGGTCACACCGACCATCATTTAAGCTACCGATTCAAAACAAGTGCCAGCCAAGCCGTTCTGACGGGGGACGCCTTGCTAATCGACGGGTGCGGACGCACGGATTTTCAGGGCGGATCGTCGTCCGCGCTTTATCGCTCCATCCACACCAAGCTGTTCACGCTACCCGGCAAAACCTTGGTTTATCCGGGACATGATTACAAAGGGCGCAACGTGTCATCCATCACACAAGAACGCACCCGCAACCCACGTTTGAAAGACGGCACCGAAGAAGAGGCGTTTGTGCAAATCATGAAAGACCTAGATTTGGCCTATCCGAAAAAAATGGACCTCGCCGTGCCTGCCAACATGCTGTGTGGTCAATGTCCCGATACCGTGCCGGATGAGATGGGCAAGCTGTGCGAGATTGCAGTGCAAGGGTGAGCCCCCATACAGGGCGGGCGATTATCTCTAAACAACTTTAAGTTACCGTCCGAATCGTGCAATATATTGCCCTATGGGAACACCATCTTTTCATTTGTATATCGATGATTCAGGCACACGATTGCCCGATAAGTCACAGCCGATAACGCGGAACGATGGCCTTGACCATTTTGCGCTCGGTGGTGTTCTCATCGCGTCCGAGGACATTCATTCTACCACACGCCAACACGAAGAATTCTGTGAGCGGTTCAATATCGATTACCCATTGCATTCACACAGCATTCGAACACAGAAAAATGCTTTTCGCTGGCTAAAACATGATTCTAAACGTGCCAACTCTTTTCACTCAGCACTGGAATCATATCTCTGTAACTTACCGATCAAATGTCACGCATGCGTCGTGCACCGGCCCGGCTATAACGCTCGATATGAACACCTATACGGTCAGGCAAGATGGGAATTGAGCAAAAGTGCCTACACGATCGTCGTAGAGCGCGCTTTAAAGTACGCACGTCACCATGGCCGAAAACTCATTGTGTATGTTGAACAAACTGGCAAACGAGAAGACCGCGCCATCCGCGATTATCACGCCCACATGCGCGAACACGGGATGTACTTTGATGCCAATCGTTCCCAAGCATACTCACCTTTAGCAGAAGATGATTTTACGAAATATCTCCTGAAAACGCCTCAATTCACAACGAAATATCACCCCATCATGCAAATCGCAGATCTGGTGCTCTTTCCATTGGTAAAAGGCGGGTATGATAAGACATACCGACCCTATGCCGCATTGCATAGTGCCAACCGACTTATTGATCAACACCTACCTCAGGAGCTTGCAGACGAAGCCTGCGTCAAGTACTACTGCTTTGATTTTTAAGTAGAAAAGCGAAAGGCTCCCCGAAGGGAGCCTTGCCCGCCGTCTAGGACGACGCCCGGTCTCAATTGACCATACGTCGATTCTAGCGCAAAGGTTGCATGTTGTGCAACATTTTGTTAAGTGCCGATTCGTTTATTCGCCCACATCCATATCCTTCAACCGATACAGATAGTCCAACGCTTCGCGCGGGGTCATTTCGTCGGGCAGCATGGCTTTGATGGCGGCTTCGACTTCGCTCTCGACGCGGGGGCCGCTTGGTGTCCCTGCATTGGCGGGGGCGTGGCTGAACAGGGGTAAGTCGTCGGCGAGCTTGGTGACGGTGGAGGATTGTTCGCCTTCTTCCAGCGACTTCAAAATCTGTTCGGCGCGCGACACCACTTTAGGCGGCAGGCCCGCCAGTTGGCCCACGTGAATGCCGTAAGACCTGTCCGCCGCACCCGGTCCCACCTCGTGCAAGAACACCACTTCACCCTTCCACTCTTTCACTTTCATGGCGTGACACGTAAGCCCGTCGAGCTTCGCTTGAAGCGCGGTGAGTTCGTGGTAGTGGGTGGCGAACAAGGCACGACACGTGTTCACTTCATGTAAGTGTTCTATAACCGCCCAGGCGATGGACAGACCGTCGAACGTGGATGTACCACGCCCAATTTCGTCCAAGATCACCAGCGCGCGTTCGCCCGCTTGGTTCAAGATCGCTGCCGTTTCGACCATTTCCACCATGAACGTGGAGCGTCCACGGGCGAGGTCGTCCGCCGCGCCGACACGGCTAAACAAGCGATCGACCACGCCAATGCGCGCCGAGGCGGCGGGCACAAACGCGCCCATCTGCGCCATCACCGCAATCAAAGCATTTTGGCGCAAGAAGGTCGATTTACCGGCCATGTTGGGACCGGTCAGCAGCCAAAGCCGTCCGGCTTCATCGTCTTGGGCGCAATCGTTGGCGACGAACTTTTCCCCTTCGCCAGCTTCCAAAGCCGCTTCAACCACCGGGTGGCGGCCTTGGGTGATTTCGAAATCGCGGCTGTCGTCGACGACGGGGCGGGTGAGGCGCGCGTCCAAGGCCAATTGCGCCAAGCCAAACGCCACATCCAGTTCGGCCAAAGCCCGGGCACACAAGGCAATGGCGTCGGCGCGCTCAACCACGCGGGCGACCAGCTGCTCAAACACGTCCAGCTCCAACGCCACCGCGCCGTCGGCGGCGCGGGCGATTTTGCCTTCGAGCTCCGACAGCTCGACGGTATTAAAGCGCACGGCGTTGGCCATAGTTTGGCGATGGATATACGGCCCGTCTGGGTCCATCAGTTTGTCGGCATGCTTGGCCGAAACTTCAATGAAGTAACCCAGCACGTTGTTGTGTTTGACCTTCAGCGCGCTCACGCCCGTGTGGTCTTGGTAGTTGCCTTGCAGCCCGGCGATCAGACGGCGGCTTTCGTCGCGGAGCGTCTTCAGCTCGTCCAAATCCGGACGGTAGCCCGCGCGCACAAACCCGCCGTCGCGCGCCAACACGGGCAGCTCGTCAGCCAAGGCCTGGGTGAGTTCCCCCACCAGTTCGCCATGTTCGCCGAGGTTTTCTAAACTCGCCGTCAAACCTGCGGGCACGGTTTTGCCGTGAAACAAATCGCGCGCATCGGCGCTCAACGCCAAGCCGCCCATAACGGCGGCCAAGTCACGCGGCCCGCCGCGACCGAGTGTGAGACGTGACAGCGCGCGTTCCAAATCTGGGCAACGCTTCAACAGGCCCTGTACATCTTCACGGGTGCGCGTTTCGTCCACGCCAAACTGCACCGCGCAAAAGCGCGCTTCTATAGCGCTCACATCCGTCAAGGGTGCGGCCAAGCGTTGTGCCAACAAGCGTGCGCCCGCGCCCGTAATGGTCTTGTCCATGACCGACAACAGCGAGCCCTTGCGCGTTCCGGTCAACGTTTCGGACAGCTCCAAGTTCCGCCGGGTTGCGGCATCGATTTCCATGACGCCGCCCGTGGCAATGCGTTGCAAAGGTGTGATGCGCGGAAGCTTGCCCTTTTGTGTGAGCTCCACATAATCCAACAGGGCACCCGCCGCCGCCACTTCGGCACGGCCAAAACCACCAAACGCTTCCAGCGTCTTCACCCCGAACAACGCCTCAATGCGTTTGCGCCCGTTGGTACTGTCGAACCTCGATGCCGGCTGGGGCGTCAAAGCCTCCACCCAATCGCCTAAGATAACAGGGTAACCATCCTTGCTCATGAGGCTGTCGGGATACATCAATTCGCCGGGTTTCAACCGGGCCAGCTGCGCGCCCAACTGATCCAGGCCGGAGCTTTGGGCAAAAAACTGTCCGGTCGACACGTCAATCCAGGCGAGACCTAAATCCCCCTGAGCCTCGGCAATGGCCGCAAGATAGTTGTTGGACCGGGCGTCGAGCAGACTGTCTTCCGTAATCGTGCCCGGTGTCACCACACGCACGACTTCACGGCGCACCACGGATTTAGCCCCGCGCTTTTTCGCTTCGGCCGGGTCTTCGGTCTGTTCGCACACGGCGACGCGAAAGCCTTTGCGGATTAGGCGGGATAAATACTGTTCATGGCTGTGCACCGGAACGCCGCACATGGGGATGTCGTTGCCGTCATGCTTGCCGCGTTTGGTGAGCGTGATGTCCAACGCGGCAGACGCTTTTTCAGCGTCTTCGAAAAACAGCTCGTAAAAGTCGCCCATGCGATAGAACAACAAAGCGTCTGGGTGGTCTTCTTTAATCGACAAAAACTGCGCCATCATCGGAGTCACTCCGGCGGCGGGCTTTGTGGGGTTTTTTGGCGCTTCGTTGTTCATTAAGCTTAAGAGAATCCGGGCTAAAAATGACCCGTTCACATTACACGCGAGCGTCCTTAAATCAACACGCGAAAGACTTGGACTTGTGTATAAACCGCCCTAACATGAGCCTATAACAATAAAGAGAGAGTGGGAGGAGTATACATGACCTTGCCAACACGCGAAGCCGTCGGCATTTTCAACGAACGCACCGGGTTCGAAGCCGCCGTCCATCATCTTTTGACCGAAGGCTTTGAAAGTGTGGACTTATCCGTTTTGGACAGCCACGAAAGCTTGGACGCCGCAAATCCGCCGGAAAAAACCTGGAAAGAGGTGCTCACCGCTCTGGTCGGTGAAGTCAAATACGAAGGCCCGCTGGTTGCCTCAGGTGTGATTTTGCTGGCCGGTGGCCCAACGGCTGCGGCCATCGCGTCGGTTATTGCCGCCGCCACCGCCGGCGTGGTCGCCAAAGACGTTTTAGACGAAGTCACCGCGCACCCCCACACCGAACATTTCGCCAACGCCCTGGACGCGGGCGGTGTCATCTTATGGATTGCCTGTTTTTCTGAGGAAAAAGAGCAAAAAGCGCTAAAAATCCTTGAAACCTTTGGTGCTGCCAACGTACACATGCACCAACGCGGGGCTTAACCCGGTAATAAAATTACAAAACGCTTCACTTTGACTTGAGAGACTTCCCCACAAATGTCCCATTCCGATGACAACGACCATATGAGCGCCACCGACCAAGAAGCCTTGGTGATGCACGCCTCTGGCCGTCCCGGCAAGCTGGAAATCCACCCGACCAAGCCGCTGACGACGCAACGCGACCTGTCGCTCGCCTACAGCCCCGGCGTTGCCGCACCGTGTTTGGAGATCGAACGCGACCCGCAACTGGCCTACGACTACACCGCCAAGGGCAACATCGTCGCCATCATTTCCAACGGCACGGCCGTTTTGGGTTTGGGTGATTTGGGCGCTCAAGCCTCCAAACCCGTCATGGAAGGCAAAGCCGTCCTGTTCAAACGCTTTGCCGACATCGACGGCATCGATTTGGAAGTCGACACCAAAGACGCGGATGAATTCATCAACGCGGTCAAATTGTTGGGGCCCAGCTTCGGCGGCATCAACTTAGAAGACATCGCTGCACCCGATTGTTTCATCATCGAACAGCAATTGCGCGAAATCATGGACATTCCGGTGTTCCACGATGATCAACACGGCACTGCCATCATCACCGCTGCGGGTCTGATCAACGCGTGTGATCTCACCGGGCGCAACATGGAAGACATCAAAGTCGTCGTGAACGGTGCCGGTGCGGCCGCCATCGCGTGTATTGAGCTGGTCCAGTGCCTGGGCGTGCGCGCACAAAACACCATCATGTGCGATTCCAAGGGCGTCATTTACCAAGGCCGCGAAATCGGCATGAACCAATGGAAAACCGCCCACGCCGCACCCACAGATGCACGCACGTTGGAAGACGCTATGGTCGGCGCCGACGCGTTTTTGGGCCTGTCGGTCAAAGGTGCCGTGACGCAAAAAATGGTCGAAAGCATGGCCGACAAGCCGATCATCTTCGCCATGGCCAACCCCGATCCCGAAATCACCCCCGAAGACGCCAAAGCGGTGCGCGACGACGTGATCATGGCCACGGGGCGTTCGGACTACCCCAACCAGATCAACAACGTGTTGGGTTTCCCCTATATCTTCCGCGGCGCACTCGACGTGCGCGCCACCACCATTAACGAAGACATGAAAGTCGCCGCCGCCCACGCCATCGCCGGATTGGCGCGCGAAGACGTGCCCGACGAAGTGGACATGGCGTATTCCGGCCAGCACTTGCAATACGGACCCGACTATTTGATCCCGGCACCCTTCGATCCGCGCCTGATCACCACCGTGCCGCCCGCCGTTGCGGGGGCCGCCATGGAAAGTGGAGTGGCGCAACGCCCGATCATCGACATGGATGCCTATCGCAACGAGCTGACCGCGCGCATGGATCCCACCGCGCCGTCGCTGCAAGCCATCTTTGAAGACGTGCACCTGCATCCGCGCCGTGTGGTCTTTGCCGAGGGTGAAGAAGAAAAATCCATCCGTGCGGCCGTGGCGTTTTACAACGCAGGTTACGGATTCCCCATCTTGGTGGGGCGCGAAGACGAAATCCATGAAAAGCTGGTCGAGCTGGGCTTGCCCAAACTGGACGGCGTGGAAATCACCAACGCTAAGCTGTCCGACGCGACCGAACGTTATATCGATGACGTCTACGACCGCCTGCAACGTGAAGGCAAACTGTTCCGCGATTGCTCGCGCATGGTCAAGCAAAACCGCAACACCTTTGCCGCATGCATGGTCGCCCAAGGTGACGCGGACGCCATGGTCACGGGTCTGACGCGCAACTATCACGTGGCGCTCAAAGACATCACCCAAGTCATTGACCCCGTTCCCAACCAATCGGTACTCGGTTTGACGCTTTTGGTCGCCCAAGGGCGCACCGTGTTCTTGGCCGATACAGCTGTCAATGTCATGCCTGATGCTCAACAATTGGCCGACACCGCCATCCAAGCCGCAGCCAAAGTGCGTCACTTGGGCCAAGAGCCCCGCGTCGCCATGATGGCGTTTTCGAACTTCGGCAACCCCATGCCCGAACGCACCCAGGTCGCCCGCGAAGCCATGAAGATTTTGGACAAGCTCAACGTCAGCTTCGAATACGAAGGTGAGATGAACGCCGAAATCGCGCTGGATTACGAACTGCAAAAACGCGTCTATCCGTTCACCCGCTTGTCCGGTCCCGCCAACGTTATGGTCATGCCGGGCTTGAACGCTGCCAACATCTCTGCCGGTTTGGTACAGCAGTTGGGTGGCGGCACGGTGATCGGGCCGTTGTTGTTGGGTATTTCCAAACCCGCACAAATCGCGCCCATGGGGGCAACGGTTTCGGACTTGGTCAACTTGGCGGCACTTGCTGCCCATGACGCGATTTAAATATGGCTAAGTTCTTCGACAACATCTCGGACGCGCAAAAGGCGTTCATCGAAGACCAGCACATGTTCTTCGTCGCCAGCGCGCCCTTGTCGCAAGACGGCCACGTCAATGTCTCGCCCAAGGGCATGGACAGCTTTCGTGTCTTAGGCCCCAACCAAGTGGCGTACTTGGACATCACCGGCAGCGCCAACGAGACCTCGGCACACTTACAAGAAAATGGGCGTATCACATTTATGTTCTGCGCCTTCGACGGCCCACCCAAAATCCTGCGCCTGTTCGGCACGGGCCGGGTGATCACGGCGAACGATGAGCAATGGGATGAGTTCTCCAACCTCTTCCCACCCCTGTCCGGCACCCGTCAAATCATGGTGGTCGATGTGCACAAGACCCAGGAATCGTGCGGCATGGGCGTGCCCAAATTCGACTTCGTTGAAGACCGTGACGCCTTGGTCAAACACTGGGATAAAAACGGCGACGATTTTGTGCGCGATTATTGGGGTCGCAAGAACTCTGAAAGCCAGGATGGGCTGAAGCCTTACGCGCTGCACCCCTCCACGGACGACTGATTTTTGCACATGCGAGATTCGCGCCTGTGGGCAAATCGGCTGCAACATAATGCATGCTATTGTTTTTTGCCGGACTATCTCCTTGACGAAAATAGCTCTTTTTTCATACCCTTACCCAATTGTGACACAGCAAACGAACACTGGCCCACGTGTCATAAATTTGTTATGAATTACACGCGCGCGGCGGTTGAGGACCGTCGATAATCATCTTTTGGATATTGAATTTAAGATGCCAGACTCCCAATCGCCTTTAAGCAAAGACTTGAAAAAAATCACGCAAAGTGAAGCGGATGCGCAAACCAAGAATCGCATCCTATCCATGCTGGGCCTGGGCGCTCTGTTCATCATCACCGTCGCCATCTACGTCGCCAACACGTCGGGCGACACGCTGCTTTAGTTAGATTTTTTTCATGACAATTTATACGACTTCTTGTCATAGTATTTCTGTGATGAGGAGATTCGGTGATGCCCGACTGGCAGTGGCTTACGACCCTGATAGATTGGTTTGTCACGCACCAAGATGACATATTGAAACCGGTTGCGACGGCGATCATCTTAGGCGGCGCAGCTTGGTTTTTTGGCGTTCCCAAACGTATTCTCTCGTTCATGCGCCCCGCCGCAGACGAACTGCCTCCATCTCCACTATCCCAAGACGCCCAACTCGCCAAAGAGCTCGGCGTCACCGAAGCAGCGCTGCGCAATTTCTTCAAAATTTTGGAAGAAGATCATGTCGGGCCGGATGAACTGGACGCCAAGCTCCGCGAAATCGCCGGGCGGCACAAAGACCTGCTTACCCGTGTCGCCGCCATTCCCGATGTGGATGAACGCACGACTGCCCTGCGCCAAGACGCCGAGGCCGCCATCGCCGATGGTCGATACGATGACGCGGATGCCATTTTGCACGATGCCGAAAATCAGGATTTGCAGGCGGTGGCAGAGCTCGAAGATCAACTGCATGCCCGCCACATGGCCGCGTACGAATCCGCCGTTGCGCGCGCCGAATTGGCGAAAACCCGGATCAAATATCTGGACGCGGCCCACCATTACAAACGCGCTGCAGACCATTGCCCAGATAAATGTATTGAGGAGCAAATCGGCGCGTTAGCGAGTGCTGGAGGTTCTTATTATCTCGCGGCTGACTATTCACAAGGCGAAAACGTTTTAACCGCGGCGCAGGAACTGGCAGACCAACATCTCTCTTCGGATGCTCCACTGACAGCAATCGTCCTCAACAATTTGGCGCTGCACTATAAAGCCACCAATCGGTTGGACAAGGCGGAGCCTTTGATGGAACGCGCACTGAAAATCCACGAAAACGCCTTTGGACCGGACCATCCCAAGGTCGCCATCCGACTCAATAATTTAGCCCAGCTCTATCATGCCACCCATCGGTTGGAAAAGGCCGAGCCTTTGATGGAACGCGCCCTGAACATCGACGAAAATGCCTTTGGACCAAACCATCCCAAAGTCGCCACCCGACTCAACAATTTAGCCTCGCTCTATTATGACACCCATCGGTTGGACAAGGCCGAGCCTTTGATGGAGCGTGCCCATGGAATTTTGTTGGCGGCCTATGGGGCGGAGCATCCGAAGACGCAAGGGGTGGCCAACAATCTCGACATTTTGCGCCGGGAGATTGCGGCGTGCTCAGATCGGGCGGATTGAGGGGTGGGGCTTTTTTCCTTCCCGTGACGTTCACGCCCATGGACCCCGGATCACGTCCGGGGTGACAGTATTCTAACGGGCGTCATGCCCGGGCTTGACCCGGGTATCCACGTCTTTGGGTGTCGTTTGAAAGAAAAACGTGGATGGCCGGATCAAGTCCGGCCATGACACTTCTACTTTTTTGTCATGCCTAAGCCCAGCTAACGACGACAGAAACTCTGTGTCCTCTGTGTCCTCTGTGGTGAAATCAACAGCGCGCGAAACGGAACACCCCCCCTCACCCGCGCCGGGCCGCTGCGAGCCAGATGCGGCCAAGCACGAACCCCATGACCAAGATCATCAAACCGAATTCCCAAATCAGCGCGACGTCCAACACATACCCGGCAAGGGCGATATACCCCCCTGTCCAAAACGCCTGGGCCCAGCCGAGACCCGGTGCAGGACGGCGACTTTGTTTTTGTTCCGCCTTCGCCAAGCGCATGGCCAAAAACGCATCCGGGTCGAGCTTTTGACCTTTTTGAAAGACCTCTTGCCCTTCAACAGCTTGGGACTCCACTTCTTGCAGCGTGCGGGCAAACATGGTGCGGTGGAAATATGTAGGGGATGATTTGTGCCCGACCAATATAAGGGACAGGATTATGGGGTACAGCACAAACGGCCAAGCGTTCGCCCAATCGATACTGAGCAAATCCCCGCCCACGTCGGACGAGGCATAGCCCAGACCGACAATCCATGCATACGCCAACCAGATGCCGCGCACAAAATAATGGCGAGTCCAAAAGCCGATGAGCACAGGCGCGGGCAAAATATATAACAACCCCGTGCCGGCACCGGTGTCATAAAAACCTTGGGCCAAAAAACCGCTGAGCAAAAGAGCGATATGGAGCACCTCTGCCCCATACAACACATAGAGCAGCCAAAACGTTGATCGCGTATCTGCGGTCATAGCGGGTGCTTGGGCCTACATCCCCCCTACATGCCCAAAACCTCAACCGATTTCACAATCACGTCCGCTCCGGCGTTGATGATGGCCGCGCCGTCGAACGCATCGCGGAAGCTTGCGTCACGCGCGCTCATGACTTGCTTGCCGTCCACGCTCACGGTCATGTTGCCAAGCTTGTCGCGGGTCCAAGCCAGCGCGTGGGTTTTTTGGTCTTCCAGTGCATCGATGGAGTGCGAGTTGATCACGCCTTCGCCGCGCGAGGATTTGCGCACCAGCTCCACTGTGGCGCTGCGCCCGCTTTGTTTGGGCGTGTAGACCAGACGATACCCGGCCCCGCCGGAGCCTTGGGTCACGGCAAAGGCAAAATCGCCCTCACCCTTCCACGAGGAAAATTCTGCGTTCAAAGCAAACGCGTTGGAGATGGTCGCGCGCGTGCTCAACACCGCAGGGGTCGCAGGCGTGGGTTTGGTTTGTGTCTGCGTCGAACTTTTGTTTTTGCCCTGTAGCACTGCGCCTAAGATCGAAATGGCGAGCTCTTCTTTGCTCATCTTTCCGCTGGAGGTCGAGCCCACGCTGCCCGCCACGGCTTTGGAGCGCAGGCCATAACCGCGTTCAACCCAGAATTCACCGGACACGGTTTTCCAGCTGGGGTTTTTCGCCAGCTCGCCGTCCATAAAGTCGTCAAACAGCGCGCGCTTGATCCACGGGTTTTCGTAACGCGCCATCAAATCGCGCAAATCGCGTAAAAACAAACGGTCCGCGGCCTTGGCTTTTTCCGCGTCGTCCACCAGGGCCTTTAAGTCTTTGAGCAGGTCTTCGGTGTTGCCCGCGGGGCTTGATGAATTGGCCCCCGGCGGCGACCAGGCCCCATAGCGGCCATCCGCTGCTTCGGCGCTGAGCGGCAGCGCAACCAAGGTCGAGATGAGAAGGGCACGGTGAAACGCTTTGAACAACATATGAAAACCTCCGAATAACAAGGACTTCACTCTATCAAGAGGGATGGAGTTCGGACAAGGCCTGTCGGTGAAGTTCTGCACTTTCGTCCGAAAAACAGCAAAAGACGACTTGGGCCGGGCAGCCTTGGGTCGCCACAAACCCCGCCACCGTGTGCACGGCAATGCGCGCGGCGCGCTTTGGCGGGAAGGCATACACACCCGTAGAAATGGCGGGAAAGGCGATGGTGTGAAAGTTGTGTTCACACGCGATATGGAGGCTGGCTGTGTAGCACGACGCCAAGGCCGCATCCTCGCCACTGCCGCCCCCGTGCCACATGGGGCCGACGGTGTGGATCACGTAATCGGCGGGTAGATCATAGCCCTCGGTCAGCTTGGCGTCGCCGGTCATGCAGCGTTTCAGACGACGACATTCCGCCAACAACCCAGGTCCGGCGGCTTTATGAATCGCACCGTCTACGCCACCACCGCCCTGAAGTGATGCGTTGGCCGCGTTGACAATGGCGTCCACGGATAAAGTTGTGATGTCTGCCGTGATAATTTTGATGCGGTTGGATACATCCACCCCCATAGGCGCCCTCCCCGGCAATCCCTCACCCGCCCGTGGCTTTCTTGCCCGAGCTTTTGTTTGTGCACGTCCGTCTGGATCCCCTCTCCGCGCACAGTATAGCAAAAGGGCGGCCCCTGAGAAAGGAACCGCCCTTTTTGCATGAATTATGGAAGCTGGATTGAGCTTACTTGCTTTTGGCGCGCTCGATGCCTTCTTGGATCAGCTCTTTGGCGCGTTCCGGACCTTCCCAGCCCGTGACCTTCACCCACTTGCCGTCTTCCAGGTCTTTGTAGTGGGTGAAGAAGTGAGCAATTTGCTCGATCAAAATCGGGCGGATGTCCGTATAGCTTTCCACCTCTTCGTAGTAAGGATGCAGGCTGTGATCGGGCACGCACAGAACTTTTTCATCGATGCCGCTTTCGTCTTCCATCAACAACACGCCGATGGGACGGGACGGAATGACAGAGCCCGGGGCCACAACGTGTTGACCCAACACAGCCGCATCAACCGGGTCGCCGTCGTCGGACAGCGTGTGCGGGATAAAGCCATAGTTACACGGATAGTGCATGGCGGTGTGCAGGAAGCGATCCACGAACATGGCACCGGATTCTTTGTCCAGTTCGTACTTCACCGGGTTGCCACCCATGGGCACTTCGATGATCACGTTGAAGGAGTTGGGGGCGTCATCGCCGATGGGAAGCTTGGTAATGTCCATTTTAAGCCGCTCTGCTTTGAGTGTTATCAGGAGGCGCACACTGTTATGCTGCGCTGCACAATGGGTGTATGCCATGGATGACGGGCGCGCGTCCAGACTTTTTGCGCCTATTTGCGCGCCATTTGGTGTAAAATATGGCAGTTTTCCAGGGTTTATGTGCGCTTCACAACCACAGGCGGCGTTAATTTCGCCACAGCCAGCAGCAAAATCAGCGGAACAACGCCAATCAGCGCCGATCCGGCGAAGAACCAAGCATAACCCACCGCATCCACCGCCACGCCCGAATACCCGGCAATCAGCTTGGGCACCAACATCATAATGGAGCTAAACAGCGCATACTGTGTCGCGGTAAAGCCCCGGGACGTGAGACCCGACAGATACGCCACGAACACCGCAGACGCGATGCCCCCCGCGAGATTATCTGCTGTAATCACCACCATCAGCACCCAGATCAGCGGGTCCATATGGCTCATAACAGCAAACAACGCATTGGTGGCGATCACCAGCACGGCGCCTAAGACCATCACCCGCATGACCCCAAACCGCACCGTCAGCAAGCCACCGACAAAGCCGCCCACCAACGTCGCACCCAATCCAAAGCCCTTGGAAATGCGGCCGATGTCTTGTTTGTCGAAGCCTAAGTCCAAATAAAATACGTTCGCCATGACGCCCATAACGATGTCGGATATGCGAAACGTGGCGATCAGCGCCAAAATCACCAATGCCACCCGGCCATAGCGCTTAAAGAAGTCGGCAAAAGGCGCCACGTACGTTTCGTGAGCCAAAGCTTTGGGCACCATGCCCCCGCGCACCATAGCCGACCCCGCGACAAATGCCGCGAAGATCGATGCCGCCAGGCGCCCGGCTCCATCGATAAACTTCGCCAAGCCTTCACCCAGCACGCCTTTTAAGTGCTCGGCCAATCCCGGCCACAGGGCGAAGACTGTGCCAAACGCCAGCACGGCCAAAATGAACAAGGCGATGAACCGCGCATAATCACCCTTGTCGTTGAGCTTGTCGGCCACACCGTTTTTATAAGTGGGTTCCGCAATAAACAAGGTGGTCAACACGCCTATACCCATCACGCCGGCCATGGCAAAGTAAGTGGAGCGCCAGGCCGCATAATCGTAGCCTTCTATAACGTCCAAAAACCCGGCGATTTCCAACGCACCCGCGCCCGCCACCAACATGCCGATGCGATAGCCCGCAATGTAAGTGGCGCTGAGCAAACCTTGCAAATCTTCGTCCGCCGATTCGATCCGGTAAGCGTCAATGACAATGTCTTGTGTCGCGGACGAAAACGCCAACAACACCGCCCCCAAAGCCATGGCCGTGACGGTGCGACTGGGGTCCGTCAGCGCCATGAACGCCAATGCGCCGATCACACAAACCTGCGCCACCAACAGCCACGCACGCCTGCGCCCCAACAAACGCGCCAACACCGGCACGGGCAGTTTGTCGATCAAAGGCGCCCAGACGAACTTGAAGCCGTACGCCAACGCCGCCCAGCTGAAAAAGCCGATGGTCGCGCGCTCCACCCCCGCTTCGCGCAACCACACGGACAGGGTCGAAAACACCAAATACAACGGCACGCCCGCGCTGAAGCCCAAAAACAGCATGGCCAGCACCTTGGGCGTGAAAAACAAGCGCGCACTTTCGCCCCAAGACCGATGCGGCTTTTCATGAAGAAGATCTGTCATGGGACGATTGTGCACGGTGAGCGTTGTGATTGGGTTAAGGCGGACATTTTCTGCGCATAAAAATCTACGACACGGCACGCACGGAACGGATCACACGCACGGGCGGGAAGCTAACGACGGCTTGCGTGCCTTGGCCCGGTTCGCTGTTGATTTTCAACACGCCCCCGTGCAATTCCACCAAGCCCTTGGTCAACGGCAGGCCCAGACCCGTGCCTTCGTGTTTGCGGTTGAGCCCGCTGTCCACTTGTCCAAAATCGCTCATGGCGGTTTCGATGTCCGCCTCAGCCATGCCGATCCCCGTGTCTTGAACGCTAATGAATAGAGAACCGTCATCGTTCATAAACGCGCGGACTTTAATTTTGCCATCTTCAGGTGTGAACTTCACAGCATTGCTGAGCAGATTCAACAAAATCTGGCGCACCCGACGAGCATCACCCTGGATTTGCGGCAAGCCAATAGCAATGTCCGTTGACAGGGACACCTTACCCGTCAAGGCGCGTGGCTTTATCAAACGCAGCGACACATTTATCATGTCCCCTAGATTGATAATGCTTTCGTTTAAGGACATGGCGCCAGCCTCAATCGCTGATGCGTCCAAAATATCGTTGATTAGCTCCAATAGATGTTCGCCAGAACGGTGTATGTCGCCCAAATAATCGAGATATTTTTCATTCTCAATAGCACCGAACAATTCGTCTTTCATGGTGCCGGAAAACCCGATAATGGCGTTCAAGGGTGTGCGCAACTCGTGGCTCATGGAAGCCAAAAACTCCGACTTGGTTTTATTGGCCAGCGCGGCTTCGTCACGGGATTTTTCCAATTCGTGTTGCGCCTGCATTTGCTGGGTGATGTCGCGCACGATGACGATCACGCCGCCTTCGTTGGTGCGCCGTTCTTCAATTTCGAACCAACGCCCGTCTTTGACCTGATAATTGCTGACGCCTAAGCCCTTGCGGTGCGCTTCGACCCGGTTTTTCAAAAATGTTTCAGCATCGATATCGTCTGGCAAGTAGGTGCCGGACTTCGCCAATTCACGGAGTAACTGTTCAAACGTGATGCCGGGAATGACGACTTCGGGGCTGCACGGTAAGATGTGGCGGTATTGTTCATTGCACAGAACCAGGCGATCTTTGCTGTCGAACAGAACCACACCGCCATTGACGCTTTCGATGGCGTCCACCAGCAACAGGCGTGCTTTATTTTCATTGCGGTGGCCGACGGTGGCAATGCCCAAAACCCACGCCACCACCCACGCCATAATCGCGGCCGTAATCAGCGGCGTAATAAAACCCGCGAGCATCAGATGCGCATCCAGCTTTCCGTGCATCACGAAGCTTTCGATCACAACCAGCGTTTCGGAGATCGCCACGGCGATTACCACAAACACACTCACAAAGGCCCAAACCGGGAGCCTTTTGACCCATTCCACAATTGCCAGATGATGCACCGCCATGGACGTATTGTTGGCCCCGCACCACAGAACGTCAACGCATCAAAAGTATAATGGTGTGCCTCAAACCCAAGATTTATCTCTTTATGCTTGATTGTATTCCCCTTGGATCAAAAATAGTTAGTCAATCTGTGCGGCCTTGCCTGCCCGCCTTGCCTAATCGTGTGAGTTTTCGTTAAATCGTGAGAACACTTCAATCCGGCGGGGGATAACCATTATCTTTAGACTTTTAATCATTGCCTTAGCGGCGTTGTTCATCGCCGCGCCCGGTTATGCGGCAGACCAAGTCGGCGTCGTTGTCCTACACGGTAAATGGAGCACCACCAAACCCAAGAGCCCCATGGGCCAGTTGGCAGCCAAGCTGAAAACCGCTGGCTTTTTGGTGGCACTGCCCAGCGTCGCTTGGTCGCGCACGCGCTACCTCGATCGCGATTTCGACAGCGCCATGACCGACATCGACACAGCGGTTCAACGGCTCAAGTCCCAAGGGGCCACCACAATTGTGGTGGCGGGTCAAAGCATGGGGGCCAATGCCGCACTGGGATACGGCGCGCGCCGCAACGGCCTCGCGGGGGTCTTGGCGCTCGCTCCCGGGCACATCCCCGAAGATCAAAACTATCAAGACCGCCTGGGCCATGCCTACAAACAGGCCCAAACCGCCGTTGATGCGGGGCAGGGCGACAAAGTCAGCGGCTACCCCGATATCAACCAAGGCCGCAAAAAAACCGTGAGCATGACGGCGAAAACGTATGTGTCCTGGTTTTCGCCCAACGGCCCTGCGCACATGCCCAACAACACCGCCCAGCTGAAACCCGGCACAGCTTTGTTGTGGATGGTCGGCACCAAAGACAACATGTTTAAGCGCGGCGAGGCGTATGCGTTTGCCAACGCCCCCGCCAATCCCAAAAACGCCTACGTGGTCATTGACGGGGCCAGCCACCGCAATACGCCGATGAAGGGTGCGGCCAAAGTGATCCAGTGGCTCAAAGGATTATAACTCGCTGTCGCCGCGCACCTTTGAGCGTGTTCGCTTGATATCGCTTGCCCGCTTTTTCGATTGAAGGCGGCGTTCTTTCGACGCTTTTGTCGGCCGCGTCTTGTGCCTTTTTTTAGGCGATACCAAAGCGCGGCGCACCAAATCCACCAAACGATCCCGTGCATCTTTGCGGTTCAAGTCTTGGGTGCGAAAGTTTGAGGCGGAAATCACCACCACCCCATCCGCCGTCATGCGCTTGCCCGCCAACGCTTTGAGCCGCAGAAACGCCGCGTGAGACAGTCCGGGGCAGCCTTTGGCGACAAAGCGCAACTGCACCGCCGTCGCCACCTTATTCACATTCTGCCCCCCCGCACCGGGTGCCCGCACGAATTTTTCATCGAGACGGTCTTCGGGGATGGAGAGGGTGGGGGTAACAACAAGCATAGCAAAGCCATAAACAAAACAATTCATATGAGATGTATTTTTCATATGATAAATCGGGTTATCATTCACATATAGATACGAATGTTCTTAAAAAAGGCCAAACCCATGGATTCATCTGCAGATAGCCTGACACATCGTAAAGCCACAGATAAGACCCTCGCGGAACAAATGCAAATTACGGAACGTGAAATTGAATATCGCAAAACCTTGTTGGGCTTTACCGACGAAGATGAACAGCATTTAAAGTCTGTCAAAGACATCATCATTGACGGCGTGGATACAATTGTCGACAGATTTTACGAGGCCCAACTCAAAAGCAACGAAATCTCTTTGTTGATTGGTGACGCAGACACCTTGCAACGCCTGAGCCAAGCCATGCGCCGTTATATCCTTGAGATGTTTGAAGGCTTTTACGATGCCGAATACGTCAACAAACGCCTGCGCATCGGCAAAGTGCACAAACGCATTGGCGTGTCCCCCAAGCTTTATGTGTCCGCCGTCAATTTGCTGCAAACGTTGTTGGACCAATATATTTCTGAGCAGAGCTCTAAAACCAACAACTGCGACATTTGTGATGCAGGACGCAAATCCATCCACAAGCTGTTGATGTTCGATATGCAGCTTGTTTTCGACACCTACATTTCGTCTCTCGTCGCCGAAGTTGAAGTCGCGAAAATTGAGCTGGAAGATTACGCCGAAGGCCTCGAATCAACGGTCGCAGAACGCACCCGCCAACTCCAAGAGCAATCCATTCGCGACGGTCTCACAGGCCTATTCAATCAGCGCGCCTTTTTCGATTACTTGCGCCGCGAAATTTCCGTCGCCGAGCGCAACTCACGCCCTTTGTCGATTGTCTATTTCGACCTCAACGGTTTCAAAGCCGTCAACGACAATATGGGACATAAAGAAGGTGATCGTATCTTAGAGTGTGTCGGTGATGCGATACGAAAAACCATCCGCGATGTTGATGTGGCTTGTCGCTATGGCGGTGACGAATTTTGCGTCATCATGCCCAACACCGATAAAGCCGTTGCAGCTGACATTTGCCAACGCCTGATCCAAAATTACGATGCCCACGAAACAAGCGGTGTCACCTTTTCCATCGGCGTTGCCCAAACGGGGCCTGATTCATTTATCGATTCAGACACATTGGTCAAAGCGGCAGATGCCCTAATGTACACCGCCAAAGGCAAATCCAAAGAAAAGCCTGGGCATTACATCGAAAGCTAATAAGCACACACAAAAAACGGGGCTTGTATCAGCCCCGTTTTGTTTCTTAACCCTCAGCCTCCGCTTTGCGCGATTCGCGTTTGCGTTCGTGGGGGTCCAAGTGGCGTTTGCGTAGGCGGACGTTTTCGGGCGTGACTTCCACCAGTTCGTCGTCTTGGATATACGCGATGGCTTGTTCCAAGGACATGCGGATGGGCGGGGTCAAGCGCACGGCGTCGTCCGTACCAGACGCGCGCACGTTGGTGAGCTGCTTGGCCTTCATGGGGTTGACTTCCAGATCACCCGGGCGCGAATGTTCGCCGATGATCATACCTTCGTAAACTTTGATTTGGTTACCGATGAACAGCGGACCGCGGCCTTCCAAGTTTTGCAGAGCATAGGCCACCGTTTGACCCGGTGCGTTGGAGATCAGCACACCGTTGCGACGACCGGGCAGCTTGCCTTGGTATGATGTGTAGCTGTGAAAAACACGGGACATGATACCTGTGCCACGTGTTTCGGTCAGGAACTCACCGTAGTAACCAATCATGCCGCGTGCGGGCACGTGGAAGATCAGGCGGGTTTTGCCGGCACCCGACGGCCGCATTTCTTTCATTTGGCCTTTGCGCAGAGACAAGGCTTCGACCACGATGCCGGAAAACTCTTCGTCAACGTCGACGGTGACTTCTTCCAACGGCTCTTCGCGGCTGCCGCTTTCGTCTTCGCGGATCAACACGCGCGGGCGTGAAATGGTGAGCTCAAAGCCTTCGCGGCGCATTTGTTCGATCAACACGCCCAACTGCAATTCGCCACGTCCGGCGACTTCGAAGGCGTCTTTGTTTTCAGCCTCGGTGATGCGAAGGGCCACGTTGCCTTCCGCCTCGGCCAGCAAGCGATCGCGGATCATACGCGACGTGACTTTGGAACCTTCGGTGCCCGCCAACGGCGAATCGTTGACCGAGAACGTCATGGCCAAGGTCGGCGGATCAACGGGCTGAGCCGTCAGGGGTTCTTCAACAGCCGTGTCGCACAGGGTGTCGGCCACGGTGGCTTTTTGCAAACCCGCGATGGCGACCAAGTCACCTGCGTGCACTTCGTCGGCCGGAACGCGTTCGAGACCACGGAACGCCAACAGCTTGGTGATGCGGGCTTGTTCGATGACTTCGCCGTCGCGGCTCATGGCTTTGATGGTCATGTTCGGTTTGGCGATACCGGTTTCAACCCGGCCCGTCAACACACGGCCTAAGAAGTTGTCGCTTTCCAGCGTCGTCGCCAACATGGAAAACGGCAGCTGGGAATCGTCGTTTGCGATCTGTTTCGGTGCGGGCACGTGTTCCAAGATGGTGTCGAAA
Organism: Magnetovibrio sp. PR-2; assembly: GCF_036689815.1. NCBI lineage: Bacteria > Pseudomonadati > Pseudomonadota > Alphaproteobacteria > Rhodospirillales > Magnetovibrionaceae > Magnetovibrio > Magnetovibrio massiliensis. The sequence continues at coordinate 177,186 of NZ_JBAHUR010000001.1, read as the reverse complement.
ATTACGTCCATATTGTCTTGCGCACCATCGGGCTCGGACGCGGCCCAGCCGTTTTTGGCGGAGGCAAAAATGGTCGGGAAGTCCAACTGATCGTCGTTGGCTTCCATGGCGGAGAACAGATCGAAGATTTCGTCTTGGACTTCGAACGCACGCTGTTCGGGCTTGTCCACCTTGTTGACGATGACGATGGGTTTAAGGCCCAGCTTCAACGCTTTGCCCGTGACAAACTTGGTTTGCGGCATGGCCCCTTCGGCGGCGTCCACCAACAAACACACGCCGTCAACCATGCTCAAGATGCGTTCCACCTCGCCGCCGAAGTCTGCGTGACCTGGGGTGTCGACGATGTTGATGCGCGTGCCTTTCCATTCCACCGATGTGGGCTTGGCGGTGATGGTGATGCCGCGTTCTTGCTCCAGCTCGCCTGAGTCCATGGCGCGCTCGGCAACCTTTTGGTTGTCGCGAAACGTGCCGGACTGTTTCAAGAGCTCGTCAACCAGGGTTGTTTTGCCGTGATCAACGTGAGCGATAATCGCAATGTTGCGTAATTCCATATTGGAATTCCTTTTTATATTGGCCCCTCAAGCGCCGGGCGCGAGCTGTGCTCGCTTGGCTCACGCGCATTCGCGCGGCGGCCAGTCGGCCTTGCCTCAACCCACAAGCGGGTTTCGGATCGGAGCAATGCGTTGGTTAGCCGATTTTTTCGGCCACAAGATCCTTCAAAGACACTTCCGGGCGGGCCCCGAAGTGAGAAATAATTTCAGCCGAGGCAATTCCGCCCATGCGCGCACAGAGCGCCAAGTCGTTTTGACCGCCGTCGGTATAGCCAAACAGGAAACCCGCCGCGTAAGCATCGCCCGCACCTGTGGTATCCACCACGTTTACACCGGGCTCGGCGTCGGAAATGTGAAGCTTGTCACCTTGGAGCACGACGGAGCCTTTGGCACCACGCGTCAAAGCAGCCACCGATGTGTGCCCACGCACGTATTGCAACGCCGCGTCAAAGGTGTCGGTTTGATAAAGGGACATGATCTCGTCTTCGTTGGCGAACAAGATGTCGACATGGTTTTCCACCAGCTCCAGGAAGCTATCGCGGTGACGGTCCACACAGAACGGGTCGGACAGGGACAGCGACACTTCGCGCCCCGCCGCATGGGCCAGCTCAGCCGCTTTTACAAAAGCCGCCTTGGCGTTGTCTTTGTCCCACAGATAGCCTTCCAAATAGGTGACTTGCGAGGCACGGACCACGTCTTCGTCCACGTCCGACGGGCCCAGCTCGACACACGCGCCCAAAAACGTGTTCATGGTGCGCTCGGCATCCGGGGTGACGTTGATCAGGCAGCGCGCGGTGGACAGTCCGTCTTCGGCCGGAGAGGTCGGGAAGTCCACGCCGATGGCTTTGATGTCGTGGCGAAACACTTTGCCCAGCTGGTCGTCCTTGACCTTGCCGATGAACGCCGCTTTGCCGCCCAGGGACGCAATGCCCGCAATGGTGTTCGCAGCGGAGCCGCCCGAGCATTCAATGCCCGGACCCATGTCGTCATAAAGCTTATCGGCCTGATCGGCATCGATCAGCGCCATGGTGCCCTTGGTCATGCCATGACGGGTCAAAAAGTCGTCATCTTCGTGGCTCAACACATCTACGATGGCGTTACCGATCCCGCAAACGTCCAGGCGTGCGTCAGACATGGTGAAATCTCCTCAAAACAGTAAGAGCCCCCAAAACTGGAGGCCTAGAATTTGGCCGCAGTATAGCCAGGAATAGCGGGGCGTCCAGCAAAAGGAGGCGCGGGGGTTTAAACCCGCGAACAGCGGTTTTGGAGACCGCCGCCCCCCTTGGGCCGTCATTCCCGAAAAAGCACGTAACCAGAGGCCCCCGCACCCTCCCAAATCCTGTCATGGCCGGGCCCAGACCCGGCCATCCACGTCTTTACTTTCCATCTACTCTGGGGGTTCAGACGTGGATGCCCGGATCAAGTCCGGGCATGACGGTGGAGGGGACATATCTGTCTCTAGACATTGCGGCCAAAACGGGTAAATACTTTCCCATGACAACTTCAGATTCCGAACTCGCTTTCGACGAAAAAACAGGGTGCGCCGTGGCTTTAACGCCGGCGGAGCAGTTGGTGTTGGATACCGTGAAGACGGGTGAAGTGGCTGAGATATCAAAACATCTGGATGTTGATGATGAAAGCGTCTGGGAGCCCAAGCAAACCATCCGCGCCCGGTTTTTACGCCATCTGTGCCTCAACCCCGACCTTTACCACATGGATGTCAAAGGCATCGGCATCTCGCGGGCTTTCATCTCCGGGCACCTGGATCTCAGTTTCGCTCACTTGACCAAGCCGTTGAGAATTGTGGAAAGCCGCTTTGAGCAAGAGGTCATGCTGCTATACGCCACCGTAACCTGGATCCGTTTTTCAGGCAGCTTCTTGCCCGGGTTTTTTGCCGATGGCCTCACAACCAAGGGCGATGTGGTTTTGCAAAAGGCCTCCGTAAAGGGGGAGGCCCGATTGCTGGGGGCTTATATTGGCGGCGTTTTGGATTGCACCAATGCCCGGTTTGAACATGAAGGGCAAACAGCTTTCACCATGGAACGCGGCTGCATTCAGGGCCGATTGTTTTGGCGTGGTTTTGCACATCCCCCCCTGGGCACCGTGAATTTTAGTCATGCAAGCGTGGGCGTTTATATTGACGACGGCAGCGGTTGGCGCGAGGGCGGTGAAGACTTTGAAATGGATGGCTTTGTGTATGAAAACCTCGGCACTGATTTGGGGGCCGACCATCTGATTGACTGGTTAGGGCACATGCCTCGTGAAACCTATCTAAGGGAGCCCAAATACTGGCCGCAACCCTATGAACAACTGATCACCTGTTTGCGCCGCGCCGGCCATGAACGTGATCCCCGTAAGATTGCCATCGCCAAGCAAGAAGCCTACCGCGATTACTTGGTGCGCAAGCAACAACATGAAAAGAAATCCACATGGTGGTCGCGCTTTAAGTTGGGATTATGGCGGGTGCTGTCCGGTTATGGCTATCAGCCACTCCGCGCCTTGGGATTTCTGCTGGCGGTATGGCTCATGGGGTTGTGTATCTTTGAATGGGCCCAAGTGAAGGGTGAGATCTTACCGGCCAAGGACCGGGTCTATACGCACATGTGTTATTCTCGGGCCAATGACACCTGCGACGCCACGTGGATGGATTATTCACCGCCCTGGCCCATGGCTGGGTTGGAGAGCGTGTTTGGTGAACCCACACGCTACGGGCTGCCAGCGGATTATGTCGAATTCAGCGCGTTTGCCTATGTGACGGATGTGCTTATTCCTTTTGTCGATTTGGGCCAAGAGGATAATTGGGCCCCCAAACGCGGATGGGTTCAGGTTTATATGTGGGCCCACATCATCCTCGGTTGGGTCTTCACCACCATCGCGGTGGCGGGTTTTACGGGGTTGATTATGAAGGATTGAGGCCTTTACGTGGCCGACCATCACCGTCATGGCCGGGCTTGACCCGGCCATCCACGTCTTTTTTGTCCATCCTCATACTCAGGGGGTTCAGGCGTGGATACGCGGGTCAAGCCCGCGTATGACGGGGTTTTGAGGGTGTAGGCCTTGCGAAACCGCCGTTTCGGGTTTATTTCTCTAAAACGTATGAAACAGGCACGACCGCCGGGGGACTTTCGTTTATGAGCTTGATTATTTCGTCTTATTACAAGGCATTCGAACAATTGTCCGATCCGAAGACGCGCTCGGTCGTGTGGAAATCCATTGGCCTGTCCGCCGGCCTGTTTGTCGCCCTGTTTATCGGCATTCACGTCCTTTTGTCCGTCACCACGTTTGTGATGATCGGCCCGTTGGAGTGGTTTCTCGATGTTTTGGGGCAGTTTGCCGCGATCTTTTCGGCCTGGTATCTGTTCCCGCCCGTGGTTATCGCTGTCGGTTCGTTGATGTTGGACAAGGTTGTCGACGCGGTCGAAGCGCGCCACTACCCCGACCGTCCTGTTGCCCCGGGCCAGACGCTCAAAGAATCCATCTGGCCCAGCATTAAGTTATTGGGCTCCACCATCGGGCTGAACTTGTTGTGTCTGCCCCTGCTGATCATTCCGCCGCTGTTTTTTGCCGCCCTTTGGTCGTTGAACGGTTATTTGCTCAGCCGGGAATATTTTGAGCTGGTCGCCAATCGCCGCATGACCTATGCCGACACCACCGCCATGCGCAAACGGTGGCGGTTTCCGTTGTTTATCGCCGGGGTCGGCTTTGCGTTCATGTTGAGCATTCCGATCTTGAACCTGTTCACGCCCGTGATCGCCACGGCTGCCGTTGTGCACCTGTTCGAAGCGTGGCGGTTGAAGGACAACATTGACGAAAAGCCCGTAATCCATCACAAGGGGGGAGCCGTCACGGTTCCGCCAGAAAGCACACCCCCAACTGAAGTTTGATGGATGCCCACAACGTTTAAGCTTTTGATATTGAGCCTCGGCCTCACGCTTGGCGCGTGCGGCGGTGGTGCGACCAAACCGGTTGAGACGCAAAAGCCCGCTGAAACGGCCAAACCCGCCAAACCTGCCAAGCCCAAAATCACCCCGCAGCAATTGTTGGGCGCAAAGGGGCCGTGGTTGCTCAGCCACATGGGCCGGCCGGATTTCAGCCGCCAAGATTTAAACGCCCACATTTGGCAGTACAAAAACCAAGCGTGTGTGCTGAACGTCTTTCTCTATGACGAAAACGAAGACTTCAAAGTCCTGCATTTTGATGCGCGGGACGCCAAGGGCTCGAATACGGATCGCGCCGCGTGCCTGAGCACCTTGCAAGACTAGGCCGTGGTCTTACCCTTAAACCCGCACACATCCGAAACCACACAATTCAATCAATCGGGCTTGCGTGCTTTACAAATGTAGCGCCCGTGCAAAATCAGCCAATGGTGTGCGTGCACCATGAATTCGTCCGGCACCACTTTCAAAAGCTTCTTTTCCACCGCCAAGACGGTCTTGCCCGGTGCCAAAGTGGTGCGGTTGGAAACGCGAAAGATGTGGGTGTCGACGGCCATGGTGGGCTCGCCCCAACAGACGTTCAACACCACGTTGGCGGTTTTGCGGCCGACGCCGGGCAACTTTTCCAGCTCGGCCCGGTCGCGGGGGACCTCGCCGCCGTAATCGCGGATCAACATCTCGCTCATGGCCAAGGCGTTTTTGGCTTTGTTGTTGTAAAGCCCAATGGTCTTGATGTGCTCTTTGAGCCCGCCCAAGCCCAGCTTCAACATCTTTTCAGGCGTGTCGGCGATTTTGAACAGCTTTTCGGTGGCTTTGTTGACGCCCACATCCGTGGCCTGCGCGGACAAAGAAACCGCGACCACAAGGGTGTACGGATTGGTCCAGTTGAGCTCGGATTTTGGCTCCGGATTTCCGGCACGCAGGCGGGTGAAGAACTCTTGGATGTCAGCTTTTTTCATGGCGCAAACACTAGCGCAAGAACCGGGTGGGTTCCAAGGGCGGAAAACGCTAACCTCCATTTATGAGCAATGACTACACCCGCATTGAAAAAGCCATCCGCTTCATTGTGGACCACCGCTTGGACCAGCCGGACTTGGACCAAGTGGCGGCAGAGGTGGGTTTGAGCCCCTCTCACTTTCAACGCCTGTTTGTGCGCTGGGCCGGGGTGAGCCCGAAAAAGTTTTTGGGCGCCCTCACCTTGGCCCATGCCCAAGACCTTTTGAAAGCGGGCGAAAGCGTTTTGGGGGCGAGCTTGGACGTGGGCCTGTCGAGCCCGTCGCGCCTGCACGATCTGTTCATCAGCCTCGACGCCATGACCCCCGGGGAGTTCAAAAATGGTGGGGAAGCCTTATCGATCACTGTCGCTCCCGTCCCGACCCCTTTTGGAGACGCGGTTGAAATGCGCACGGATCGCGGACTTTGTGGGTTTGAGTTTGTGGAACCCGGCCTTGCCCCCATGGACCTAGCCCGGGCGCGCTGGCCGAACGCGTCTCTCTGCTCTGTCGCACCCGACACCACGCTGGTCGATCAGCTGTTCGGATCAGGCCGCGAAAACCCCGTTCGGCTGCATGTCAAAGCCACACCGTTTCAGTTCAAGGTTTGGCAAGCGCTGATCCAAATTCCACCGGGTACGGCGTCTACCTATAAACGTGTGGCCGCTCATATGGGATCGCCAAAAAGCGCAAGGGCCGTCGGCGGTGCGGTCGGCGCAAACCCCGTCGGCGTGATCATTCCGTGTCACCGAGTGATCCGCGAAACAGGGCTGGTTGACGGCTACCGCTGGGGGAGTGCGCGCAAACACGCACTGTTGGCGTGGGAAACTGTCCACAGCGCATAAATTCATGTCTCATGTACACCGTTCAGGTGATGTTCAGCTAGGCAAAGCAACGATAGGCGTTTATATTTGGCAAAAAATTTATGTGGAATGTTTTCATGCCTTCTGAATCTTCTCATACCGCCGACGAAATTCATCAACCGTTTCCCTTGCAGCGCCTGTATTTGTGGCGAGGGATACCGGCAATTTTGATCTTTGCCGTCCTCTTAAGCGCGGCATTGTGGTACGCGTTCAACTCCTTCACGCGCGGCATCTACCTCGAACAGTCTGCTTTTCGGGGCGAATTGATCGCCCACGTTTTAGAAGACAGTGCCCCCGAAGCTTGGCACGCCATGCAAGACGCTCAAGCCACCGAAGCGCAATTGGATGAATTACGCAACATTTTTGAAGAAGAGATCGAGCGACAAAAGCTGATCAAACTTAAAGTCTATGATCTTGCGGGTCGCATTGTTTTTGACGTCGATCCCACCAAAATCGGCGTTCGGGAAACCGCCCCCGCGCTCCGCACCACACTGATTGACGCTGTTCCTTTACTTCAAGAAAAGGTCGAAGCCGACGGAACCGCCGTCTATGAAATTTACACCCCATACATCAATGACCAAGGCCATTTGACGGCGGTGTTTGAAATGTATGAAACGGTCACCTATTTGGACGGTCTACTGCGCCGAACAGCCGTTCCCGCCATTGCCGTTCCCATAGCCATTCAGCTGGTCTTTGCCCTGGTTTTCGGGATGCTGGTCAAACGTGGGCAGCGCGCCATCGACCGCCAATCCGCCGCCATTGTCCGCCTGAGCGAACGGCTCAAATCTTTTGTGTCCTCCAGCGCTGTGAACGCGGCGTTGAGCGCCGATACCCACGACGATATTCCCTCTTCAAAAATCGAAATGACCCTGTTTCATTCCGATGTCCGCGACTTCACCAGCTACTCCGAAACCAATGATCCGGAACGCGTTGTCTTTTTCCTCAATGATTTGATGGGCATTCAGGTGGCCATCGTGCAAAGACACGGCGGTGATGTCGACAAAATGATCGGCGACGCCCTTTTGGTGCGCTTTACCGGAACGGATGCCCAAAAGCGCGCCATACAAGCGTCGCAAGAGATCCTCCAAGACGTTCAAAAGACCGGCCAGCCCCGGGGCTTGGGCATCGGCATTTACACCGGGCCAGTCATTTCCGGCGCCATTGGACCGAAGGACCGACGCGACTTCACAGTCATCGGCGACAGCGTCAACATGTCTGCGCGCCTTTGTTCCCAAGCCAGTAGCGGCGAGCTGGTGACGGACAAAGAGACCTTGAACGCTTCTGCTCTGGACGGGTTTTCACCTTCCGAAGACGTCGCCGTCAAAGGCCGCCGCCGCCCCATCGCTATCAATCGTTGGCAGGTCACCACGTAAAAAACCTTAGACATTTCAGCACCGCTTTCTACATAAAAACAACGATGCAAAGTATCGACAAAACCGAACACACACAAACGTCTGAAGGTCTCAAGGCCTTCGTCCTCACCTTGCGTCCGCGCCGCAGCGCCGACCCACGGGTGGCCTATACGTTTTGCGGTTTCTTAGGCGTGGTGTGGTTTGCGGCTGGGGTTTTCTTGACCACACTTGGCGGCTGGCCGGTTTTGGGCTTTTTCGGGGCCGAGTTCATCTTTATCGCCGCCATGGTGCACGTGTTCATCAAACGCACCGAAGTTTTTGAGACCATTGAGATTACGTCAGAGAACGTACGGGTGTCTCAACGCGACCTAAGCGGCGTGCGCCACCACGACTTCCCCGCATATTGGGTTCAGGTCAACTATACCGGCTCGAGTACAGAAAACGGCGAGCTTGAAGTGCGCAGCCACGGCGAAGCGATAGAGATCGGCAAGTTTTTATCCGCTCACGAAAAACAGCGTATGGCTGAACAGCTGAACACACTCATCTTTCAGCAACACACGCCGCTGAACACGAACTGATTCAGCTTTCGTGCAAGACGAGAGCGCAATCGGCGGGGGATAGTTTTCTGATCAACGCGGCCTTGATAAACGCGCGGCGCGAACCATCATCCGTCCAACGGTCCTTCGTATCGTTCAAGGCTTGGGTACAAATGTCTTTGTCTGATTTTGACATGTGAGCAGAATGTTGAACTGTCTGGCTCAAAGATAAAATTTCTTTCAAGGTGAAAAACTCACCGTTGTCTTTTTGCCAAACGATGCGTTTGCGTGATGCCAAGAGCTTGCACTCATGCAATTCGTTTTCGCATTCCTGAATCGCTTTGTGATAAGCGGCACCATTATCACCGCATGTGACGATCGAACAAAAATAGTAACGATAGCGAGTGCCATCCATGGAAACGGCAAAAACGGTTGGGTGGCTTTCAGCCATATATTTTTCCAACCCACGAACCGTGCTTCCCGCCAGCCGGAGTTCACCCTGGCCATAGTTCGATTGGCACGCGGATAGAAGAATGGCCGTTACAGCGATCAGCACGGATGACCTGAAGTTCAACATATAAATCCCCCCCGGTAGACACCCTTAATACTACTCATAAGTTGAGACGAAAATTAACGCACCCTTTTGCTCTTTACAAGGAAACCTCTTAGTCAAAAATCCACGGCATAAATATAAAATGCAAGCTCAACACAATTTCGGGCAACAGCGCGATAGATAACAAGACCGCTATGGTGCGGTTGAGCTTACGTTCGATAAAGCGCATCATCGGCAACACGATCAACCCCGCAAGCCCCAACGTCGCCACCACGCGAAACCAATACAAAAACACATCTGTGTTGAAGCCGGACAGCCACCACGGCACACCCACCACCACACACGCGATGAAGCCGAGACCCCAAATATTTTCTGTGTTGTTTTGGTTTTTCATACAAAGGGATAGGACTTAAGTGTGTTTCGGTAAAATGCCTTCGTCACGCAGCCGTGCCTTAAACGCTTTCATGATCGGGCGCGAAATCATCGTCTCAGCCAACACGCGTTTTTCATAAATCGCCAAGCGCATGTCTTCGTCCAGATCCTCTTGGGCCTTGGCAATCACGTCATGTAAAGCGGGGTCAAGCACCTCTCCCGATTGACCCAAAACGGCGTGATAAAGCGCGGACATGACGTCTTTTTCCGCCGCGCCCATTTTGCACTTACCGTCCAAAATCTTCAGCATCACCGACGTGATGCAATCGATTTCAACGGGGGCAAAGTCTGGCAACGGACGGGGCAGCATGTCTAGAGACCCAACACATCTTTCATATCGTACTTGCCGGGTTGTTGCGAACAGCCCCAAATCGCCGCGCGCACCGCGCCGTTGGCGAAGACTTCACGGCTTGACGCTTTGTGCGTGATCTCAAGACGCTCGCCAGGGCCGGCGAACATGGTGGTGTGATCGCCGACCACATCACCGCCGCGCAGGGTGGCGAAGCCAATTTCACCTTTGGGGCGGGCCCCGACGATGCCATCGCGCGCTTTGCACGCCACATCGTCCAAGTTGACTTCACGACCCGCCGCCGCCGCGTGGCCCAGCGCCAAAGCGGTGCCGGACGGAGCGTCAACCTTGTGATAGTGGTGCATTTCGACGATTTCAATGTCATAAGATTCGGGCAAGATGGCAGCCGTTTTTTCAACCAATCCGAGCAACACGTTGACACCAACCGAAAAATTCGCCGCCTGAACAACAGCTGCTTTTTGCGCCGCTGCATCGACCGCGCCTTGTTGGGCCTCGTCCATGCCGGTTGTGCCGACCACCAAAACCGTGCCGGTCTCAGCCGCCAAAGCCGCATGCGCCGCCGTGGCCGTCGGTATGGTGAAATCGATGACCGCATCACTGACGTCAAACAGCGCACGCGGATCGGTTGAAAGCTCAACGCCTGCCGCTTCTCCACCGGCCAACAGACCTAAGTCCTCACCCCTATTGGGATGGGAGGCAAACTCCGTTCCGCCGGCCAACGAAGCCCCGTCTGCAGCCTGAACAGCCGCCACCAACATTCGACCCATGCGCCCGGCCGCGCCCACTATTCCGATCTTCATCAATCGTCTCACTTTTCACGTTCCAACTGAGCCGGGTTCTGCGACCCGCCCAAGATTTTCAGATGTAACATTATCCTCAGCCAAACACCACAATCTTGCCCAATACCCGTATTAGTCGTGTATAAAGTACACCAACAATAATAAAGGGTGATTTTTGGTACATCTTTTGATACTAATGCTGCTCTCGCTACAACCATATGTCTAAACAAGGGTGGAACATAAATGAGAGGTATACCGAAACAAGAACTGATCCGGGCTGCATTCTCAGGATTGGATTTGGCGGAAAAGAAATTCAGCAAGCTGACGTCCAATACTTTGCATTTTAACCAAGCACCGGAATATCTTTTAACCGTTAGTGTTGCAGAACGTCTCAATCGTTCCGCGCCCAATCATCTCACATGGCTGGAATTCCAGTTGTCACAGGCGCGCTCGGCCGCACGGGGCAAACAGCCGCCCATTGACCAGAAAATGGGGCGTGGGCGCTGCGACATCTTGATGTGTTGGGCGTCCAGCAAAGAGCCGCAGGCGGCCTTTGAAATCAAACGCGACGTGCAGTTCTTCAGCACCGTTCAATCGGATTTGGAGCGCATTTTGTATTTGATGAACGATGGCGTCGACGGCAACACGTTACAGTTTGGCGCGGTGATGTTTTCCACCATGGCCGAAAGTATCCATGGCCGCCAAGTGATCCGGTCGCGCACAGACGATTTTCGCGAACGCTTGATGACGTGGCAGAACGATATGGGGCTCAAAAAAAATCGCCTCAATATCATTCGCGGCAAAATCAAAAAACGACGTGCGGGGGATTATTGGGCCCCCATGGCGGTGATTGCGGAGCGCGAAACACGTACCCAACCCAAACGCATGGCGGCGGCGGAGTGAGAAATCCACCGCCAAGACATCATGATTTTGCCGCCCTACGTTTTACAATATTCTAGCATCAGGAGAGAAATACGGGGCACCAATTAAGTGGTGTCCCCGTTTAATCCTTCAAGTCTTCCCACAGCTCTTTGACTTTGGAGAAGAAGCCGCCGGATTCGGGGGAGTGTTTGTTTTCATCTCCACCTTCGGCGCGGAATTGGTCCATCAATTCTTTTTGCTTCTTAGTAAGGTTCACCGGTGTTTCAACGCTGAGTTCCACAAACATGTCGCCAAAAGCAGGGGAGCGCAGAACGCTCATACCTTTGCCGCGCAGGCGGAACTGTTGGCCCGACTGGGTGCCTTCGGGAATGTTGATGCGTGCGCGCGAACCGCCCACCGTGGGGACTTCCAAAGACCCGCCCAAGGCCGCTGTGGTCATGGGCACCGGTACACGTACATAAATGTTGGCACCCTCGCGTTGGAAGATGTTGTGCGAACGAATGTTCAAGAAAATATAGAGATCACCTGACGGAGCGCCGCGCAGGCCAGCTTCGCCTTCGCCGGACAAGCGGATGCGTGTGCCGTCTTCGACGCCGGCGGGAATGTTGACGGACAAGGTTTTTTCTTTGTGCACACGGCCAGAGCCCGAGCAATTGCGGCACGGCTCTTTGATCATTTTGCCTTGGCCGTGACACGTGGGGCACGTGCGCTCAACCGTGAAGAAACCTTGTTGCGCGCGAATGCGGCCATGGCCCCCACACGACGAACATGTGGTCGGTTCGGTGCCTTTTTTCGCACCCGTGCCGCCGCAGTCGTCACATTGTGCAGAACCGGGGACACGAATTTCCGTGGACTTGCCCTCAAAGGCTTCTTCCAAGGTTATGTCCATGTTAAAGCGCAGGTCCGACCCACGGCCGGATTGTTCCGCGCCGCCGCGACCGCGTCCACCGCCAAAACCGCCGCCGCCACCGCCGAACATTTCTTCGAAGATGTCGGCAAAACCGCCGCCGAAGCCGCCTTCGAAACCACCGCCAAAACCACCGGGGCCACCGGGGCCGCCTTGTTCGAAGGCCGCATGACCAAAGCGGTCGTAAGCCGCGCGCTTCTCATCGTCTTTGAGGATTTCATAGGCCTCGTTAACGTCTTTGAAGCTTTGCTCAGCGCTTTTGTCATCCGGATTGCGGTCCGGGTGATACTTCATGGCAAGTTTACGGTATGCCTTTTTGATCTCGTCGCCGTCGGCGTCTTTCGAGACTCCCAGCAGATCGTAATAGTCTTGCTTCGACATAGGTCTTGTCCCAGTTACATCTAACCCGCTTCGTCATTGCGAGGAGCAAAGTGACGAAGCAATCCATGTATCAACATTCTGGATTGCTTCGCTTTGCTCGCAATGACGGCTGGGGTCATTCAGTCGTTACGACTTACTTCTTGTCTTGGTCGGGGTCGACTTCTTCAAAGTCGGCATCGACCACATTGTCGTCAGCGGGTGCCTCTGCACCCCCGTCGCCACCCGGCGCCGCGCCCATATCCGGACCTGCTTCACCGGCTTCGGCTTGCTGGTCTTTATACATGGCTTCGCCCAGTTTCATGGCGGCTTGCATCAAAGTGTCGGCCTTGCCATTGATGGCTTCGGCGTCCGCACCTTCGTCTTCCAACACCGCTTTGGTGTCGGCGATGGCGCTTTCGATGGCAGCTTTATCGTCCGGGCTGACTTTATCGCCATGCTCAGCGACGTTTTTCTCGGTGTCGTGCACCAAGCTTTCGGCCTTGTTTTTCGCGTCCACCAATTCGCGACGCGTTTTGTCTTCTTCCGCGTGGCTTTCGGCGTCTTGGACCATTTTTTCGATGTCGTCGTCGGACAGACCACCGGAAGCCTGAATGGCAACTTGCTGTTCTTTGCCCGTCGCTTTGTCTTTGGCCGACACGTTGACGATACCGTTGGTGTCGATGTCAAAGGTGACTTCGATTTGCGGCATGCCGCGCGGAGACGGGGGAATACCGATCAGATCGAACTGACCCAGATGTTTGTTGTCCGCCGCCATTTCGCGTTCCCCTTGGAACACGCGGATGGTCACAGCCGACTGGTTGTCTTCTGCGGTGGAGAAGACTTGAGACTTGCGGGTCGGGATCGTGGTGTTGCGATCGATCAAGCGGGTGAACACACCGCCCAGGGTTTCGATGCCCAGCGACAACGGCGTCACGTCCAACAGCAAAACGTCTTTGACGTCGCCTTTCAACACACCGCCTTGGATGGCAGCACCGATGGCCACAACTTCGTCGGGGTTCACACCTTTGTGCGGCTCGCGACCGAAGATGTCTTTGACGACCTCTTGGACTTTCGGCATGCGGGTCATGCCACCAACCAATATCACTTCGTCGATTTCGGACGCTTTGAGGCCGGCGTCTTTCAACGCGGCTTCACAAGGGGCAACCGTGCGTTTGATCAGATCGCCCACCAACGCTTCCAACTTGGCGCGGGTCATTTTCACGTTCAAGTGTTTCGGGCCGGAGGCATCTGCCGTGATGAACGGCAGGTTGACTTCGGTTTGCGTGGAAGACGACAGTTCGATCTTGGCTTTTTCCGCAGCTTCTTTCAGACGCTGCAGGGCCAAGCGGTCTTCGCGCAAGTCGATGCCGTTTTCTTTTTTGAATTCGTCGGCCAAGTATTCGACGATGGAGTGGTCAAAGTCTTCACCGCCCAGGAACGTATCGCCGTTGGTGGACTTCACTTCGAAGACACCGTCGCCGATTTCCAAAATAGAAACGTCAAACGTACCACCGCCCAAGTCATAAACAGCAACCACACCGCCGTCTTTTTTCTCAAGGCCATAAGCCAGAGCCGCAGCGGTCGGTTCGTTGATGATGCGCAGCACTTCCAAACCGGCAATCTTACCGGCGTCTTTGGTGGCTTGGCGCTGGCTGTCGTTGAAGTAAGCCGGAACGGTGATCACGGCTTGCGTGACTTCTGCGCCCAAGTAGCTTTCCGCCGTTTCTTTCATTTTTTGCAAAATGAACGCGGAGACTTCAGACGGGCTGTAATCTTTGCCCTGAGCTTCCACCCATGCGTCACCATTTTTGCCTTCGGTGATGTGATACGGCACCAAACCTTTGTCTTTTTCGGTCAGCGGGTCGTTGTAGCGACGGCCGATCAAACGTTTGATGGCGAACAGGGTGTCCGTGGGGTTGGTGACGGCTTGGCGTTTGGCGGGCTGACCCACCAGGCGTTCACCATCATCTGTGAAGGCGACCATGGACGGCGTGGTGCGCGCGCCCTCGGCATTTTCGATCACTTTCGGATCGGAGCCTTCCATCAAGGACAAACACGAGTTCGTGGTGCCCAAGTCAATACCGATAACTTTGCTCATGTCTTTCAATCTCCGTCTCAGGCGGACTTTAGCGGCCTTATCCTCAAGCTCCGCGTCGGTCCCCTCGGGTTAAAGAGGCTGTCGCCTCAATGGTTAATGTTCAAATGCCCCGTTAAGGGCTTTGGTTGCGAGGTATATAAGCCTGGGATTTGGCCCCCGCAACGCTTGAAATGGCGAAAAACCGGACTAAAGGTCGGGTTTTTCTTAGGTTTCTTGGTCCACTTGCTGACCGGGCTCGGCACCGTCGCCTTCATAAGCCTTTTGGGCATCGTCCGGGGCTTGGTCCAAAGTGTCCGCCTCTGACGCCGCATCCGGGTTTTCCGGTTTCGGGCCACCGGTGGCGACAACCACCTGGGCGGGACGCAACAAACGGTCTTTCAAGGTAAACCCACCGCGCTGAGCGCGCAGGATGGTGCCTTTGGGCACGTCCGGGTTTTCTTCTTGGCTGATCGCTTCGTGCAGATTGTGGTCGAACGTCACGCCATCGGTCTTAATCGGCTTGATGCCGTGGCCTTCAAAGACGTTCAACAGTTCCTTCATGGTCATGTCGATGCCGACACACAGGTTGTTGAGGTTGGAATCCGCATCGCGGGCTTCCTGGGTCACCGCCATGGTCGCCATGGACAAATAATCCGCCACACGCAGCATATCGCGGCCAAAGTTGGTGACCGCGTACTTTTGCGCGTCGGTTTTTTCACGCGCGGCAATGCGGCGCGTGTTTTCGGCTTCCGCCATGGCGCGCAGCAGCTGGTCTTTCAGCTTGGCGATTTCACCTTCCAAATCAAGCTCTTCGGGCTGTTCGGCGGCAGCCTCTTCTTGCGCGTCGGCGATTTCGATCTCGATTTCGCGCGCGGCTTCGGCTTGGGCATCGGCTTGAGCAGCCGCGACCTCTTCCGGCGTTTCCGGAACGTCTTCGGCTGGCACTTCGTGTTCTGTGTTCATCGGGTGTGTTTTCCCACTGATCCTCGGTTGGGAGGTATGTAACCGATTTGACGCACGAATCAACCCGCGAAACGCGGAAAAGTCGTTCTTTTGATATGGAAATGTGACATTCGCCGAGCTTTTAGCCGATCAAGCGGCCCACCATCTTCGCTGTGTAGTCCACCATGGGAATGATTCGGGCGTAATTCATACGCGTCGGACCGATCACGCCGATGGTGCCGATGATGCGTTCTTGGGTGTCGCGATAGGGCCCCACCACCATGGAGCAGCCCGACATGCCAAACAGGTTGTTTTCCGCACCGATAAAAATTTGCACACCGTCGGCGATGTCGGCACTTTCGATGAGCCGCGCCATGGATTCCTTGGTTTCCAGCGCTTCGAACAAAGACCGGATGTGCTCCAAATCCGCAGCGGCGTCCATGTCTTCCAACAAATTCGCCTGTCCGCGCACGATCAGAGAGCTATCCCCGTCCCCGCCCGCCCAAACGGCCAAGCCTTCTTCCACCACTTTGGCGGTGAGCGCGTCCAATTGCGCCTTGTGAGACGTGAGTTCGGCTTGGATCGCCCCAAAGGCTTCGTTCAAGGTCCGCCCCACCAAGCGCGCCGACAAATAATTGGTCGCTTCCACCAAGGCGCTCGGCAAGATGTTGGCGGGCACTTCTATAATGCGGTTTTCCACCACCCCGTTTTCGGTGACCAAGACCACCAAGGCCCGACCCGGCGACAGGCTGACGAATTCAATGTGCTTCAAGGGGGCCTGGGTTTTGGGCGCAACCACCAAGCCCGTCAAATGCGACAGGCCCGACAAGGCTTGGGTGGCATTTTCCAACATCCCCTCGACCGAGGTGCCGGACGCTTTGCACTCCCCCTCGATGGATTGGCGCTCGTCCTTCGTCAGATTGCCCACCTCCAAAATGCCGTCCACATAAAGCTTCAGCCCCAACTCGGTCGGCAGGCGGCCTGCAGATGTGTGCGGTGAACACAACAAGCCCGCGTCTTCCAAGTCCGCCATGACGTTGCGGATGGTCGCGGGCGAGATATCCAGCCCCGACTGACGGCTCAGCGTGCGCGAGCCCACCGGTGCTCCTGTGTCCAGGTAACCGTCGACAATGCGGCGAAAGATTTCGCGGGAGCGTTCGTTGAGTTCGGTGATCATGAACTCCAAGGTAATCACGTGGGCAAATTCCGTCAATTGCGCGCTTGTTCTACGCTCCCAGCCCGTTTAGCTTGGGGGCCAATACATTTTAAAGACTTGAGGATAATTCATATGAGACCCAGCGGCCGCGACTTGGACCAAATGCGCACCGTCACCATTGAACCCGGCTTCGCCAAACACGCCGAAGGTTCGTGCCTGATCAAGTTCGGCGACACCCACGTGTTGTGTGCCGCCACCTTGGAAGAGCGCGTGCCGCCGTGGATCCGGGGTCAGGGCAAAGGCTGGGTCACGGCGGAATACGGCATGCTGCCGCGTGCCACCAATTCGCGCATGAACCGCGAAGCCGCACGCGGCAAACAGTCGGGCCGTACTCAAGAAATTCAACGCCTGATCGGCCGCTCACTGCGCGCCATCACCGATTTGGAAGCCATGGGCGAAATGCAAATCACCGTGGACTGCGACGTCATCCAAGCCGACGGCGGCACGCGCACGGCATCCATCACCGGGGCCTATGTGGCGCTCCACTTGGCGCTGCGCCAAGCGGTGGAACGCGAACTGATTGAAAGTGTGCCCCTGGTCGATCAAGTCGCCGCCGTTTCGTGCGGACTTTACCAAGGCGCGGCTGTTTTGGATCTGGACTATTTGGAAGACAGCGCAGCGGAAGCCGACACCAACTTCGTGCTGACGGGGGCCCAAGGCATCGTCGAAATTCAAGGCACGGCGGAAGACTATCCGTTCTCCGAAGACCAGTTCATGGAGCTCATGAGCCTCGCCAAAAAAGGGGTGAGCGAACTGGTTGAGCTGCAACGCGACGTTTTGGAGCTGGAGTAACCGCAATGCCCCGTAAGTTTGAAGGCGGTAAGCTGGTCATCGCCAGCCACAATCCCGGCAAAGTGCGCGAAATCGGCGAATTGTTGGAACCGTTCGGCGCGGATGTCGTCTCGGTCGGCGAACTGGGCTTGCCCGAACCTGTCGAAGACGGGGAAACCTTCATCGATAACGCACAAATCAAAGCCCTGGCCGCCGCCACCGCTTCGGGTCACGTGGCCTTGGCCGATGACAGCGGGCTTTGCGTGCATGCCCTGGGCGACAACCCCGGTGTCTATTCCGCGCGCTGGGCCGGGCCGGACAAAGATTTTTCCGTCGCCATGGAAAAGGTCGAAACCGCCATCATCGATGCCGGCGCCGAAGACCGCTCCGCCCACTTCGCCTGCGCTTTAACGCTCGCATGGCCGGACGGACACACGGAAAGCTTCGAAGGCCAAGTGCACGGCCACATGACCTGGCCGCCCCGGGGCGAGAAAGGGTTCGGCTACGACCCAACCTTCATCCCCGACGGCTTCGAGACCACATTCGCAGAAATGGAGCCCCAAGCCAAACACGCCATGAGCCACCGCGCCAATGCGTTCAAACTGCTGGTCGCCGCGTGTTTTGAGGACGCTTAACCCCCCGCTGCAGCGACGGCACATTGTCGAATAAAAACGGCGCGCTTAGACCCCGTCATATAGTTGACCGCTTGGCCGCCGCGGCCGCGGCCGACTTGGGACACTTCGTTGGTGATGACACGTAAATCATAGCTGCTGATGCGAAAACGCCGCACCATGTCTTTGGCCCCTTGGCAATCGGCCTGTTGCTCTTTGGTCGCTCGCGCCTGAGCCTTTTGTCCGGTAAAATGGCCGAGCTTTTGATGCGCACATTCGTGGGACAGCCAAAACAGCTGGGTTTGGGTCGAAAACTTTTTCAACACGGTCCTGTTAAACACAATCACCGGACCGTTGATGGTCGTGCGAGCCACGGCGATGTTGTTCAGTGTGACATCTTGCACCAGGCGCACGGTCGTTCCGTTCACAAGGGTGCACGAAAACGACACCGCCTGCGCGCGGCCCGGTGCAAATATGACAAACGCCGTGACACCCAACAAAACAGACAAGGTCCACAAAATCTTCACAGGCCGTGTTTTCTTCCTCTGTTGTGCAATGAAGCAAATGGATCAATACTGTTTTAAAGACGGGGCGTGCCCGCGCCTGTGTCACACGAATTTGATCTGCAAACGTGAAAGTCCATATGGCCAAACGTCCTCCCCCTTTGGTGAGCCCGCCGACAGCTGACAGCTTAGCGCTTTATGTGCACTGGCCCTGGTGCTTGTCCAAATGTCCGTACTGCGATTTCAACTCCCGCGCAAACGTGCCGTCCAGCGTCGATCAGGACCACTATCGCACCGCAATTTTGCAGGATTTAAAACATTACGCAAGCCAAACAAGTAGCCGCACGCTCACATCCGTGTTCTTCGGCGGCGGCACGCCCAGCCTCTTGGACCCCGACACCGTGCACGCAATTTTAGAGACTGCCAGCGATCAATGGGCGGTTGATCCCAGCTGTGAAATCACTTTGGAAGCTAACCCCACATCCGTCGAAGCCGCCAAGTTCCGCGCCTTTCGCGATGCCGGCGTCAATCGCGTTTCGGTTGGGGTACAAGCTCTAAATGATGAAGATTTACAACGCCTTGGCCGCGAACACAGCGTCGAGGAGGCGCTTGGCGCCGTGGATATCGCCCAAGCGGTTTTTGACCGTTACTCTATCGATTTAATCTATGCCCGCCCCGGTCAGGGCGAAGGCGATTGGGCCGATGAGTTGGAGTACGCTTTGGGTTTGGTGACCGATCACATTTCGCTTTATCAACTGACCGTCGAACCCGGAACGGATTTTTTCCGTCAAAACGTTTCGGAAGCGGAAGAAGATATGGCCGCCGACCTTTATCAACTCACCCAAGAGATGTGCGACGCCGACGGTTTGCCGGCCTATGAAGTGTCCAATCACGCCCGTCCGGGTGCAGAAAGCCGCCATAATTTAAGCTATTGGCAAGGTGGTGATTACATCGGTATCGGCCCCGGCGCACACGGTCGGATCACGCAAAATGGCACAACCCATGCCACCCACCAAATCGCCGACCCAGCGCGCTGGCTTGCCAAAGTCGACAGCCAAGGTCACGGCACGGCAAAATCGAGCGAGCTGACACGCTCCGAGCGTGAAGAAGAGCTGATCTTAACCGGCTTGCGCCTATCTGAAGGCCTCAATTCTGAGCAGTTCGAAGCGCAAACCGGAACCCCGTTAATGCAGTGCCTCAATGGCCGCTCTGTCGAAAACCTCAGCAACGCGGGACTTTTGGAGATTTCCAAGCACGGCATTTGCACCACAGATGCCGGCCGCTTGATGCTGAACGGCATCATAGCACAACTGCTGGACGACGGACGCACGGACGATCCCGAACCCGATCCGTTTGCGGGCTTTAGCGGCGGCAAAATGAACTAATTCGATGCCTAACACCCCGCCTTAAAACGCCGTCGGTGCGGGATCGATAATCTTTGCGTCTTTGCGCCGCACCTCCATCACCGCCAGACCGCGCTCGGCCTCGCCGTTTTGATTGAAGCGGAACAAGCCGTCTTTGCCGGAAAATCCACCCACGTCCGCCAACACGTTCGCATCGTATTTGTGCGGGCCCAACAAAACCGCCAAAGCGGTCGCGTCATAGGCCAACGTCGCCAAGCGGTGCGGGCGGTTGCCATACGCGCTGAGATATTCGTCGGAAAATTTCTGGCGGGTGTCGGGATTGGGGGCGGCGTACCAACTGCCCACCAATGCGGGCTCGGCGCCCAGACCTGGCTCGTCAAACTGCCCCGTGCCCATAATTTGCACTTTGTTGGGGTCGATGTCGTAAAACGGCAGCATCGCCGACACCGCGATCAAACGCCGGCCACCGTCGGCCACCAGCAAAGCGTCATAGGGCAGCTCACCGATGGTTTGCAGATTGCCCAAACGCTTCAACGCCAGCTGAGAGACCTCGTCCCCCTTGGCTTTCAAGGCGTTGCGCTGCGCCACCAAAGCGCCGCGGCGTTCGTTATAGTGGGCAATGCGTTTGACCGGCTCGGAAAAGTCCGACAGGTTGGGATCGTAAAACTGGCTTTCAACCACAACGCCGCCCGCTTGCCACACCGCCGCGTTGAACGTCGCCGAAACCTTTTCGCCGTAAGGCCCTTCCGGCGCCAACAAAGCAAACCGTTTCAAGCCCTTGGCGGTGGCGTATTGGACCACGCGTGAAACTTCGTCGCCCGGGAAAAAACCCATGGTGTAAACCCCAGGGCCGACCACGGAACGATCGGATGAAAACGCCATCACCGGCACATTGGCCAGTTGTGCAAGCTCCGTCACCGCGCGCACCGACGGGGCCAACAAGGGCCCGACGATCAGCTGTGCGCCATCGCCAATGGCCAAACGCGCGGCTTCGCGCGCCCCGTCGGGTGTGCCTTGGGTGTCGTGCACCAAGACTTCGAAATCGGTGCCGGCAAAATCGAACAGCGCCATTTGCGCCGCGTTCAACATGGCCGCGCCAACCCGTTGATTAGCACCTGAAAGCGGCAACAACACAGCCACACGCAGCCCGCGCGCCAGGGGCACGGGCGGTGGCTCGACACTTTGGCTCGGTTGAGCCGTGTGCGGGCTCGCGGTCGGCAAGCGCCCAATCAAGTCTTCCAAAGACGGCAGCACCGGCGGGCGGGGATGTGGTTTGGGCTGCTGGGCGCGCGCCACAATTTGCGGGCCGGTGCCCCCAGACGCCGCATATGTTCCGTTCGAAGACGGTGCAGTTTCGGGTTTTGTATTGGCCAGTTGCGGATCGGACCCAGTGGTCTGCTGACACGCCACCAACAGCAGTGCGCTGGCGGCGGCCATCAAAGACGTGCGGAAAACTGTGCGAATGGTCATATGCGGGGCTGATGCCTTCTGAAAAATCGGATACGCTCTGAAATATAGCCACGAAAAACGGCCAAAGTTTGATGAAGAGTAGCGAGACCGTCGCCTTGAGTAAACCGTCCTCATCCCCCAAAGCCCAACCCAGCACTGCCCGGGTGCGCGCGCAAAAACGTGGGCGCTGGGCAGAAACCCTGGTGGCGTGGGGATTGCGGCTGCAAGGGTGGCGTATCGTTGGGCGCAATTACAAAACCCATGTGGGGGAACTAGACCTGGCCGCCAAACGCGGCAAACTGTTGGTTTTTGTCGAAGTCAAAGCCCGGTCCGACGTGCAAACGGCCCTAGACGCCATCACCCCCAAACAGCGCGGGCGTATTGAGCGCGCGGCGCAGCAGTTTTTAATCCATCACCCCCCGCTCCAAGCTTGCGACATTCGTTTTGACGTTGCAATGGTTACGGGTTTTCTGCGATTTAAATACCTTAAAGACGCATGGCGCCCGTAAAAGGCTTGTTCTCGCCACCCTTTGTTAACCATCTGGGGTTAGAGTTAATCTTCATGTTTTGAAGAATTTTGGCAGGACGTATGGTGATGTTTTCCGGTTCGCGCACCCTTTTGGTTTTGATCACTGTTTTGGGCTTAGGCCTTGGCGTTTCGGCGTGCACGCCTGTGGGTTTGGTCTTGGGCGGAGCCGCTGGTGTCGGCGTGTCGGCCTATTCCGAACGCGGCGTTGACGGCGTGGCGCGGGACTTGGCGCTCACCAGCCGGGTGTTGGAAAAACTCAGCAGCCATGATCACACCTTCATCGCCAAAGTCGGTGTCGATGTTTATGAGAGCCGGGCCTTGCTGACCGGGCAACTGGACAGCGAAGACCAACGCGCCGACGCCGTACGCCTGGCTTGGCAAGTGGACGGCATTGTCGACGTGATCAACGAAATTCACGTCACCACCGAAGGCGGCATTTTAAACACCGCACGCGACGCCTGGATTTCCACACAGCTGGAAGCCAAATTAACCTTCGACAAAAAAGTTTTGGCCATCAACTATATGATCGAAACCACAGGGGCCACGGTATATCTCATGGGCATTGCCCAGTCCGATACAGAATTACAGCGGGTCCGCGATCATGCACGATCCATCGATTATGTGCGCCGCATTGTTTCACATGTGCGTGTCAAACAACCCCTACCGGATTACGACCCAAATACAGCACCCAACACAGCTAGCGTAAAATGAGCGGGCCGGGTGCTCGCGAACGTCTCCGCGCCTATGGTCAGCATGAGGACGCCGACATTCCTTTGGCGACGGCCGCGCTTGATCTTGCGCAATGGAGCGAACCCCATCTGAATTTGGCGCCCTACCACCGTCATTTGCAGCTGTTGTCTTCCGACGTGCGGGCCTACATCGGCGCGGATGAGGGCGACAGCGCCTTGGCCATAGAAGCCGCCCGACAAATCTTGGCGCGGCGCTATGGCTATTGTTACCTCGACGATGCTGTGGTTCAGGTTAACCAGGTGCGCACCATCGACCGGCGGTGCGGCGGGGCAGAAACCTTAGCGATTTTGTACGCCCATGTGTTGTCTGAACACGTTCACAACCTTGAGCTTTTGGCCTTTTCCACACGCATATTGTTAGGCATCCCCGTCGGCGGCGAGCGGCTTTTGATCGACCCCCTGTCCGATGGCCGCCCCGTTTCCGCCCGACACATGCGCCAGATGCTCAGCTCAGCCAAAGACGGGCCCCAAGACCTGACACTGTTGGATCTCAAACCCCTGAGTTCGCGCCAAATTTTGCTGCGTCTTCAAGACGGCGTCAAAACCCACCAGCTGCGCCACGCCGCACCGGAGGCAGCTACCCAAGCCCTTGAAGCGTCAATCCTTTTGGCCCCAAACGAACCGCGGTTGTGGCGGGAGCTGGGTGTTTTGTACGCCCGCCAAGACCAATTGTTGGACGCGGCACGTGCGCTGGAACGGTTTTTAACGTTGCCGGGCAACGACGCACAGCGCTATACAGCTTCCCAACTGCTGCAAGAGCTCACGCACCGCATCAACAAAGGTGATCTATGACCCGCCCCCTTAAAGTCGCCCTGCAAATGGACCCCATTCAAGACGTCGATATCGACGCTGACAGTACGTTCGCCATCGGTTTGGAGGCGAAACGACGCGGTCACGAGCTGTATTATTACCACCCGGATGATCTTATTTTCGAAGACGGCCAAGTGCTCGCGAAGATGCAAAAAATCGAGCTGCGCCGTGAAGCCGGAAACCACGTTTCCCTTGATGATGTACGACTAGTGGATTTGAGCACCCTAGATGTGGTGTGGCTGCGCCAAGACCCGCCCTTTGACATGGCCTACATCACGACCACCTATTTGTTGGATATGCTGCCCTCAACGACAATGGTAGTTAACAACCCGACCGAGGTGCGCAACAACCCCGAAAAACTCTACATCGCGCGCTTCCCAGAGCTTGTCCCGCCGACCCTGATCACGCGCAATGTGGAGCAAATCAAAGCGTTCCGCGCCAAGCACGAAGACATCATCGTCAAGCCGCTCTACGGCAACGGCGGTGCCGGGGTGTTTCACGTCAAACCGGACGATGAAAATTTAGGTTCCCTGCTGGAAATGTTTTTGGAAGGCCTGCGCGAACCGTTGGTGGTTCAGGCGTATCTCAAAGACGTGCGCCAAGGCGACAAACGCATCATTTTGGTCGACGGCGAACCCGTGGGCGCCATCAATCGGGTACCGCAAGCAGGCGAAGCGCGCTCCAACATGCATGCGGGCGGGCGACCGGAACAAACCGACCTCAACCCACGGGACTTGGAAATCTGCGCCACCATCGGCGAAGATTTAAGGCAACGCGGCCTGTTGTTTGTCGGCATTGATGTCATCGGCGGCTATCTCACCGAAATCAACGTCACCTCGCCCACCGGCCTGCAGGAAATCCGCCGTTTTGACGGTGTAGCGCTGGAAGAAAAAATCTGGGATGCTATTGAGGCTAAAGTCTCCACCTGACGGCCACCTGACGGAATGACGCCATGTCCCCAGAATTTTTGCTGACCTCTCTCATCGTCGTGATCATGCCCGGCACCGGGGTGATTTATACACTGGCCCAAGGCTTAAGTGGTGGCAAACGCGCAGCCTTGGCCGCGACGGTGGGCTGCACATTTGGGATTGTGCCGCACATGGCCGCAAGCATCTTTGGCCTCGCCGCCATTTTGCACACCAGCGCGGTGGCGTTCCAAGTGGTGAAATTCGCCGGCGTGGCCTATCTGTTTTATCTGGCGTGGAGCAGCCTCAAAGACGGTGGCGCGCTGGACATCCCTAAGGATCAGCCGCAAAAACGCGCGCTGAAAATCGCCAGCCACGGTTTTCTGATCAACATCTTGAATCCAAAACTTTCGATCTTCTTTTTGGCGTTCCTGCCCCAGTTCGTGCCCACTGCATCCGACACCGCGCTGTGGGATATGATGGGCCTGTCTGCCGTATTCATGGCGCTAACCGCCATCGTGTTCGCAATCTACGGTTTGGCCGCCGCGCACATGCAGGTGCTGATGTTGAACCGCCCGGCGGTGCTCAAATGGCTCAAGCGCGGATTTGCCGGAGCCTTTGGCGCGCTGGGTGTGCGCTTGGCATTGGCGGACAGATAAAGTTCCAATATCGCGTTGCGCGTATCTCGCAGATCGTTACACTCATATAGAAGTATTTCGGGTATGAGGGTTCTTTATGGTCGCACGCATCAACACCGTCGCCTTTCAAGGCATTGAAGTTCTGCCCGTGGACGTTCAGGTCCACATGGCCCAAGGGCTGCCGGCGTTTACCCTTGTGGGCTTGCCCAACAAAGCGGTGTCGGAGGCCAAAGAACGCGTGCGTGCGGCGCTGTCGGCTTTGGGTCTGGCGCTGCCGCCCAAACGCATCACGGTGAACTTATCGCCGGCCGATACACTCAAAGAAGGCAGCCATTTTGACCTGCCTATTGCGCTGGGATTGCTCACCGCCATGGATGTGCTGCCCGCCGACCAAATCGACCAGTTCGTTGCACTTGGGGAACTAGCTTTGGACGGAACACTCACATCCGTAAACGGCGTTTTGCCCAGCGCCATTCACGCGCAAAGCCGCGATTTGGGCCTGATTTGCCCGGCTAGTCAGGGGGGTGAAGCCGTGTGGGCCGGGGACCTGAGTGTCTTGGCGGCCCGTTCCATCATGGATTTGGTTAATCATTTCAAGGGCACACAGGTTTTGAGCAATCCGGAGCCCTTAATTCATCATACTGATTCAGGGACCTCTGATGGGCTCGATTCTTTGGACCTAGTAGATATCAAGGGCCAAGAATCGGCCAAACGGGCCCTGGAAATCGCTGCGGCAGGGGGTCACAACCTGCTCATGAGCGGTCCGCCCGGATCGGGCAAATCTTTGCTCGCGCGGCGCCTTTCGACCATTTTACCCCCCCTCACCCCCACCGAAGCGCTGGATGTGTCGATGATTCATTCATTGGCCGGAATGTTGCCCGAAGGGGGGCTCATGAAAGACCGTCCTTTTCGCGATCCCCACCACTCTGCTTCCCAAGCCGCCTTGGTCGGTGGCGGGGTGCAAGTGCGCCCCGGTGAAGTGTCGTTGGCCCACTTAGGCGTGTTGTTCTTGGACGAATTGCCCGAGTTCCAGCGCCCCGCATTGGAGGCCCTGCGCCAACCTATTGAGTCTGGAAGTGCCGTAATTTCAAGGGCTTCTGCACACGTTACGTATCCGGCACGTTTTCAATTGGTGGCCGCAATGAACCCGTGCCGGTGCGGCTATCTGGACGATCCGGCACAAGCCTGTTCACGCGCACCGAAGTGTGCGGAGGAATATCAGAACAAATTATCCGGACCATTGTTAGACCGAATTGATTTGCATGTGGAAGTCCCCATGGTGTCCGCCAGCGACCTGTCCCTGCCGCCCCCGTCCGAAACGTCTGCCGACGTGCGTGCACGCGTTTTGGCCGCCCGCGATTTGCAGGCGCGCCGCTTCGCCGCCATCGGTGTGAACACCCGCATCAACTCAGAAGCCGATGGCAAAGTCCTGGAAAAAGTCGCCCTGATGGACGACGCTGCCAAAGCGTTGTTGGCGGACGCGGCAAGTCGCATGCGCTTATCGGCCCGGGGCTTTCACCGGGTGCAACGCGTATCGCGCACCATCGCCGATTTAGAAGGCCAAAAAACCATCACCAAAGTTCACGTGGCCGAAGCCCTGTCGTATCGCCGCCGCATGCCGGGACGCCAAACGGCCATGAGCGCCTAACGCCGGAAAAACCCCTGGGCCTTAACCTTCGGACCAATATTTTGCCTGTTGCCACGGGGCGGGCACATCGAGCTTGCCTTTTGGCTTCGGTGCATCGCTCAGCACAACCGACTGCCACGCGCCCAGCTCTTGATACGCTTTCGGCAAAGGGTACGGTGGGGCTACATCACCGTCGGCTTCAAAGCCAAAGCGGCCATAATAGTTGGGGGAGCCCAACACATAGACCCAGGCGACACCGGCACTTTTCAGACGATCAAACCCGCCCTGAACCAAAGCCGTGCCGATGCCCTGTTTGTGCAAAGCCGGTGCGGCACACAGCGGCGCCAGCATGGAGACCTTCTGTTCGCCAACCCGGCAATCGCAAAAAATCACATGGCCGACAATGATGTTTTCTTTCACAGCCACCAACGACAAGACCCCTGGGCCAAAATCCAGCAATTCGCGCACGACAGGGAGGAGGTCTTCGTCGGGAAAGGCGTCTGCATATACGCGCTCAATCCCAGCTAAGTCTTTGGAATGACTGGTGCGGATATGCACCACGATCAGCCGGGCACCATGCGGCCTATGGGTTTTCCACCCAAGATATGCACGTGATAGTGCGGGACCTCTTGGCCACCGTCGGATCCGGTGTTTTGGATGGTGCGATAGCCGCCGTCTGCCAAGTCCAGCACGTCGCGGGCGATGTAGCCCACCGCGCGCCACAGGCCCGTGATCTCTTCATCACTTGCGTTATTCGTAAAATCGTCTTGGGAAACGTATGCGCCCTTAGGAATCACCAAGACGTGCGTTGGTGCCTGGGGGCCAATGTCGTTGAACGCCAAAACGTATTCGTTTTCATAGACTTTGTCGCACGGGATTTCTCCACGCAGGATTTTGGCGAAAATGTTTTCTTTATCGTAACTCATCCCAAACGACCTTTTTAGAGTTCGCCGCGCGCACGTTTTTCTTCAATGCCGGACAGGCCTTCGCGCTTTAGCAACTCGTCCCAAACGTGTTCCGGCGTGATGCCGCTGTCGGCCCACAAAACCATCAGGTGATAGATCAAATCCGCACTTTCCGCAGCCAAAGCGTCCGGGCCCTCAGCCAAGGCGGCAATGTTCACTTCGACGGCTTCTTCGCCGACTTTTTGAGCGATGGCGGTGCGTCCGCGCGAAAACAGTTTGGCGGTATAGGATGTTTCCGCATCCGCGCCACGGCGGCTTTCGATGGTTTCAAACAGGCGTGTCAAAACGCCAATGTGACTCTCAGACATGAATTTGGCTTCCCTGCGTTTTAAGCTTTTTCAATATTGTCGAGGCGCACATCAACCCCGTGCGCCTGCATATAACGTTTGGTTTCCCCAATGGTATACGTCCCGAAGTGAAAAATCGAGGCCGCAAGCACCGCCGAAGCGTGGCCTTCCAAAACACCCTCAACCATATGGTCCAGCGTACCCACACCACCCGAGGCAATCACGGGGATGTCCACCGCATCCGCGATGGCACGGGTGAGGTCGATGTTAAAGCCCTGTTTGGTGCCGTCGCGATCCATGGAGGTCAACAAAATTTCGCCCGCGCCGTATGCGGCCATGCGCTTGGACCATTCCACCGCATCAATACCCGTGGGCTCGCGCCCGCCGTGGGTGAAGATTTCAAATTTACCGGGAGACACCGTCTTGGCGTCCACCGCCACGACAATGCATTGGCTGCCGAACTTTTCCGCAGCCTCTTTCACGAACTCCGGGTTTTTCACCGCCGCCGTGTTGATGGACGCTTTGTCCGCACCGGCCAACAACAATTTGCGAATGTCATCCGTGGTGCGCACACCGCCGCCGACGGTTAAGGGCATAAAGCACTGTTCCGCCGTGCGGTTCACCACATCAAAAATAGTGTCCCTGTTTTCGTGGCTTGCCGTGATGTCCAGGAACGTGAGCTCGTCCGCACCTGCGGCGTCATAAACCCGCGCTTGTTCCACCGGATCGCCGGCGTCGATCAAATCGACGAAGTTGACACCTTTGACAACACGTCCGCCTTCGACGTCCAGACAGGGGATGATGCGTGCTTTTAAACTCATCGCTTAAGCTCCCAACAACTCGACGGCTTCTTTGACGCCGATTTTACCGTCATAGACCGCGCGACCCGAAATCACGCCGTCGAACAAATCACCGCCTGCGTCTTTCACGGCTTTGAGATCGTCCATAGACGACACACCGCCCGACACGATGACCGGAGTGGAGATGGCTTTGGCCAATTCCAAGGTTGAGGCCACATTGGGGCCTTGCATCAAACCGTCGCGGCCAATATCGGTGAAGATGATCACGGCCACGCCGGCATCTTCGAACTTTTGGGCCAACTCAACGGCTGAAATATCTGAGACTTCCGCCCAGCCTTCCACCGCCACCATGCCGTCTTTGGCATCCACACCCACCGCAATGCGACCGGGAAATGCTTTGCAGGCTTCGATAACCAAGTCCGGATCGCGCAAGGCAACGGTGCCCAAGATCACGCGTTTGACGCCCTTGTCCAACCAAAAGCGGATGGTGTCCATATGGCGGATGCCGCCACCCAGCTCGATGGGCACGTCCACCGCGTCCAAGATCGCTTGCACCGCGTCGGCGTTCACAGGCTTGCCTTCGAAGGCCCCGTTGAGATCGACCACATGAATCCATTCGCACCCTTGGTCCACAAAGGCTTTCGCCTGTGCGCCCGCGTCGTCGTTGAACACGGTGGCTTGATCCATTTCGCCGCGCAGCAAACGCACGCACTGGCCGTCTTTCAAATCGATGGCAGGGTAAAAGATCATCGTTTACGGATTCCACTTCAAGAAATTCGAAATAATGTGCAGGCCCAGCTTTTGGCTTTTTTCCGGGTGGAATTGCGTGCCGACCAAGTTGTCGCGCCCGATGGCCGCCGTCACGGGCCCACCGTAGTCCACCGTCGCCAAGACGTGCGCGGGATCGATGGTTTTGAACTGAAAGCTGTGCACAAAGTACGCGTGCTCACCCGTGTTCACCCCGTCAAACACCGGGTGGTCCGTTTCCAAGTGCAGATCGTTCCAGCCCATGTGCGGGATTTTGAGGTTTGCATCACTGGGGGCCAGCGCCACAACGTCGCCCGCGATCCAGCCCAAGCCCGGGGTGTCGCCGAACTCGTGACCCACATCGCTCATCAACTGCATGCCCACGCACACGCCCAAAAACGGACGCGCTTTATGGATAACGGCTTCGGTGAGGGCGTCGTGCAAACCGTCCACACTTTCCAAACCATTTTTGCAATCGGCAAACGCGCCGACACCCGGCAGCACGATCCGGTCAGCTTTCAACACGTCGTCGGGGTTTGGCGTCACCAGAACTTCGGCGTTGAGGCCTTGTTCGTGAGCTGCGCGCTCAAAAGACTTCGCAACAGAGCGCAGGTTCCCTGAACCATAATCGATGATGGAAATTAACATTCGTCTCTCAATAACTTTGCCGTCATGTACGGATTGGCATCCAGATACCGACGTTCCGCTTCTTCTTTATTGTTGGCCGTCACCACCGCGTCTTCATAAAGCCCGCGCTTTTCCAAGTGCCAGCGGCGCAGTTCGTTGGCAACCAAGCCGATCACCACGGCCAAGCCGATTTGCACCACGGCCAGAGCACTGGGGTCGCTGATGAGCAG
The DNA here is from genome assembly GCF_036689815.1 of Magnetovibrio sp. PR-2. Classification (NCBI taxonomy): domain Bacteria; kingdom Pseudomonadati; phylum Pseudomonadota; class Alphaproteobacteria; order Rhodospirillales; family Magnetovibrionaceae; genus Magnetovibrio; species Magnetovibrio massiliensis. The sequence continues at coordinate 146,887 of NZ_JBAHUR010000001.1, read as the reverse complement.
CTCCAACACGAAGCCCACACCGATCTGCACGCCGAACAGCATCAGCGCCACTTCCCAAGCCCCCACGACCAGGGCCCAAATGAACCCAAAAACCGCAGCTGGCCAGGAAAAGCCGTCCTTGACCACAGCCAAGGTAGGCTGAATACCCGTGTCGCGAACGTGAACCGTGTAGATGCTCATCCGCTGCTTCCTTTTTTAGAGCGAGCCACCCAAAACGCCTTTGGTGGACGGCACTTGATCGGCTTTGCGCGGATCGATTTCGACCGCTTGGCGCAGCGCGCGGGCCGTGCCCTTGAAGATGCTTTCAATGATGTGGTGGTTGTTTTCACCATACAAAGTTTCGACGTGCAGCGTCAGGCCGGCGGCTTGGCCGAAGCCCGCGAACCATTCCTTAAACAGCTCAGTATCCATATCGCCCAATTTATCGCGCACAAATTCGACCTTCCACACCAAAAACGGGCGGTTTGATGCGTCCAAGACGATACGGCTCAAGGCCTCATCCATGGGCGACAGGGCCGAGCCATAACGCCCAATGCCCTTGCGATCGCCAAGGGCCTGCGTAAACGCTTCGCCAATGGCAATGCCCACGTCTTCGGTGGTGTGGTGGAAATCGATGTGGAGATCACCCGTCGCTTTGACCGTCAAATCAATGAGCGCGTGGCGCGACAGCTGTTCCAGCATGTGATCGAGAAACCCGATCCCGGTGGAAATGTCGTACTTGCCCTCGCCGTCGAGGTTCAGCTCGACAGAGATTTGGGTCTCATGGGTGTTACGGTCTACGCTTGCGGTGCGCATCTGGGGAACTCCAATTGAGTAAATGTAAATAATGAGCTTTCTTTTATCAGGTCCCAAGGGCGCACACCAGCAAGAATAAAGGGATTTCGATGCTTGACCGCACGCAAATTGGGGCTTACATCCGTGTGCAATCCTGTGGTCCAAACGAAAGATATTTCATGTCTGACAATGATTTTCCCGGCTGGCATTCCACCACCATCTTAAACGTGCGCAAAGACGGCGAGGTGGTGATGATCGGTGACGGTCAAGTGAGCCTGGGTGACACGGTTCTTAAGGGCTCGGCTAAAAAAGTCCGCCGCTTGGCCGACGGCAAGGTCATCGCCGGATTTGCAGGCGCAACAGCGGACGCGTTTACCCTGTTCGAACGCCTAGAAGCCAAGCTGGAACAATACCCAAACCAGCTGACCCGGGCCTGTGTGGAACTGGCCAAGGACTGGCGCACGGACCGCTATTTGCGCAAGCTCGAAGCCATGATGTTGGTGTCCGACAAGGACGTCTCGCTGGTTTTGACCGGCACCGGCGATGTGTTGGAGCCCGACCACGGCGTGGTTGCTATTGGATCGGGCGGAAACTACGCCTTGTCCGCCGCACGGGCACTGGAACACCAAAACGGTGTCAGCGCCGAAGAGGTCGCCACCCGCGCCATGGAAATCGCCGCCGATATTTGCGTTTACACCAACGCCAACTTTACGATTGAGAAATTATAAGCATGAGTAGCTTCACCCCCCGCGAAATCGTTTCCGAACTGGACCGCTTCATCGTCGGCCAAGACGACGCCAAACGTGCCGTGGCTGTGGCGCTACGCAACCGCTGGCGCCGCCAACAAATCGATGACGATCTGCGTGAAGAAATCGTGCCCAAAAACATCCTCATGATTGGGCCCACGGGTGTGGGCAAAACGGAAATTGCACGGCGTTTGGCGAAACTGGCCGACGCGCCCTTCATCAAAGTCGAAGCCACCAAATTCACCGAAGTGGGCTATGTGGGACGCGATGTGGAGCAAATTGTGCGCGATCTGGTCGAAACCGCCAGCCACATGGTGCGCGAACGCCACAAAAAACAAGTCCACGCCAAAGCGGAGCTCGCCGCCGAAGAACGCGTTTTAGACGTGTTGGTGGGCGACAGTGCCGGGGACTCCACCCGCCAAAAATTCCGCAAGATGTTGCGTGAAGGCGAATTGGACGACAAAGAAATCGAAATCGATGTGCGCGACGCCGGTCAGGGCGGTGCACCGCAGTTCGACATCCCCGGCATGCCCGGTGGCCAGATTTCCATGATCAACTTGACCGACATGTTCGGTGGTGCCTTTGGCGCACCCACCAAGCCGAAAAAGATGTCGGTTTCGGCCAGCTACGACATCTTAGTCGCCGAAGAAGCCGACAAGCTGGTGGACGAAGAAGCGCTCACCAAAGAAGCCATCGAAAAGGTTGAGACCGGCGGCATTGTGTTCTTGGACGAAATCGACAAAATCGCCGCGCGCCAAGAAACCCGCGGCGGTGATGTGTCCCGCGAAGGGGTGCAGCGCGATCTCTTGCCTTTGATCGAAGGCACCACCGTGTCCACAAAACGCGGTCCGGTGAAAACCGACCACATCCTCTTCATCGCTTCCGGCGCATTCCACGTGGCGATACCCAGCGACCTTTTGCCCGAACTGCAAGGCCGCCTGCCCATCCGTGTGGAGCTGTCGGCTCTGACACGCGACGATTTGGTGCGCATTTTGAAAGAACCCGAAAGCAGCCTGATCCGCCAATACGTGGCGTTGATGGGGGTGGAGGAGGTCACACTCGACATCACCGACGACGCCATCGAAGAGCTGGCGACCCTGGCCGCCGACATCAACTCAAGTGTGGAAAACATCGGCGCCCGGCGTTTGCACACGGTGATGGAAAAACTGTTGGAAACCATCAGCTTCGAAGCGTCTGAGCGCTCCGGCGAAACGGTGGTCATCGACGACGATTTCGTCCGTGAGACGGTTTCAAGCTTGGCCCAAGACGCGGATTTGAAGAAGTTTATTCTTTAAACCACCATAACATTTTGAATTACTGCACCGTGCCAGTATAATTTTTTTTGCTTCTTTTCTATCATACGTACAGCGCGGTTTGACAAAACAAGCAGTTCATTATCTAGATCACCAGCTTGCCTTAGCTCCATGAGTTCTTCTTGCAATTTCATTCTAAGCTGGGGCTGGGTACTTGGCTCAGGATCAAATTCTGTAACAAAGTATACGAACCAACCTGTACTTAACTGCGACTTGTTAAAGTCTTCAGCTTTTACAATGCAGTCTAACCGATCTATTCGTAGGCCTTTTCGGTCCCTTAATGAATACCTGTCTGTTGTTAAAGACCATATCCGACGGGTGTCATCTGACCATCTATTATGTGCTGTGGATAAGGTATGATTGTTTAGTCTCGTAATTGAGGCCATAATAGTGGTCCTTTCAACATGAGTTTGCGCTTGTGGTGAAAGTCTGGCGTCCGTTGAGTTTTGCTTCCAGGCTGCTCAACGGGCGCTGTCTCTTTTTGCTCATTCAGAATTGACATCTTTTAGCTCTACACCCCTTCTCTTCTCTACAAGATTGACGTCATTAATTAACGATTCAGCGAGATCGAAATTCGGTTTCGCTGCAATTATCGGTTTGATTTCGACGAAGTCTTCCAAGAAATATACCCGTAGCTTCAATTCAGCATCAGGTATTTTACCTAGGTGCTCCAATAACTCTGGTGCGAGGGTCAGTCTACGATCTGCTGGGATTTTGTGCCGAATAAACAACTCTTCAAGTTCAAGAGCTGAAGCGATGTCGTTTTCAGCGTAATAACCTCGATACCGTTCAAAGACTGTCTGAGCTGTAGGAGTTTGAACTCCATACAATCTCACTGATGGCCCTTCCAGCAAAACGGCCAAACATTCGTAAGGACCAGGCTGGTCCCACATAACAATATTCAGGTTGCGTGGTGCGAGATGGAAGCGGCCACGGTCATCCACGACCTCCGTGGCTTGGGCGCCACGTGGTTGCATATCGGGCATGAAACGGTGCCCTGTTGGACGGCCAGAAGTGGGCATGATCCCCTCTTGATAGAAATAGCTTTCACCACACGAATATGTTCACAACTTTCAAACTCTACGACAAACTAACCTCTATAGACGCCCTATTGCAACAAAATTATGGCAAGACCTGGCAAAATCTTTTTAATTCGTTAAGGTTATTAATCGTTTTATTTTAGGTACATATACACAAAAACCACTATATATAGTAGGTCATATGGTTAATTTAGTGTTAATACCACTAAAGCTGTGAACGTAAGGTATTTATCGAGAAAAGTGATCTGGCAGATCCGGGTAGAAAGATTTCTCGTATTACAGCGTAAATCAGAGATAAAATATCTATGGGTTGTAGATGCCCGGATCTATTTTCAGTGGACTTAGATATTTTGGAATTAAACGAACAAACGCTACCCCTTTTGAAACACTAATAATCAAGGTGCGAAAAATTCAACTGAGCTAATGCGGCGTGGCCTAAGCCTGCGCCATCAGCTCTTCCACCGACTTGCGGCGTTCGGCGATGCGGATGCAGTTGAATTTGAGGATTTTGAGCTCGCCCGCATCGATGGCCGTGATCATATCGGCCCAGCGTTCGCATTCGCCGACCACGTCTGCCGCTTTGCTTAACAGCTCTTTGCGGTCCATGGTGGAGAGGAAATTCACCCATGCTTTCAACACGCAGTTGCGAAAATCCCGCGTCACGTCGTCGGGCGGGCGCACTTCCAAATCCATCTGGCCCAGCATGCCCATCATCGCCTGGGCGGGCCAAAGGTGTACGGGCAGGCTTTGGTGCTTGGCCCAGATTTCGACCTTTTTGCTGGGCGGGTTGGTGTCGGGCAAAACAAATGTCACGAACAGCATTTCAGCATTGAGCCGCAACGACGCGGTGACGGATTCAAACAGGGCTTTTTTGTCTTGAACGTACTGTATTCCGTCCAGCGCCAGCATGGCGTCGAAAGATTTGGGTTTGAGCTGCAAGGCCTCCAGATCGCTGTGGCGGATCGGGGCTTTGCGCTTGTGGCCCGCGCGCGCCATGCTTTCGTGACCCATTTTGGCAAGCTCGGGATCAGGTTCCAGCCCTGTAATCCACACGCCTGTGTCTTCGATCAAGGTTTCGGAAATGCCGCCCAGGCCCGCACCCAACAACAACAGGCTTTTCTTTTCATCCAGCTCCAACAACGGCGCGAACTGCTTTACCCGCACAGCCCCACCAGGGGTGGTATAGCCTTCGCCCCAAAGCTGTTCAATCACGTTTAAGCGATTGGCAGGCCAGGCTTTTTTCTCCGCTTTTGGCGCAGCCTTGGCCGCATCCGCTGCGACTTGGTCCGCAGCAGGGGCTTTCGGCTTGTCATCCGCTTTTTTCTTGCGGAACGAGCCGGTAATCTTGCCGATTAAACCCGAAGCCTTCTTCGGTGAAGCCATCCAATAGCACCCTTACCTTGCACGTAACGGGGGGTTAGGTACGTCGTTTTCTTCTGTTATATGGTCATTGTGGGCCAGATTAGTCGCAAAACCTAAACAAAACCTTGGGATACAACTTTTTACCTCAATAAGGCGGGCCTTTAATTTTAGTCACTTTGTGGGCGCGGATTTCATCCAAAATCCATTGCAGGTTCTGATCGTCCAAATCTTGGATGGAGTTGGCGAGCTCATTGGCAAGCTCCGTCGCCTTGGGGCTGAGGCCTGCAGTGTCGATGGTGACCCGCGGATGCGACACGCTGGCTAGGCGTTTAATGTCTTCACTGTCGTCCCAAATTAAGTCAAAGAAATCACAGATTTGCATAATCATTCCGGGTGCTGGACGACCCCGATTGCCGTGTTCCAGCGCCGATAAATAGGCCGCAGACACGCCCAGTGCCTTCGCCATATTTTTTTGCGAGACGTTCTTTTGGGCGCGCAGTTCGCGCATCTTTTCGCCAAACGGTGTCATAATCTCAAAACCATAGGGCGTGAGCGTTAAAGTTTAGTGTGCACCGGAGCCCGAGATTTGTAGTACCGCCACACCCCCAATGATCATCGAAATGCCCGCGACGCCGCCCCAACTCAATGGCTCCTCAAACCAAAACACACCGATCACTGCAATGGCCGCCACACCGATCCCCGTCCATACCGCATAAACAAAACCGATGGGCAAGGTTTTCAACGTCACCGACAACAGCCAAAACGACAGGGCATATCCCACCACCACGACCAAACTAGGCCAAAGCTTGGTCATGCCGTCCGACAACTTCAACGACGACGTCGCCACCACTTCGGAAACGATGGCGACGGCCAAAAGAACATAAGGATGCATGATTTTTCCTTTAGCGGATTAGCGGCCCCGGCGTTTGAGACGAATGTACAAAGCCCCTTCGCCGCCGTCTTTGGGCGCCGCGTGGGAAAACGCCACCACGCGGCCACGATTGGGATAGTCGTTCAACCAGCGCGGCACCTGTTGGCGCAACACCCCGATGGAGCCGTCCCGACCGGTGCCTTTTCCCGTAATCACCAAAACTTCGCGCCGCCCCGCAATCCAAGAAGCCTCGATAAAGGCCTCCAACGCGCGGTGGGCCTGGGTTTGGGACATGCCGTGAAGATCGATACGCCCTTGGATTTGCATTTGCCCGCGCCGCATCCGTTTGGCCGTGGCTTTGTCCAGACCCGGGCCTGTGCCGTGACTAAGTTCGGGCAGGGGGCGCACGTGGGCTTGAGACGTTTCGGTTTGCACCGCGTATTTCGGTGTCGGCGCAAGGCGGACGGGCTTATCACCCAGCGGGTTTTTGAGTGTTTCGCGGCCTTTGAGCGGCTTGACCGACTGGGTGACGGCATACCACACCAGTTCATCATCCCCGCTTAAATGCGGCGATCCAGATTTATGCGGTCGTGACTTGCGGGTTTTGCTCATCGATCAAAACTATGACTAACTTGCGCGGTCCGTGTGCGCCCAACAATAAGGTCTGTTCAATATCTGCCGTACGCGAGGGCCCGGTGATCCAGTTGACCGTGCGCGGCAAAACGGGTGTGTCCGTTGTACGCGTTTTGGCCTCAATGCGCAAACGCGACCAAACCTCTTCATAGTTGGGCGCAATATCTTCTTCGCAGAGCACCACCACATGCACATCGGGCAAGAAGTTCAAGGTGGTTGGACTTTCAGGACTGGACGCCAACACCAAGGTCCCGGTTTCCGCCACCGCGCCCAAGGCCCAAGACACGCTAATTTGATCGTCCCCAACGGCGCGGCCATAGGCCACGTCCAAACCGGACCAGTCCAAAGCTTTGAGCTGTGCGCCCGGAGCCACTTTCACACTCACGCCCCCCATCGCGGCCACAAGCTGTTGAACCACCCCCACCACTTTGTCCAACGTGGACACACGGTAGACTTCGGCGCTAGCGGTTTCAGCCTCGCTTACAAAGAGTTCCGTGCGGGCCTTGCCCTCAGCACGGCCACGTTTGGGAATGATGTTCAAGGGCGCTTCATGCATGCGCTGATCCGCCCCGGACAGGCGCACCGTCGGATTGTGCACGCGGTCCAAAGTTTCTTTTAAGCGGCCAAAAATCGCTTTGCGGGCAGCATCGGATGACATTTAACGCTCCCCTTTTTGTCGGCGCGATTGGAACGTGCCGCCTTGTGGTGCAGGCAAGTCACGGGTCTTGGTCCAACCACCCGCGCCGATCATGCTTTTAAAGCGTCCCCGTTTTCCAGCAAGAAGCTTCATGCCCCAGATTTTTATCGGGGTTATGGCGTGATACAGCGTTGGGCGCTTCGCCAACCAGGCCCATACTTTCAAACCCATACGCTGTAGCCCGCCGGGCTTGCCCGCGTTAAACGCGTGGCCGCGCCAGTTACGCAACAGGTCGGGCAGGGGAATGCGCACCGGACAGACTTCGCCGCACCGCCCACACATGGTGCAGGCGCTGGGCAGCAAGTGAGCTTCTTTGATGCCGACAAAATGCGGTGTTAAAACCGAACCCATGGGACCGGGGTAGACCCAGCCATAGGCATGACCGCTGGTCACACCGTAAACCGGGCAGTGGTTGATGCACGCCCCGCAACGTATGCAGCGTAAAATGTCCCTAAATTCAGAGCCCAGCAATTCGGTGCGGCGATTGTCCAGCAGCACCATATGGAATTCTTCAGGTCCGTCCAAATCGCCATCGCGTTTTGGGCCCGTAAAGAACGTGTTGTAGACACTTTGTTCCTGACCCGTCGCGGTGCGCGCCAACAAACGCAAAAATAGTGTGGCGTCTTCTAAGGTCGGCACCACTTTTTCGATGGAGCTCAATGCAATGTGCACGCGTGGCAGGCTTTGGGTGAGGTCCCCATTGCCTTCATTGGTGACAATCATGGCCGTTCCGGTTTCGGCAATCAAAAAGTTCGCGCCTGTAATGCCCACATCGGCTTGAATGAATTTTTCGCGAAGTTCTTTGCGCGCTTCTTTCAGCAACGACGTCGGCTCGACCATGTCGCGGTCGGGATCCAAGTGCGTGTGATGCTCTTTAAAAGTTTCCGCCACTTGGGTTTTGGACAGATGAAACGCCGGGGCGATGATGTGGCTGGGCAGTTCTTCGCGCAGCTGAATGATGTATTCGCCCAAGTCCGTTTCAATGGGGACCAAGCCTGCGTCTTGCAAATAATCGTTAAGATCAATTTCCTCGGCGATCATCGATTTGCCCTTGGTGACGGTCTTGGCCCCGGCGTTTTGGCAAATCTTTAAGATAATCTCGCGCGCTTGTTCAGCGTCTTGAGCCCAGTGCACATGACCACCGGCCTTTTTGACTTGGAGCTCAAAACGTTCCAAGTACGCGTCCAAGTGATCCAAGATATGATTTTTCACATCACGTGCTTGATCGCGCAGCTGATCGTATTCGGGCAGACGGGCCATACTCATAAGACGTTTTTTCTGAAACCCGCTTTTGAGCGTGCGGTTCAGCAGTTCTTGAAGTTGGTCATCCTTCAATGCTTTTTCAGACGCTTTGAGAAAGTCTTGGCAGTGGGGTTCGTGGGTCATGTCTCCGCATCCCCAACACCTGGCTGGTCGGTCATGCCCGCCAAAATTTCGGCAATGTGATAAACCCGCACGTTGGAGCCGCGGCGTTTCAATTTACCCGCCACGTTCATCAAGCAGCCCAAATCGCCGCCCGACAACATGTCGGTCTTCTGAGCTTCGACGTTGTCCGCCTTTTTGTCGACGATGGCGCCGGAGACGTCCGGGTACTTGATGGAAAACAAACCGCCAAAGCCGCAGCAGCTTTCGGTGTCGTCCATCTCTTTCAGCTCCAACCCATCCACGGTGGCGAGCAATTTGCGTGGCTGGTCTTTGATGCCCAGTTCGCGCATACCCGCACAGCTGTCATGGTAAGTTACCGTGCCGTTCACAGTTGCGCTCACGTCATTGAGATCGAGATTCTCAGCCAAATACTGTGTCAGCTCTTGGGTGCGCGCCGCCAAGGTTTGGGCGCGGGTTTTCCAGGCCGGATCGTCGGCAAATAATTTGGGATAGTGTTCTTTGATCATCCCGCCGCACGAACCGGACGGAACCACAACCGTGTCATAGCCTTCAAAAACGTCGATCACCTGTTGTGCAATGGCGCGGGCATCCGCTTCATCACCGGAGTTGTAAGCCGGTTGGCCGCAGCAGGTTTGCTTTTTCGGCACCACGACTTCTGCGCCCGCACGCTCCAACAAGCGCATGGCGGCAAAACCGACGCTTGGACGCATCAGGTCCACAAGACAGGTCACGAAAAGGGCAATTTTGGGAGGTCTCTCAGTCATACACACAGAGTGAGGCTTCCGAACGGATATTTCAAGCGCGATCCCCGTTTAGGGGTTGGGCACAATCACCGAAATCGGCAACAAAATCGCGTATTGGCCGGGGCGTTTCATGTTGCCCGCGCGTTTCGCCGCGCGTTCACCTGGACCAAAGAAAATATCGCCGCGCACCACCCCCTTGATTGCCCCGCCCGTGTCTTGGGCGATCATCAGCTTTTGCAGGGGTTGGGATTTGTCCAACGGCTCGTGCGTGGTAATCCACATAGGCGCGCCCAAGGGGATAAAGCGCCGATCAATGGCGACGGAACGTTCCGGCGTCAAAGCCACCCCTTGCGCACCCAAAGGCCCGTCGCCTTTCAGCACCCGGAAAAACACAAACGTTGGGTTCTTTTTCAACAAAGCCGGACCTTCGACCGGGCGCGCATGCACCCATTTTCGAATGGCGTTCATGGTCAAACGATTTGCGGGAATTTCACCGCTGTTGATCAAAATGCGGCCCACAGACTTGTACGTTCGCCCATTTTTACCGGCAAAGCCCACATGGACGACCGTGCCGTCTTCCAATTTAACTTGTCCGGAGCCTTGAATTTGCAAGAAAAAGGCGTCCACCGCATCGTCCACCCACAGCAACGGCGTCAAGCCGGACACTTTGCCTTCTTCGATATCCGCACGGGCGGGGTAGGGGCGCAGTTTACCGTTTTCGACCCGGCCCCACAGGGTGTTGCCCCCCAGCTCGCGATCAAATGCGCCAAGCGACACCGAAACCAAATCGCGCGGGCGGGCATACAATGGCGTTTGAAATTTGCCGCCTTTTTGCCAAGACCCATTGAGCTGCGGCTCATAATAGCCCGTGAACAAACCTTCGCCATCCCCAGTATCGGACACTGCATAAGGCAAAAACCAAGTTTCGAAATAGCGGCGCGCGGCTGCGTGATCTTTGGCGGAAACGCTGTTGGCCGCTTGACACGCTCCATGCCAATGGCCAACCGTGCCCCCCGGAACTTGGCCATTGGCCCCGATTTTTCTGGATTTGGGCAAAGTCAGCAGTTTTTTGCACGATTTTTTGAACGACACCAGCGCATCGCCCAAATTGTCTTGCTGCCAACCCGCCAGGTCCGCAAAGCTTAAGGGGCTCAACTGCACGCGGCCCGGTTTTTCGGGTGCAGGCTTTTCAGGAACAGGTTCAGGCTTGGGCGCACAGGCCGCCAAGCTCAAAGCCAATACGGTGAGAGGGGCGGCCCAGCGCATGGACGTCTGCCTTAATCCAAGCTGCCGGTACCCACCAGGGTCCAGTTGGGGTTGCGCGATTTGGTGGAGCGCGCAAAGGTCCAAAAGTCTGTCGCGTCCGTCACCGCGCTGGGATCGCCTTCAATCACTTTGCCGTCGCTGTCCATCAACGCGCTGATTTGTTCGGACACAAATTTCACCGTCACATGGGCGTCGCGTCCGTCCATGTAAGCCTCAACCATTTCAGCTTTGGAAATACCGACCAAGGTTTCTTGAAGGGTTTGGCCTTCGGCTTCGCGTTGTTTAATGGCGTGCTCAAAGCCGGAATACACTTCGGGGCTGAGCAAATTTTTGAGCATTTTTGTATCGCCGTCGGCATACGCGTTCAAAATCATTTCAAAGGCCATACGCGAACCGCCCAAAAATTCGTTCATGTCGAAGCTGGCGTCATATTCACGAATAGCACGGATACCTTCGCCCAGTGGGCCTTCGGGAAGTTCTTCTTCAGGCTCCGCCTCTACAGGAGCGGGTTCGGGTATATCCATCGGTGCGCGGCTGCCCGGCATGTCGATGACATTGTCATTGTCTTGTTCGTCTAGACGCTCGCGGTTTTGATCGCGTTTGAACATATCGTCATAACCGCTGCCGTCATGGCCGTCGCGGCTGCCCAAGACATTTTTGAGCCTTAAAACCAAAAAAATGGCGATCAAGGCGAAAAGGACGATGTCGAAAAATTGCATGCCGATATCCGTTGTTATCTCTAAATCGGGCTCAAAAAGAGCCAAATTGGGCCCACGACTGTCAAGAACTTGCGCGCCCAAGGCCGTAGGCTTATGTTTCGGGCCACGACCACTTCGTTAACTATACGCAAAACCGCACGTTTTGCTATCCGATAGATAGGCCGATGCCCGCCTGAGGGCAAGCCATAAGGGCAAAAATGGGTTTAATCATCTTGGCCGCGTTCATCGCCGTGCCGCTTATCGAAATTGGACTGTTCATTCAGGTGGGTGAAACCATCGGTTTGTGGAGCACCATCGCCGTGGTCATTTTGACCGCTGTCGTCGGCACAGCCTTACTGCGCCACCAAGGGCTCAGCACCATTGTAAAGGTCCAGCGCTTCTTGGACCAAGGGGTGATGCCGGTTGACGCTTTGTTCGACGGGTTTTGCATTTTGATCGCAGGATTGCTGCTTCTCACACCCGGTTTTTTCACCGACGCCCTTGGCTTTATGTTTTTTACGCCGCCGCTGCGCAAGCTGTTGCGCGTCTTTTTGGCCCGTCACGTTCAGGTGCAAACATCCGGTCATGCAAACATGCACAGCGGTATGCACAGTGCCATGCATGGAGACACCGCAGGCGGCATGCACGGCTTCGACCCTTATGATTATCAAGGTGCGCCAGAAGGGGGGCAGCCCCAAGGTGGGGCCGGTGACGTTATCGACGGTGAGTACCAAGACGTCACGGAGCACAAAAACGCGCCAAAAATCGACCAAAGTGACGATACGCGCACCTAGAGCCGCTTGTTCGTAGGCGCAATCCATGTTAGCGAAGAGCACCAATTTTCCAAGGGTTCGGAGCACATCCGGAGCTTTTTAAACGCAAGGGGACCAACCAATGAACGAGACGCCTGCAAACGGCGGCGACAACGCCGAAGCTCAACAACCGCCTCTGGTGATCAACGGGCAATACATCAAAGATCTTTCCTTTGAATCGCCCAACAGCCCCGGCATTTTGGGAGAGCTGCAAGGCGCACAACCCGACGTCAACGTCAACGTCGACACCAAGGCCGGCAAGCTTGAAGGTGCGGACAATGTCTACGAAGTCGTTTTGGATATGCGCGCCGAACTGAAAGTTGCCGACAAAGTCGGTTTTTTGGCTGAGCTCAAATACGCCGGTGTGTTCACCATTAACGTTCCCCAAGAACACTTGGGCCCGGTGTTGCTGATCGAATGCCCGCGTATGTTGTTCCCGTTCTCACGCAATATCTTGGGCGATGTCACCCGCGACGGCGGTTTTGTTCCGCTGATGCTGCAACCAATCGATTTTGCCGCCTTGTACCAGCAAAACTTGAACCAACAAGCCAACGATGTGGCCGATCAAGTGGCCGAGATGGACAAGCCGGAAGGCAACGCTTAACGCCCCTCTCAAAGCACATGCACGAAAACGCCCGCCCTACATGGCGCGGGCGTTTTTTTATGCCGCGTGATTGAGCTTTGCCGCTTGGGCCACCTGAGCTTGTTCAGGAGAATAGGCACCGCCCGACCACAACATGGCGTACGCGGTTTCTTCGTTGCCGTTGTCGCACAACGCCAACACATCCTCAAATAACGGCTGGAAGGTTTTGCTTTTGTGTGAGGCTTCGTGTTCTTCGAACGAGCGCCAAAACGTCACCACCAGCGCCTCGCGATCTTTAAGGGGAGACGCCACCGATTGACCTGCTCGGCTGCCTTCATTTGAAATCATACCACTGTTCATGGACACAAAGCCGCCGACAAAACCCGTTTCGGAATGATAGGTTTTGACGTTTTCGCACAGCAAAGCCACGCGCTCTTGCAAATCGTCCACGTCATATTCGGGCTTTAAAATCACCCGATTTACGGTGACGACACCATCGTCGGGAAAATTCGGAATAAAACTGGCCATGGGGAAGGTCCTTTCTTTATTAGCACTTACTAATGTTAAGAAAGAGATGGTTTGACCAACTGCCCTTGTCAAGTATTCCGGGTTAATTTTCAATCCACTCGTAGGGTATTTAGAAGTCTTTTAAGTTTTCCAGATGGGGTCCGAAATCTGATCGACAAAGGCTTCATGGGCCGCAAGTTCGTCCGCTGTCGGCGCAAACACACGCGCTTCGCGGCGCTGGCGTTTTTCGACCTCAATGGTGTCATCGGCTTGGGTCGCAACACCTTGTTCTTCATCCGTGTTGAGCCCCAGGCCGGTTTGGCGGCCGCCCATGAGTTCCAGATACACATCGGCCAAAAGTTGGGCGTCCAACAAAGCGCCGTGCAGTTCCCGCGACGAGTTGTCAATGCCAAAGCGTCGACACAAAGCATCCAGGTTCGCTTGCGCTCCGGGGAATTTTTTGCGCGCAATTTGCACCGTGTCGATGGAACGGCTCATCTCCAGGGCCGGTTTGCCCAGATTTTCCAGCTCCCAGTTCAAAAAGCCCATATCAAACGCCGCGTTATGAATAACCAGCGGTGAATCACCGATGAAATCGATAAAGTCGCTGGCAACCTCTTTGAATTTGGGTTTTGAACGCAAAAACTCTTCGGACAAGCCATGCACCTTGAAGGCTTCTTCGGGCATGTCGCGTTCGGGATTGATATAGACGTGAAAATACTGGTCGGTGGCGATGTGGTTAATCATTTCCACACAGCCGATTTCCACAACCCGATGACCCGATTTGGGGTTCAGCCCTGTGGTTTCCGTATCCAGCGAAATTTCACGCATATGCTTTCCCGTTTCAAGACCAGTGCGGCGACCAGGCTTTGGCCGGCCACGTCTTCGCCACTTTGACGAGATTTGTGATTTGGCGCAAGGTTTCACCCTTCGTGCCGCCCGTGTTCACAACAAAATGGGCCAGTTGGCGTTTGAGGCTGTCAGGGGTTTGACGGTCTAAGATGGCTTCAAATTTTTGCGCCGTCATGCCGGGGCGGCGCAAAACGCGTTGGCGTTGCAGGCGTTGTGGCGCGCTCATCACCACCACCGCATCCACACGCGAACGCGCACCCGTTTCAAACAACAGCGGAATGTCCAACACCACCAACCCTGCTTGGGTGCGTTGGGCGCGAGCCAAAAACCGTTTTTGATCGGCCCGCACTTGGGGATGCAAGATGTCTTCAAGTTTTTTTAACTGAACATCGTCGTCCAGAACCCGCGCACCGAGCTTTTGGCGATCGACACCGCCTTGGGCGTTGAGAACACCGGGGAAGGCGGCAGCGACGTCTTTGACAGCCGCGCCGTTCGGACCCATGAGCCGATGCACACAGGCATCCGCGTCATGCAAAGGCACACCCAAGGTTTGAAAACAGCGCCCGCCCCAGCTCTTGCCCATACCGATGGATCCGGTGAGGCCCAAGATGACCATGGCTCAATCCTTTTGCCCGGCGGCGGCGAGCACTTTTTGACGCAGGTCCTCTGTCACGTCAGGCATCGGACCGAACCAAGATTCAAAGCCCGGACGAGCTTGGTGGAGCAACATGCCCAGCCCGTCCACCACCGGATTTCCGCGCGCCTGGGCGCGGGTGAGCAAGTCGGTCATCAACGGGGCATAGACGATGTCGTTCACCAGGGCGGTTTTGGGCAAATGGCTTAAATCCAGTTCCAAATCGCGCTGGCCTTTCATGCCCAGCGTCGTTGTGTTGGCCAAAAGATGTGCGCCCTCCAAGTAATCGGCGCGCGCGTCCCAATCGCCGACCACAATCTCACCGCTTCCAGCTTGATCGACGGCGTTGGCGATCTTTTCGGCGCGTGCGCGGGTGCGGTTTAAGATGCGCACTTCGGGTGCGCCGGCATCCAACAAAGCCGCAACCACGGCGCGCGCGGCACCGCCCGCGCCCAAAATCACTGCCGGACCACCCGTTGGGTCGAACCCTTTGTGCCCGGCTTTTAAATTTTCCAAAAATCCAAAACCGTCCGTGTTGAAGCCATAAAGCGAGCCGTCTTCAAACACCACCACCGTGTTCACCGCACCGATGCGCCGGGCCTGAGGGTGGGCGTTATCGACGGCGGCCAAGGCGGCTTCTTTATGGGGCACCGTCACGTTTGCTCCGACAAAACCGTCGGCTTTTAAATTGCGCAGCTTCGCTTCAAAGTCTTCGGGCGGTACAGGGATGTGCACGTATTCGCCGCGCACTTGCAGCTGGTCCAACCAATAGCCGTGCACCACGGGTGAAAGCGAATGATCCACGGGCCACCCCATGACCCCGGCGCGCCGGATTTGATAAGTGTCGTTTGTGCTCATGGCTCCATCTGTCTTCTTTTAAGTTTGCACAGCCCCATGCGTGCGCAAAAAATTTAGCAGGGGAACAAGGGGTAAGCCAAGGACCGTAAAATAATCCCCGTCAATACGATCAAACAATTGAGCGCCGAGACCTTCTAAGTGATACCCACCGACGCTGCTTTTCACCGCTTCACCGACACGTTCAACGTAAACATCCAAAAACGCATCGCTGAAATCACGTACAGATAAATGGGCGATATCGGTGTGTGTCCACAAAACGTCGCCATTTTGCACCACCGACACACTAGACAGCAAGCTGTGTTGTTTTCCCCGTAGATATTTGAGTTGAGCGCGCACGTTTTCAGGGGAACCGGGTTTGGTCAAGATCTCATCGCCCAGGGCTAAAACTTGATCACATCCTATAACCAAAGCATCCGCATGTTCTGGCGACACATTCAGCGCCTTGGCTTCAGCCAAAGTTTCCGCTAAACGCGCCGGGGTATCGGACCAACTATTTTGAAGGGTCGTTTCGTCAATGTTTGCCCCATGAACGATGTGTTCAAGGCCCGCGGCGCTCAGCATTTGTGTGCGAGCCTGACTGGTGGAAGCAAGAACGACCACACCCGTCATTACGACGCCATGTCGATGCGATCGTTATACAGGTTCAAAATCGTCGCCGCCGTTTCTTCCACGGATTTACGCGTGACGTCGATCATCGGCCATTTTTGATCGCCATAAAGTTTGCGGGCTTGGCGAATTTCTTCGGCGACCGCGTCCGGATCGATGTAGTCGGTTTCTTCGGTCATGCCTTGCATCTTCAAGCGCTGTTTGCGGATTTGCACCAAGCGGCGTGGGTCCTTGCTGATGCCCACCACCAAAGGCTTTTCAGCATTCAACACTTCCGGCGCCAAAGGCACGCCGGGAACAATGGGCACATTGGCGGCTTTGATGCCCCGGTTGGCGAGATAAATACACGTGGGCGTTTTGGTCGTGCGCGACACACCCACCAAAATTACATCGGCGTCTTCAATGTCGTTCATGGACTGACCGTCATCGTGGGCCAAAACAAAATGCAATGCGGCAATTTTAGAAAAATAGTCCGCGTCCATGACATGCTGAGAGCCCGGACGGCTTTCACGGGCCACGCCGATGTAATTGGCCATTTGGCCCAATACGGGATTGAGCAAATCAATGCAGGGGACTTTGAGCTTTTTACACCCCAGCGAAATTTTTTCAGACAAATCGTCGTCCACCAGGGTAAAAATCACAAAACCTGGGTTGGCTTGAATGTCTTGCAAAATTTCATCGAGCTGGGCCGCGGTGCGGACCATGGTCCAGCGCTTTTCCACCACTTCCATGTCGGGAAACTGCACCAAACACGCCCGCGCCACCACATCCAGGGTTTCACCGGTGCTGTCGGAAATTTTGTGCAGAATTAAAGTCGTCATCAAGCCAGAACCTTGAAGCTAAAAACGGCAATTTAAGCCAGGATAAAATGTGGACAAAACAGGACAAAATAAAAGCGTCTTTGTTTTACCGGGATAACCCGCGACTTCTTCTGTTGGTGATCACCAGTGTACAACATTCTCCACGTGCACAGGACATCTCCCAAACCGGGGCTGTTTTAGCACACTGCTCCCCAGGATTCACAGGTTTCATTTTGCAAAAGTTTTACATTACACCAACGACTTAAAGACAGTTGTTTTGTGCATGTGCACAATGATAGGCCCGAATGCACAACACCTTGTGTATGAAACCGGGTAAAAGCCGTGCACAAAAAGAAATCCCCGTTATCCACGCTACAACAACAACAACATCCTTTTTATTTATAAAAATATATTGTTTGTTAAGAGCGCTCGATTTCGGGATAACTTACCAAAATTCAGGATATCACTCCGTCTTTCACAGGGAACTCATACGTGACCAAACGCTTCCTCCAAGCCCTTCAAGGTGACACGCTTTCTCCGCCCCCCATGTGGCTCATGCGTCAAGCCGGGCGCTATTTGCCGGAATACCGCGAAACGCGCTCGACTGCGAAAAACTTCCTGCATTTTTGTTATACCCCCGATTTGGCGGTTGAAGTGACGCTTCAGCCCCTGCGCCGTTATAATTTCGACGCTGCCATCTTGTTTTCCGACATTTTGGTTATTCCAGATGCTTTGGGTCAAAAGGTCGAGTTCGTCACCGGACAAGGCCCACAGTTGGAGCCTATTAAAAACGAAGCCGAGTTGGACGCCACGCTGGACCCCAGCCGACTGCACGATCATTTAGATCCGGTTTACACCACGGTGCACAGGCTTTCCCAAGAGATCCCCGAAACCACCGCTCTGATCGGTTTTGCCGGCGCACCCTGGACGGTGGCGACCTACATGGTTGAGGGTAAGGGGTCTAAAACTTACGAAGAAATTCGCTCCATCGCGTATTCCGATCCTGTGTTTTTCCAGCGCTTGATCGATTTGTTGGTCGACAGCACGTCGAAATATCTCATTGAACAGGTTAACCGCGGCGCTGAATGTCTGCAGGTGTTCGACAGTTGGGCCGGTGTGTTGTCTGAAAAGCAATTTTACCAGTGGTCTATGGAGCCCATGGCCAAGATTGTCGAACGAGTTAAAGCGGTTCATCCCGACACGCCGATTATTGGTTTTCCGCGTGGAGCTGGTCCGCTGTATGAAAATTATGTGCGCGAAACCAAAGTGGACGGCGTCGGTCTGGATCACACGCTGCCACTGGAATGGGTACGCGATACGCTTCAGCCCTTAACCACGGTTCAAGGTACGCTGGACAATTTATTGTTGGTAGCTGGCGGTGACGCCATGGACGCAGAAGTGAAACGCATCCTTGATATTTTGGGTCAAGGTCCCTTTATTTTCAACTTGGGACACGGCATTGTTCCGCAAACGCCGCCGGAACATGTGGAACGTTTGTGTGCCTTGGTGCGGGGTGAAGTTTGAGGGTGAAATTTAAATTGGAGCTTTGCGCATGAAGCGTGTGGCCATTGTTTTGTTCAATTTGGGCGGTCCGGACAAATTGGAATCCGTTCAGCCTTTTTTGTTCAATCTGTTCATGGATCCGGCCATCATCGGTGCGCCGTTGCCGATCCGTTGGGTTTTGGCAAAGCTGATATCTTCGCGCCGCGCGCCCATTGCCCAAGACATCTACAAACACCTGGGCGGCAAATCACCTTTGTTGGATTTGACCAATGAACAAGCCCGTGCGCTGGAAAGGGCGCTGTCGGCATTGGATGAAGGGCTTGAGGTCAAAGCGTTTGTCTGCATGCGCTATTGGCACCCCATGAGCGCCGAGACCGCCAAGGACGTCAAAGCCTTTGCGCCTGATGAAATCGTTATGTTGCCGCTTTATCCTCAGTATTCCACCTCGACGACGGAAAGTTCGTTCGAAGATTGGGATCAGGCGGCGAAAAAAATTGGCCTCGCAGTGCCAACCAAACGCATTTGTTGTTATCCCATCGATCAAGGTTGGGTGGACGCGCAAGTCGATCTGTTGAGTAGATCCATGGAGACAGCACAAAACCAAACGGGTGGTGAGAACGTGCGAGTTCTGTTTTCCGCCCATGGCTTGCCGAAAAAGCTGGTGGAGAAAAAGGGGGATCCGTACCCTGACCAAGTGGAACTGGGCGCGGATCGGATCAAAACAGCCTATGAGCGCAAAATTGGTAAACCCATAGAAGACGGCTTGGTGTCTTACCAAAGCCGCGTGGGTCCTTTGGAATGGATCGGACCCTCTACGGACGATGAGATCGAACGCGCTGGACAAGACGGAAAAGCCTTGGTGATTTTACCCATTGCCTTTGTGTCCGAACATTCCGAAACCCTGGTTGAGCTCGATATCGAATACAAAGATCTGGCCAATGAAAAAGGTGTGAGCGTCTACGAACGCGTGCCTGCGGTTGGCACCCACCCGGCTTTCATTCAAGGTTTGGCTCAGCTGGTACAGCGTGCGCGGGGCCAGTCCCAAGGTCTGTGTCCAGGCGGCGATGTGACGCGCAAATGCGACATCAAAGCCATAGCCTGTCCCGCAACTTGCTAATGTTCAAAGAACGGGTAAACTCCCTGCCACATTGAAACGAGTGATGGACAGAAAAGCACCATGGAAGATTTCCTCATGTTGAGCGGTGATGCCTACAACTGGGTCAAAGCCTTACACGTGATTGCTGTGATTTCTTGGATGGCAGGCTTGCTGTATCTGCCGCGCCTGTTTGTCTATCACACCCAATCCCAAGTGGGTTCGACCCAATCCGAAACCTTTAAAATCATGGAACGGCGTCTTTTGCGCGCGATCATGACCCCGGCAGCTGTTGTGTCTTGGGTTTTGGGGTTGTGGATGTTTTACAGTCTGGACGCTTGGGATGAGCCATGGGTACATGCAAAATTGACCATGGTGATTTTGTTGTCGGTTTCGCACTTTTTCATGATGAAATGGCGCGTTTGGTTCGCCGTAGATGCAAACGAAAAACCGGAAGTCTTTTATCGCGTCGCCAACGAAGTGCCGACACTCTTAATGATCGGCATTGTCATTTTTGTCATCGTCAAACCGTTCTGACGTTTAGCTTAATACCAAATCTCGCTGGACTTCAAAATCGTGTTCGGGTATGTGTGGGGGACCAACCAAACAGACCGAACTTGGACGTTGTTTTAAATCGTCTCACAAAAAGCGGCTGTTTTTCCCGTCTGACAAAAAATTTCCCTTCCCAATACAGACGGTTTCTCACCTTTTCATTCGCGACAACTTGTTGAAGTTATTGTGTTTTTGAATATCCCCATCCAAGATTAAATTTAGGGTTCAGCTATGAATCTCAAAGAACTGAAAAAGAAATCACCCGCCGATCTTTTGGCTTTTGCCGAAGAATTGGAAATCGAAAACGCGAGCTCTTTGCGCAAGCAAGACATGATGTTCGCCATTTTGAAACGCTCCGCCGAACAAGGCACGTCGATTTACGGCGAAGGCGTTTTGGAAGTTTTGCAAGACGGGTTCGGTTTCTTGCGCTCACCGGAAGCCAACTATTTGGCCGGTCCGGACGATATTTATGTCTCCCCCAGCCAAGTCCGCAAATTCGGTTTGCGCACGGGCGATACGGTTGAGGGCGAAATCCGCTCTCCCAAAGATGGCGAGCGGTATTTTGCCTTGCTCAAAGTCAACACCATCAACTTCGAAGATCCAGGCGCGGTGCGTCATCGCATCAACTTCGACAACTTAACGCCGCTGTATCCGGACGAGCGTTTGATGATGGAAGTCGATAACCCGGAAAGCAAAGACTACACCGGGCGCATTATGGATTTGATCACGCCCATCGGTAAGGGCCAGCGCGCCCTGGTCGTGGCACCGCCGCGCACCGGTAAAACCGTCATGTTGCAAAACATTGCCCACGCTTTGGCGGCCAACCACCCGGAGAGCTATTTGATCGTGTTGTTGATCGATGAACGCCCCGAAGAGGTCACCGACATGGACCGCTCGGTCAAAGGCGAAGTCATCAGCTCGACCTTTGACGAACCTGCTGCGCGCCACGTGCAAGTCGCCGAAATGGTCATTCAAAAGGCCAAGCGTCTGGTCGAGCACAAACGCGACGTGATTATCTTGTTGGACTCCATCACCCGTCTGGCCCGTGCGTACAACACCGTGGTGCCGAGCTCTGGCAAAGTGCTCACCGGTGGTGTGGACGCCAACGCCTTGCAACGCCCGAAACGTTTCTTCGGTGCGGCGCGTAACATCGAAGAGGGCGGTTCCATGACCATCATCGCCACAGCTTTGATCGACACAGGTTCGCGCATGGATGAAGTGATCTTCGAAGAATTTAAAGGCACGGGTAACTCGGAAATTATCTTGGACCGCAAAGTGTCCGACAAACGCATCTTCCCGGCCATCGACATCACCAAGTCCGGTACACGGAAAGAAGAATTGCTGGTGGACAAAGGCACGTTGTCGAAAATGTGGGTGTTGCGTCGCATCTTGATGCCCATGGGTGTCACGGACGCCATGGAGTTCTTGATGAGCAAAATGCGCGAAACCAAAAACAACGACGATTTCTTCGAGACCATGAACACCTAAGCCTCAACGAAATCTTTGCTTAAAAACCCCCGGTCGGATTGGCCGGGGGTTTTTTTTGGATAACAGTGACACCTTACATCGGCAAGATGACGGTCGAACCTGTGGTCTTGCGCGCTTCTAAATCTTCGTGCGCCTTCGCAATATCGCTGAGCAAATATTCTTGATGAATTTCGATTTTTACCTTGCCCGATTGCACCACGTCGAACAGCTCGTTTGCCATGGCGTTGGTGCTGGCGGTGTCATGGGTATAAGAAAACAGGGTAGGGCGGGTTACATAGAGCGATCCTAAGGGTCCTAAGATGGCGGGTGAAAACTCATCCACCGGTCCCGACGCATTGCCGTAAGTGACCATCATGCCGCGGGGCTTCAAACATTCTAGCCCGCCCATGAAGGTGTCTTTGCCGATGGAATCATAGACCACTTCGACCCCAGCGCCGTCGGTGATGTCTTGCACCCGGTCTTTGAAATTTTCATCCCGGTACAAAATGGTGTGATTGCATCCGTGTGCTTTGGCAAGCTCGGCCTTTTCAGGTGAGCCCACGGTGCCGATCACCGTTGCACCCAAATGTTTGGCCCACTGACACACGATTAAACCGACCCCGCCGGCCGCAGCATGCATCAAAATGGTGTCGCCCGGTTTGACTTCGTAGGTTTGACGCAACAGATATTGTGCGGTCATACCCTGAAGCATCATCGCCGCCGCCGTTTTGTCGTCGATGGCGTCGGGCAGCTTAACCAGTTTTTCCGGTGAGACGTTGCGCAGCTCCGCATACGCCCCAACAGGCGGTGTGGCATAGGCCACACGATCGCCGACGTCAAAGCCTTGGACCCCTTCGCCCACATCGGCGATGAAGCCTGAACCTTCCAGCCCCAAACCGCTGGGCAATTGGGGTAGGGGGTAGAGACCCGTGCGCATATAGACGTCGATGAAGTTCAGCCCGATGGCCGTGTGACGAATTTGCACTTCACCGGGGCCGGGGTTGGGGACGTCGACCATCTCCAGCTTCATGACTTCGGGTCCACCGTATTCGTGTACTTGCACCGCTTTGCCCATCATAGCCGGGCTCCTTCCAGTCTTAACAGTGTTGCTTTGGTTTCTACGCCACCATCTGCGCTGTAGCCACCCAGTCCGTTTTGCGCCACAACGCGGTGACACGGGATCAATATAGGCATGGGGTTTGCGCCGCAGGCCATGCCGACTGCTTGGGACGAAGAGTTAATCTCTTTCGCGATGGCGCCATAAGTTTTGGTCTCCCCCGCCTCAATAGCTTGCATTGCTTTCCAAACGGCGCGCTGGTGCTCTGTGCCGCCGGGATCTAAGGGCAGAGTGCGAAAGCTTTCTTTTCCGGATTTGAAATACAGCTGCAATGCGGCAGCCACGCGGTTGAGAACAGGGTTGTCCGTTTTGCGCGGCGTGTCCAAACCGTGCCCCCAGTCGAGCGCGACGATTTGTCCTTCAACTTCAAACACGGTTAAGTCGCCCAGCGGGCTTTTGAGGCAAAGTGAATCCATGGGCTGGAGCTTACAGGTCTTTTAAAGTGCTCCGCAAGTCGTCGGGATTGGCGACGGGGGCACTGCAGGTTCCGGCGCGACAGACATAGGCTGCGGCTTTGCCATCGACCAATGTTTTACCGAACGCAACGTGGCTGGGGTCGAAGGGTTCTTGCCCATCGGTGCGCACCAAAACAAAGGGGCCGCGCGCCCCGCGATGGACGGCTTCGACCATGGGCCGCGCATCCCCGTTGGACGCGGCGATGATAACTTGGGTGCCTGAACTCAACAACTCATATGCGTTCATCAAGGTGGGCATATTGGAAATGCTGTCTGGGCTTTCGGCGGGGAAGGCGTTGATGACGTCTTCGGCGCGTTCGCGGTAATCGTCGTTGCCGGTGATGAGATAGAGCCTGGCCAACACATCGGCCATGGTGCCGTTGCCGCTGGGTTGGGCGTTGCAGGCACATTGGCGGGTGCGGGTGATGACATCGGTGACGTCGCGCGCACTTAAGCAATACCCGCCGTCGTCCGCACACCAAAATAAATCGCTGGCTTGGTGGGTCCAGGCTTCCCCTTGCGCCAGATACGTAGCAAGCCCTGTCGCTTCATAGAGCGTCAAAGCCGCCCGGGCCATTTGGGCGCAGTCGTCCAGCACCGCATTGTGCCGCGCTTCGCCACCGGCCCAGCTGCGGGACAGGCGTCCATTGCTGACCATGTATTTGGAGACGAAGCCAAAGGCGGTTTCCGCAGCTTCGACCCAGGCGTCGTTGTCAAAGATGCTTCCGGCGCGGGCTAAGGCTTGGATCATCAGACCATTGACGTCGGCTAAGACCTTGTCGTCGCGTCCGGGCTGGGCGCGGTCTTCGCGGGCGTCGAACAACTGATCCAACGCCTTTTCCAGGGCTGCTTCATGAACCGGGTTGAGCGGGTAGGGGGAGGAGCGCGCAATGACGTTGGCGCCTTTGCCGCCGTCTTCCCAATTGCCGCGTTCGGTGACGGTGTAATTGCGTTTGAACTCCAACGCCAGTTCGCCCAGTCGCTCGTCGATCTCTTCTAAGGTCCAGGTATAAAACGTGCCTTCTTTGCCTTCCGTGTCGGCGTCGAGCGCCGTGGCGAAGGCGAAGCCGCCGTCGGGATGATCCACACACATGTCGCGCAGAACCCAATCCAAGGTCTCACCGATCCGGGTTTTATATAGGGGCGATTTGGTTTCGGCCCATACCAGGCTCATCAATTCCACCAGCTGGGCGTTGTCGTAGAGCATCTTTTCAAAGTGCGGTACCAGCCAGTTTTCATCGGTGGAATAGCGCGCAAAGCCGCCGCCGATGTGATCAAAGATGCCGCCTTGGCACATGTGGTCCAAGGTGTTTGTGACGGCGTCTTTGTAGACTTGCAGCCCGGTGCGCTGCCATGCACGCCACAACAAATTGAGGATCGGGACTTGGGGGAACTTCGGCGCACCGCGAAAGCCGCCCATCATCGGGTCGATGGCGCGCAACGTTGAGCCTGCGATTTCGTCTAGCAGTTCGATGGAGACTTCTTCGCCCGGACGTGAATCGGACAGGGCCACCAATGCTTCGCGGATGACGGCAACATTACTGGTGACTTGATCGCGGTTTTCTTCCCAGGCCCCGGCGATGCCGCTCAGCACTTCACCAAAACCGGGGCGGCCATAGCGCGGTTCGGGTGGAAAGTAGGTGCCACCCCAAAAGGGTTCGCCTTCAGGGGTTAAAAACATGGTGAGCGGCCACCCGCCCGGTTGGCGCATCAAGGCCAGGGCGGACTGATAAATCACATCCAAGTCGGGCCGTTCTTCGCGGTCGACTTTGACGTTGATGTAGAGATCGTTCATCAGTTCTGCGATTTCCGCGTTTTCAAAACTTTCATGTGCCATCACGTGGCACCAATGACAGGCAGAATAGCCAATGGACAATAAAATGGGTTTGCCTGTTTTTTTCGATAACTCCAACGCTTCTTCTCCCCAGGGGAACCAATCCACAGGGTTGTCTTGGTGTTGCAAAAGGTAGGGGCTGGTTTCCAACGCAAGGCGGTTTTTGGGCGCCGATTTCTTTTGGGGCATGCTTTGGGCCTTTGAATAGAAAAGGGGGTGTGAAAAATAGGCGTCTAAAATAGGTGTGCCGAGGCCTATAAGCTCCGGCGTTGCGAAAAGTGCCGCATATGCTTACGTTGGGTTTAGCGGGGGACATAACAACCCCAAAATTCATAAGGCTTAAGGCTGTTTAGAGAAAATTAACCATGAGCACACCGGACCCCTATTTCCGCCTTCATGTCTTTTGTTGCACCAATGAACGCCCCGAAGGCCATCCGCGCGGATCGTGCGCTCAGAACAATGGCGTGAAGCTGCGCAATTATATGAAAGTGCGCGCCAAAGAATTGGGCCTGGACCGGGTGCGGGTGAATTCCGCAGGTTGTTTGGACCGTTGTGAACTGGGCCCGGTGGTGGTGATTTATCCCGAAGGGATTTGGTACAAGATGGAAACTTTTGCAGACGTGGACGCCATTTTGGCCGAACACCTGCAAAACGGAACCCCGGTCGAGCGCTTAATTTTGAAACCCGCAGACGGGCCCAAGTGGCCATGATGGGCGGGGCGGATACGATTTATGCGCTGGCCAGCGGTGCCGGGCGTTCCGGCGTTGGGGTCATTCGGGTTTCCGGGAAGCAGGCGGCCCCGGCTTTGCAAGCTCTGTCTCAAAAACCTATGCCCCAGCCTCGCTTGGCGAAACTCTGGCGTTTGTCCGATCCCCAGACGGGAGAAACCTTGGACGATGCCTTGGTGTTATGGTTTCCGGGCCCGGCGAGTTTTACCGGAGAAGATGTCGTCGAGTTGCACGTCCATGGCGGCTTGGCGGTTATCGATGGTGTGTTGAGCGCGCTCTCCCACATGGAAGGTCTACGTTTGGCGGAACCGGGGGAGTTTACCCGCCGGGCTTTTGAGAACGCCAAGCTGGATTTGACCCAGGTGGAAGGCCTCGCCGATCTGATAGAAGCTGAAACCGAGGCCCAGCGCAAACAGGCGCTGCGCCAATCGGAAGGGGAACTGGGTGCCATCTATGACGGCTGGCGCGATCAATTGGTCCGCGCCATGGCGCACTTTGAGGCCGAGCTGGATTTCAGCGATGAAGAATTGCCTGAAGATTTGCATCTGGCGGTGGTCGACAGTGTCAAAGATTTGCGTGCGGCCATTTCTGGGCATCTTCAAGACGGACGGCGAGGGGAGCGGCTGCGCACAGGCGTGCGCCTTGCCATCATCGGCCCCCCCAACGCCGGGAAGTCTTCACTGATGAACGCTTTGGCCCAGCGCGAAGCGGCCATTGTGTCGGACATTGCCGGGACCACGCGTGACGTGGTTGAGGTGCATTTGAACTTGGGCGGTTATCCCTTGTTAGTGGCCGACACGGCCGGTTTGCGTGAAACGGGCGATGTCATTGAACAAGAAGGTGTGCGCCGGGCCAAGGGCTGGGCGGACACGGCGGACATTAAGCTCGCGGTTTTTGACGGAACGTCTTTGCCGGACCTGGATCCTGTCACCCGGGGCTTGTTGGAAACAGACACTTTGGTCGCGGTGAACAAGGCCGAGCTGGCGGGCGAAAGTGTGCCGGAGACCATTGATGATCACCCGGTCTGGCCGTTGTCTGTGAAGACCGGGCAGGGGATGGACGCCCTGTTGGCCCGATTGACGGATTTGGTCGCCGACAAGTGCCGCACTCAATCCGATGGCCCGGCGCCAACGCGTCTGCGTCATACCGAAGCTCTGCAACGGACCCTGGAGGCTTTGGACCGATTTATTCTGCGCGATAATCCGGATCATTTGGGCGCCGAGTTGGAAGCAGAAGATTTGCGTCTGGCGGCGCGGGAGCTGGGGCGCATCACCGGCCGGGTGGACGTCGAAGATTTGCTCGACGTGATTTTCCATGATTTCTGTATTGGAAAATGACGGAAAATAAGGAGTAAACAAGGCCTTAACGCCCCTCTGTATCCCTTGGCCTATAAGCCCTGTTTCAAAGCCGCAATGTTTCACGTGAAACATTTCACGCGCTCGTGACCGGGTTTGGCGCGATAGTCCTTGACCCGGGCGGCGCGCGTCCATAAGTTCCGCGCCATGAAGAACCAGAACCAACGCACATATGATGTCGCCGTCATCGGCGGCGGACACGCGGGCGCGGAGGCCGCCGCTGCCGCCGCGCGCATGGGTGCGTCTACGGTTCTGATCACGCACAAGATTTCCACCATCGGTGAAATGTCCTGCAATCCGGCCATCGGCGGATTGGCGAAGGGTCAGTTGGTCAAAGAGGTCGACGCCCTGGACGGGATCATGGGCCGGGCCATTGACCGGGGCGGCATACAATTCCGTATGCTCAATCGCTCCAAGGGTCCAGCGGTCCGGGGGCCCCGGGCTCAAGCCGACCGCAAGCTGTATCGCCAAGCGGTTCAAGATCTTTTGGCGGAACAAGACGGTTTGTCCATCTGGGAAGGGGCTGTCGAAGATATCAAACTAAACCGCAGCGGCGCCGTGACCAACCTGGTCTTGGACGATGGCACCAATTTGAAAGTTGGCGCCGTGGTTCTGACCACAGGCACATTTTTGCGCGGCCTGATTCATTTGGGCGAACAGACTTTTCCGGCAGGACGTGTGGGCGATCCGCGTGCCGTGGGCTTGGCGTATACCTTGCGCCGGGTGGGGTTGACCACAGGTCGTCTGAAAACCGGGACGCCGCCGCGCTTGGACGGCGACACCATTGATTGGGCGGGGCTCAAACCGCAGCCTGGAGATGAAGCGCCGGAACCGTTTTCGTTCTTGAATGACAAGATCGAGCAGCGCCAGATCGCGTGTTATGTCACCCAAACGACGCCGCAAGGGCATGCCATTCTTCAGGCCAACCTGGAGCGCTCGCCCATGTATTCTGGGCAGATCGAGAGTACGGGTCCGCGCTATTGTCCGTCTATCGAAGACAAAATTGTGCGTTTTGCCGAACGCACCAGCCATCAGATTTTCTTGGAGCCCGAGGGTTACGACGATCCTACGGTTTATCCCAATGGCATTTCAACATCTCTGCCCAAAGACGTGCAGCTGGCTTTGTTGAAAACCATTCCCGGTTTGGAAAAAACCCGGATGCTCCAGCCCGGCTACGCCATTGAATATGATTTTGTTGATCCGCGTGAATTGAATCCGTCCTTGGAAACGCGCAAAGTTCCGCGCTTGTTTTTGGCGGGGCAGATTAACGGCACCACGGGTTATGAAGAAGCTGCCGCCCAGGGTCTTATGGCCGGGGTCAATGCGGCCATTCGGGCCAGCGGCGGGGAAGAGCCGTTTATCCTGGATCGATCAGAAGCCTACATCGGCGTGATGATTGACGATCTGGTGACCTTGGGCACGCAAGAGCCTTATCGCATGTTCACGTCGCGCGCTGAGTATCGTTTGCGGTTGCGTGCCGATAATGCGGATCGCCGTTTGACGGAGCGGGGCGGGGCTGTGGGGTGTGTCGCTCGAAACCGTCTCGATGTGTTTCGCGCGAAAGAAGCCCAAGTTCAGGCTGCTTTGCACACCATTAAAAACCTCAAGGCCACACCGGCTGCATTGTCTAAACATGGCTTGAAAATTAATCAAGACGGCCAGCGGCGCAGTGCCAAACAGTTGCTCGCTTATCCCAACATCACGTGGGATGATTTGATCGGTGTCTGGCCGGAATTGGTGGATATCCAAGGCAAAGTCCGTGAGCAGGCGGACATCGAAGCCAGCTATTCTGGATATTTGGTCAGACAAGAAGCGGACGTGCACGCGTTTCGCAAAGATGAAGCCTTGCGACTGGACGCCAATCTGGACTACGCAGCCATCACCGGGTTGTCCAATGAAGTCCGCGCCAAGCTCCAAGCCGTGCGGCCGACCACTTTGGGTCAAGCCGCCCGGATCTCCGGGGTGACGCCGTCGGCTTTGACGCTGTTGTTGTCCCACGTGCGCAAACAATCTAAACAAAAGTCCGCATAACGCGATTAACCATTCATTTACCATGGAAAGCTAGGCTATCCGTCTGTGGTTCTGAACGGGGAATGTTTCACGTGAAACATTCGCCCATCGAAAGGGTCTCTGATGACGGAAAAAGGGCTAACCGCAACCGATGTGAAGCAGGCGTTCGACCTCGATGACGAGGTGATGGAGCGTCTGCAGATCTATGCGGACCTTTTAGTGAAGTGGCAGCAGAAAATAAATCTGGTGGGCCCAGATACTGTCCCGGATCTGTGGCGCCGTCATATGTTGGACAGTGCCCAATTGGCCCCCTTAATCGCGGATGGAAAAAAAGTTGTGGATTTCGGCAGCGGCGCTGGTTTTCCCGCTTTGGTGCTGGCTTGTCTGAAGCCGCGTTTGGACATACATCTCATTGAGAGCGACCAGCGCAAATGTGCGTTCATGCGCGAAGTCAAGCGGGCTGCGGGTTTGAGCGTCACCATCCATACGGAGCGCATCGAAAAGGTCGAAAACCTTGAGGCCGATATTGTGACGTCACGCGCCTTGGCTCCCTTGGACAAACTTCTGAGCTTTGCCGACATGCACAGCTTATCCACAGGGATATACCTGTTTTTAAAGGGTCGGCGCTGGCAGGACGAATTGACCGCAGCCCAAAAAGACTGGAATATGCAGGTTCATCGTCACCCTAGCCGATCCGACTCGGCGGGCATGATTCTAGAGATTTCAGACTGTCGGCCAAAACACTAGGCCGCGCCGTCGAGCAAGAGTGGATACCGTCATGAGCAACTGGTCAGATTTGCCAACCACCACCGTAGGGGACATCATGAACATGCCCGAACCCGAAAAAGGCCCGCGCATCATCGCGGTTGCGAACCAGAAGGGCGGGGTGGGCAAAACCACAACGGCCATCAATCTGGCCACCGCCTTAGCCGCTGTGAAACAAAAGGTCTTGATCATCGATCTGGATCCGCAAGGCAACGCGTCCACGGGATTGGGGATTGACCGGGGCAACCGTAAGCTCGACACGTACCGCATGTTGATCGCAGGCGTGAAGATGAGCGACGCTATTCAGACCTCCAACGTGCCGGGGCTCGACATCGTGCCCGCAGGCGTCGATTTGTCGGCGGCTGAATTGGAGCTGGTGGACATGGAAGACCGTGAGCATCAGTTGAAAAAAGCCATTGGCGATGGGGCATTGGGATATGATTATGTCCTGATCGATTGCCCGCCGGCTTTGGGCCTGTTGACTTTGAACGCCCTGGCTGCGGCGCAAGCCATCTTGGTGCCGCTGCAATGTGAATTTTTTGCACTGGAAGGCTTGAGCCACTTGCTCAAAACCGTGGAGCGGGTCAAATCCGCCTTCAATCCGGACCTGGAAATCCAGGGCATCGTGCTGACCATGTTCGACAAACGCAACAACCTGTCCGACCAAGTGGCGGCGGATGTGCGCGAATATTTTGGTGACAAGGTTTACAAAACCGTGATCCCGCGCAACGTTAAGGTTTCCGAGGCGCCGTCCCATGGCCGCCCGGTGCTGATGTACGACATGAAGTGCGCCGGTTCACAAGCTTACTTGCATTTGGCGGGCGAAGTTCTGCGCCGCGAAGGTCACGTCAGCGTTTAAGACCAAATAGATAAAAGCCTAAGGAATTTGAAGAATGGCCGAAAAGAAACTGGGCATGGGTCTGTCCGCTTTATTGGGCGGGGGGGAGTCGGTAGAAAAGGTCGTCGCCGATCTGGACACGGGCGAAACCACTAAGACTTTGCCTGTTGCAAACCTACATGCGGGCAAATATCAGCCGCGCCATAACTTCAGCGACGACATGTTGGAAGATCTAAGCCAGTCGATCCGCGAAAAGGGTGTGCTGCAACCGCTTCTTGTGCGTCCGCACCCCGACGTTGCCGGTGAGTTTGAGATCATCGCGGGTGAACGCCGCTGGCGCGCGGCGCAAAAAGCCCAGGTCCACGACGTGCCGGTGATCATCCGCGACTTCGATGACAAAGAAACCTTGGAAGTCGCACTTGTTGAAAACCTGCAACGACAAGACTTGTCCCCCTTGGAAGAAGCCGAGGGCTTTCATCGTTTGATGCATGAATTCAGTCACACCCAAGAGCAGCTGGCCCAAGCCTTGGGCAAGAGCCGTTCCCACGTTGCCAACACCTTGCGTTTGCTGACTTTGCCCGGTGATGTCAAAGACTTGTTGGACAGTGGTGACATCTCTGCCGGTCATGCGCGCTGTCTGGTTGGCGCCCCCAATGCCGCAGACTTGGCCAAGGCTGTGGTGGCCCAAGGTTTGAATGTTCGCCAAACGGAACAACTGGTCAAAGGCGCTGATAATGCGCCTCAAGCCTCAGGTCCCAGTGCCAAAACCGCCAAAGATGCGGACACGGTGGCACTGGAAACAGATCTGGCAAATATGCTCGGCTTGAAAGTCGATATCCGCGATAAGGGCGGCAAGGGGCAAGTGGTTATCACGTACAAATCCCTCGAACAGCTCGATGGCTTGCTGGCGCGCCTGAGCCATGGCCCGTCCAGCAGTGATGACTGATCCATCCGGCGCAAAATCCCCGGTTAAACACTCAGGTTTTGAACATCATTGTGTGTGAGTGACGGTATTTTCCCGCATATTAAGATGTAATTCTATGAATAATAGATTGCACAAGAATAACATTAGGCGATAAAAGTTTGATATTGTTGGCGATTTAGAGCCTATCGGCGCCTTTGGCCCGCCCGAGCGGCCTGGGCAAGGGTGAGCAGCGCACGGGAACAAACTGCATTTGCAGGTAAACCGGTCGTTTTGCAATCGATTTCAGCTTGGGTCAAAATCTCAAAAGCCCGAGAAAGTTTCGATTCCGGCCAAGTTGCCAATTGCGCCCGAAACGCATCGGCACGTTTAAAGATGATCGGTGGTCGCATGGATTTTGTGGCCTGGTCGGCGTTCATGCCGTTAGATATTTGACCGCGCGCCCAATGCAGTTTTTGAAAGTGGCGTTCGGTGGCGCGTACCAAGGCGACGGCGCTGGTCCCGTCGGCGATCACTTGGCTGAGTGAGGTTTCCAATTTTTGGGTGTCACCACTGGCGGTGGCATAAACCACGTCGTCCACGGCGCTGGCCGCCGTGTCACCCATGGTCGCGCGCACGTCGGCTTCGGTGATTTGCTTGGCGCCATCGGCGTCGGGTCCGGTCATGTACAGGGCGAGCTTTTCCAGCTCGCCACGGGTGACGGATCGATCAGAGCCCAACGATTGCAACAACAACGCCATGGCGTCGCGATCAACACTCAGTCCGTACTGGTTCAAGGTGTTGCGAATGACATCGGGAAGCGAGCGCATGTCGTCTGCATAACAGGCGATGGAAGCTGCGTTTTTGGCGGTTTCAAACATTTTGCGCAATTTGGAGCGGGGCGTGAGATCGCCGGCATCAATCACCACCAAGGCATCGGCCGGTGTATCCATGTCCAAAAAGGATTGGCAGGCGGCGACACATTGTTCGTTGGCTTGGCGCAAACGCACGACCCGATCGCCGCCGCCAAAGGACATGGACGCGGCTTCGTCCGTCAGGCGCGCCGGATCGGCTTTGAGATCAGCGGGGCTAAGCTCGACCACGCGAAAGGGGTCGGAAAGATCTTCGACGGCGGTTTTCGCCAATTGCACGGCGCGTTCGCGGACCAGGCCTTCGTCTGGACCAAACACCAAAATGGCGCGCGCATTGGGGTCTGGGACGCGCAAAAAACCTTCGATTTTGGCGCCTGTGATTTTCACTGGATTGCCCGCACCTTGCCGAGGGGGGGTTGCTTTTGACCCGGTCCGTTGAAGTAAACGGTGATTTGGGTTTTCAGCTGATCGGCGATGGAGTCGACCGCGTGTTTGCGCGCGTTCTTTTTGGCGGCTTGGGTGGCGAAGTGCGACGTCAAATTGTTATAGCTGGCCACACCGCGCACGGATCCACTGTGTAGGACCTGCTGGTCGGCGATCCGAACCAGTGTGAATGTGGCAAAAAGCTTCAGATTGGCGCGGGTGGTCGAGGCATCTTTTTCGACGGCCAATTCTGAAATGCTTTCGGTGGTGCTGATTTGCAGGGAATATTGATAGGCCGCATTCGTGCGCGTCGGATGAAAACGCCTTTTTAGGGCGGTGCGCATCATTTGACCGACGCGCTCATCGATTTGATCGATGAAAACAGCACGCAAATAAGCATTTGCGCCAACCGTGCCCGGTGACGTTGCGTACATGGGCTTGAAGCCGCAAGCACTTAAAGCAAAACACAAACCCAAGATGGCCAAAGGGCTGCGCAAAAGGGTGGGGGTGTTAAGGTTAGACCACGACATTGACGATCCTGTTTGGCACCACGATGATTTTGCGTGGATCTTTGCCATCCATGGCTTTTTTAACGGTATCCAAAGCCAGCGCAGCGGCTTGGGCTTGATCTTGGGGGCAATCTTTCGCCAGTTCAATGGTGCCGCGCATTTTTCCCATAACCTGAACGGCGACCGTGACCGTGTCGTCTACCAACAAACGGTCATCAACCACTGGCCACGGCGCATTGGCCACGAGGTCGCCGTGACCCAGCTGTGACCAAATTTCTTCCGCCAAGTGCGGCATCATCGGGTTGATAATGACGGCCAGCATTTGAAAGGCTTCGCGGCGCACGCCGTTGGAAGCCGCGTCGGTGTCTTTGAAACTTTCCAAGGCATTGGTGAGTTCGCGAATGCGCGCCACGGCTTTGTTAAAGCGGAAGGCGTCAAAATCTTTGGCCACGGCGTCCGTGGTCTTGTGCACCAGGGCGCGTATTTTGGCGGCGGCGTCCGGCAGATCGCTCGCTTGCCCATCACTTAAGTCGCCCAAAGCGTCTGTTTGTTCAGCAATCATGCGCCACACGCGCCCGACATAACGCCAAGCCCCTTCGACGCCGCTGTCGGTCCAATCTAAATCGCGATCCGGTGGGCTGTCGGACAGCATAAATAAACGCGCTGTATCGGCCCCATAGGTTCCGATGATCAGTTCCGGGTCGACCACATTCTTTTTGGATTTCGACATTTTTTCCGAACGGCCGATGTTGACCGATTGGGCATCTAAAGTTTCGGCTTCTTCAGGTGTCAGCCATTTGCCGTCTTGGTCTTGATACGTTTCATGACAGATCATGCCTTGGGTCATCAAACCATCGAAGGGCTCTTTCAGTTCCAGGTAGCCACAGTCTTTGAGCGCGCGGGTGAAAAACCGCGAATACAGCAAGTGCAGAACGGCGTGCTCAATGCCGCCAATGTATTGATCGACCGGAAGCCAGTAATCGACTTCTTCTTTGCCAAAAGCGGTGTCGGCTTGGGCGTCGGTGAAGCGCGCATAATACCAGCTGGATTCAAAAAACGTGTCAAAGGTGTCCGTTTCGCGCAGGGCGTCTTTGCCACAGAGAGGACACGTGGTGTGTTTCCAGGTCGGGTGTGCATCCAAAGGATTGCCCGCGCCGCCCAAAGTGACGTCTTCGGGCAAGGTGACGGGGAGCTGGTCGTGCGGCACGGGGACTTCACCACAATCGCCGCAGTGAATAATGGGGATCGGACAGCCCCAATAGCGTTGGCGTGAAACGCCCCAATCGCGCAGGCGGTATTGAACCGTGCCTTGGCCTTGACCCGTTTCTTCAAGTTGTTTGATGACGGTGGATTTGGCGTCGGCGGAAGTCATGCCGTTCAAGAAATCGGAATTCACGGCAATGCCTTCATCCGTGAAGGCTTCGGTCGCGTTAGCAGCAAAGTCTTCAAGCCAGGCTTGTTCTTCTGCGGTGCCGGCAATGTCTTTCGGCGCGACCACAGGGATGACCGGCAGGTTGTACTTGCGGGCAAAATCCAAGTCCCGCTGGTCGCCTGCGGGGCAGGCGAAGATGGCCCCAGTGCCGTATTCCATCAAAACGAAGTTGGCGACATAAATCGGTAGGGTTGCGCCGTCAATGAACGGATGTTTGACGCTGAGCCCGGTATTGAACCCTTGTTTTTCCGCACTTTCGATGGCGGCCTCAGACGTGCCAAGGGCATTGCAGTCGTCAATAAACGTTTGCAGTTGCGCGTTGTCTTTGGCCAGATCCAACGCAATGGGGTGGTTTGCGGCAATGGCCATGAACGATGCCCCATATAACGTGTCGGGGCGAGTGGTGTAGATTTCTAGCTTCTCGCCGTTGTCGGTGCGTTCAAAGAACACCTGTGACCCTTCGGACCGCCCAATCCAGTTTTCCTGCATAATGCGGACTTTTTCGGGCCAGCGTTCTAACTTTTTGATTTCGTCCAGCAAATCATCGCCGTATTGGGTGATTTTCAAGAACCACTGGGACAGCTGTCTTTTTTCAACAGGTGCGCCAGAGCGCCAACCTTTGCCGTCAATGACCTGTTCATTGGCGAGAACCGTATTTTCAACCGGGTCCCAGTTAACCCAGGATTCCTTTTTATAAGCCAAGCCCGCTTTTAAGAAGTCCAGGAACATCTTTTGTTCGTGCTTATAGTAGTCCGGCGTACAGGTCGCGAGCTCGCGGCTCCAATCGTACGACAACCCCATGGTTTTAAGTTGCGCTTTCATGGTGTCGATGTTTTGCATCGTCCAGGTCGCGGGGTGGCTGTCGTTTTGGATGGCCGCATTTTCAGCCGGAAGCCCAAAGGCATCCCAGCCCATGGGGTGTAAGACGTTAAACCCTTGCGCCTTTTTATAGCGCGCAACGACGTCCCCTAAGGTGTAGTTGCGCACGTGTCCCATGTGGATGCGTCCCGAAGGGTAGGGAAACATTTCCAACACATAGTATTTTTCTTTGGAGCGATCGACCGAAACGGCAAATGTATTGTGGTCTTCCCAAGCTTTTTGCCATTTAGCTTCGGTTTCTTTGAAATTGTAACGCGACATGGTCGTCAAGGTCCTGAAATAGAGGCGCGAGGGTGTTATTGGTGATCTTGCATGCGCGTTTCATTGCGCAATTGGCGGGCTCGGGTCAAGATAGCGTCTTCCATTTGGCGTGCCGTTTCGGCATCCACCGGAGCGTCTCTCCAGTTTCCGTTTTGGTCATAGATTTGGCGGAAAACGGAAACCCGTACACCATCGGCACGCAAAGCTTTATCCAAAACAATGATATTCAGTTTAAAGCGCTCCGCAGGGGTTTCCGGCGGGGAATACCAATCGGTGATGATCACACCGCCAAACGGATCGGCGCTGTTCATGGGCATAAAAGCGATGGTGTCGAGCGTTGCTCGCCAAAGATACGTGTTGACGCCGAGCGCGCCGCCAGCCGAGCCGCCGCGGGATTTGGAATCATTTCCAAAAACGCTTTCGCCACCGAAGATGGTCTCGCGTGGGTTGGTTTCTTCATATTGTTTGCCGATTTCGCCCGCGCGATTTTTACGAACGGTCATGACCTTGCCACCTTCACAAGCTCCAAGAATAAGCGTGCAGATGGTCGCAAGTAAGAGTGTGCGTTTAAAATTCTGATTGGTCATGAAATGTCTCCGTAGGCCAGGGTGGCAATGTGTAACATCCCCAACAGATACGCAATAGAATAAGTGAAGCAAAACAGCTGAGATCGGGGGTTTTGATGAACTTTACGGGGGCATTGAGCTGGGTGTGACCGAGAAATCACACGTGATCGGAGGAAAGATTATGACAGTTGGTTGAAATTTGATAAGAGCTATTGGTTAACAAGGTGTTCCCGGTTCTGTTGCAAAATTATCACGCCCTTGGGTTTTCTACATCACAGCAGATGAGAATTGATTGATTTTGAAGAAGCCTCGGTAGAATATGCATCATCCAATTATTCGGGAGTTCTATCGCGCGTCTTTTTGGGGAGCGGTAGACGTTGAAAAAACACTTAGGAGAAACCATGAAAAAGATCCTTCTCGGTACCACGGCAGTCATCGCCCTGGGCACCCTGTCCACCGAAGCTTTCGCTGCTGACAAAATCAAACTCGAACTGGGCGGCTTCATGCGCCAGTACGTTGGCTTCAGCAACTCTGATGAAGTTGCTACCGTTTCCACGAACGACGTTGTCAACCGCGACACCGGCCTGGGCCAACAAGGTAACAGCGAAGTTTACTTCACTGGTTCCACGACCCTGGACAACGGCTTGAAAGTTGCTGCAACGATGCAACTGGAAGCTAACGCTGTTGGTACGCGTAACATGGACGAATCCTACGTGACCGTCAGCTCCGACGCTATGGGTGCTGTGTCCTTGGGTGCACGTCCGCACGCTGCTGCTGCTCTGGACGTTCGCGCTCCGAACGCTGGTAACCACGACTGGAACGACGTCAACGACTGGATCGCCGGTTCGCGCGCTGCTACCGCTTCTGCTACCGCTGCGACCATCGGCCTGCAAGCCAACGACATGGACGGCAACTGGACGGACGACACCATCAAAGCCGTTTACATCTCTCCGAGCTTTGCTGGCGTCACCGTTGGTGCTTCCTGGTCCGCAGCTGAAGGCTCCGGCGCTGGTGAATCTGGTCAGCTGATCACCTCCAACCTGCGTGACGGCTACTCCTTCGGTGTTGCTTACGCTGGTGACTTCGACGGCGTTACCGTTGATGCATCCATCGTTCACGGCCGCACCTCCGCTCTGTACGACCAAACCGGTCTGGGCTTGAGCGTTGGCGTTGCTGGCTTCACCGTTGGTGGTGCATACTACGACTTTGACGGCAAGCCGACGTCTGGTGTGAACACCGACTCTGCTGACGGCAAAGGCTACGAAATCGGCGTTGCATACGCAACCGGTCCGTACAGCCTGTCTGCTACCTACATGAACTCCGAAGACAAAGGCACGACCGCTACCGCAGGTGACGACGAAGACACCATGTGGCAGTTGTCCGCTACCTACGACTTGGGTGCTGGCGTTGCTCTGACCGCGACCTACTTCGACGTTGAATCCGATCCGGAAGGCGACGTTGCTGGTACGTCCAACGGCTTGGACGGCAACGGCCTGATCACCGGTATCGAAGTTGGCTTCTAAGTTGAAGTAAACTTCGGATCGAAAGATCTAGGGGAAGGGCGGTCTTCGGACCGCCCTTTCTTTTTGTGTAAATGGTTTTGTTCGATTGATGAACGCCGTGCGAGATCAGCCTTAAAGCCAAGCACCAATGGCGGCAATTCCAAAAAGACCACTGCCTTTTAAACGCCCCACATTTTTAGCCGTGATTCCCCCCAAACCTATGACAGGTTTGGGGCTTTGTTTAACCATGTGCACGCAGCGCATAATTCCCATGGGTTTGGTCTTTGGGTGACTTTTGGTGAAAAAAACCGGGGACAACAGATAAGCATCGATGTCGGTCTTGGGAAATTGGCGAAAGCCGTGATGGGCGGCTGTGATTAAAAAACCAGGACGAAACCCTGCACGTTGGCGGCGCCACAAGCCCAAACGCAGCGCGGCTTGTGAGAGATGCACACCGTCCGCGCCCAGGCGCAGGGCTAAGTGGACATGATTGCTGATCAAAACCTTAAAACCCTGTTTGCGCGCTTTTGGCAAGATGGTGCGCGCCAAGTGCTCCAGCTGTGCCGGGTCGGTATGGCGCAAAACGACCGCGCTGCCTTTGGGCAGGTGGCCAAAAACGACGCTGGGATTGGGTAGACGCAGGATGTCGCTCATCACGAAAAACTGCGGAATACGTGACGTTTTGCGGGT
This sequence comes from Magnetovibrio sp. PR-2, assembly GCF_036689815.1. NCBI lineage: Bacteria > Pseudomonadati > Pseudomonadota > Alphaproteobacteria > Rhodospirillales > Magnetovibrionaceae > Magnetovibrio > Magnetovibrio massiliensis. Next base: position 107,954 of record NZ_JBAHUR010000001.1, on the reverse strand, counting down.
TTTATCCCCCCACAGGCGGGAGCAGGCAAGCGCGGCTGGCTTCTTCATAATGTTCTATGTATCATCCAGCGCAGGATGCGCCTAGACGGAGTTTTCACTCATGACTGCAACTCATAACCCCGATTTTAATTCGGTCCAAGGGCTTAAAACGGTTCAAGACCAAATTGACGCAGCAAGCGCCGCCGCGGGGCGGGAAAAAGCCGGAGTTCACTTGGTCGCAGTGTCGAAAGTGCACGGACTTGAGCGCATTCGTCCGGTATTAGAGGCCGGACAGCGGGTTTTTGGCGAAAATCGCGTGCAAGAAGCTGTTGGGAAGTGGCCACAGTTGCGCGCGGAGTATCCAGATCTCACTTTGCACCTCATCGGGCCGCTGCAAACCAATAAAATTAAGCAGGCGGTTGAGGTGTTCGACGTGATCGAAACCGTCGATCGGGAAAAATTGGCGCGCGGTTTGGCGAAGGAATTTGTGCGGGCGGACAAGCGGCTACCGATTTTCGTGCAAATCAACACGGGCGAAGAGGCGCAAAAGGCCGGAATATCGCCCAAAGACGCCGATGCCTTCATAACCCTGTGTCGCGATGAACTGGATCTCGAGATCAAAGGTTTGATGTGCATCCCCCCCGTTAACGAAGAGCCCGCGTTGCATTTTGCGCTGCTGGCTAAAATCGCCGAGCGTAACGGTCTGGTGAATTTGAGTATGGGGATGAGCAGCGATTTCGAAACCGCCATCGCGTTTGGGGCAACACACGTGCGTGTGGGCACCGCCATCTTTGGCACGCGCCCCAAACCCGGTGAGGCTTAAGGCGCGGACACCTCGATCTCTGTGCTTTCATTGCAATTTAGTAATAACTGCAATAAATCTTTTTTATCCAAGGCTATACAGCCTTCCGTTCCGGAAAAATCTGGCTTGGCGATGTGCATGAAAATGGCACTGCCTCGCCCAGATTCAACAGGATGGGTGTTGTGGTCCAGAACCACGACAACATCATACAGGCTGTCCTCGCGCCACAATTTTTCATGACGGGCGGGGTGGGGCAGTGTCACCAGTTGATTATAGTCCCCATGGTCGGGATCGTCGCACCACCCCATGTCGGGTTCGATTTCGTCCACGGGCAAGGATGTGATCGGCGGACCGACCATGCGGTCCGCGCGATAATAAACTCGCTCCATATGCAAAAGGCCCGCAGGGGTCGCCAGATCACCTTCCACCTTGGCGTTGGTGATGCCCGCTTTGCCCAAGGCGCAGCGCAGCCGCCGTTCGCCGGCGACGATCCAGCCTTGCGGATCAACAGTGATGCGTTCAAGCACCATGGCTGAGCTGCTCCCTGTGTCCAGGCCTAAACGATGGCGTCATCCATGCGTTTTTGATGTTCGCCCAGTTGCTGGTTGGTCTCATAGATACCCGTGGCGTCTTTTAGCGCGTGGGATGTCCAAATGTTGGACGTCCAGTTGACATCTTGGGATTGGGCGCCCGTGCCGATGTTCTGTTGGGCTTGAGCTTGGGCAAAAGCTTGATAGTTTTCAAGGCTTAAAGGTGAACCCGTTGGGCGTATGAGAGATTCCAGCGCGCCGGGATCGGCCTTTGAAGCCAGTTCCGTTAAGCCACCTTCCGGCTGTGGAACTTCTTCCTCGCCGAACAGCGACGCCACGTGGCCCATGACGCTGTCGCCCGTGATCATTTCAAAAAAAGACGACGCAGCGCCGGCCGCAAGTCCGATGGGTCCGCCAAACAAAAATCCGCCCGCCATGGAGGCGATGGGATTGGTTTCGTCTCCGGTGGCGGCTTGATAGACGCTGGAGACACCGGGTATATGCTGTAGCGGATTGACCGTATCGACCAACGTGTCGAAGAAGATGTTGCCGTCTTCTTCGCCGCTTTGCGATCCTTGTCCGCCAATACCCGATATTTCGGTGACGGGCGGACGCTCAACTATCCGGGATTTTTCCCGTTGTCCAAGTAGAGCGTCAGCCTGATAGGGACTGATGTCCATGGTTCTTTCCAATGCTTATCGTTTGCCAAAGTCCAAAACGGACCTCTGGCGTCACGATGACAGTGCAAAGGGAGTGCCAAAGTTATTATTGTTATTTAACAGTATGTTATAATCATTGCATAAAGGTAATTATCAAAAGAACGGCACGGAATGCCGGACGAAATTGACCCATAGGGCAGGACTTGCCGGGTGGTTCGCAAGCTCCGGCTTTTAGAACAAATGACCACCTTTAACCTTTTTGGTTTCCAGGTAGTGTTCATTGTGTTTGTTGGACGGAAAGGCATGCTCGACACGTTCTTTGACATCGACGCCAAAGCGCGCGAGGGCGTCGACTTTATCGGGGTTGTTGGTGAGCAAGCGCACCGATTTGAGGCCTAAGTCTTTCAGCATTTCTGCGGCTGGCAGGTAAACCCGTTCATCGGCGTCATAACCCAACATTTCGTTGGCATCCAGCGTATCCAAACCCCGGTCTTGTAAAGTGTAAGCGCGCAGTTTGTTGACCAAACCGATGCCGCGGCCTTCTTGGGCCAAATATAACAAAACGCCCGCGCCATTTTTAGAGATTTCCTGTATCGCGCCGCGCAATTGATCGCCGCAATCACAGCGCAAAGACCCCAGCAAATCACCCGTAAAACATTCGGAATGGATGCGCACCAAAGGGTCGGGCGCGGCGTTGGGATCGCCAATGACGATGGCCAAGTGTTCCAACCCGCCGTCTTGGGGCCGGTAGGCAATAATCTGTGTGTTTTCAGCATCTTCCAGTGGCACACGGGCATCCGAGATGCGGCCCAAAGTGCGTGCGGCGGTGCGCTCGTATTGGAACACGTCGCCAGCGTCGACCATCACCAGATTGCGCCGGGAAATCCAGCCTGCGAAATCGGCACTGTCGGGATCGTCAACCATGGCGACGACGGTGGCCGGCAGCAAACGGGCGATTTTGGCCAAACCGATGGCGGCGGTGTGAACACCGTGGGTCTGAACATGGCTGGCTGTGGCGCGGGCTAAGGCGGCTTTGGACCCTTCGGACAAGGGGTCGGCCAGCTGCACAACGGCGTCTTCATCGAGGCCGCCGTCCATATGGATGGACAAAACAGTGACGTCGTGCACCGCTTCGTCGTCAGGGGCTTGAATGCCCAAGACTTCTGCACGCTTGTCGGTGATCGCCATGGTGGGCGCGCATTGGGCAAGTTTTTCAATGTCTTCTAGGGCTTCGGCGGAACAACCTTCCGCAGCCATAACCAAAGCTTTGGCTCCGCCACCTGCCGCTATACCCACGGCCCGACCCCGGCGCAGCTCAAAAACAGCGCGATCGACAGCCAGCAACGAAGCCGGCTCACGCGTGGCGGGCATGGGTAAAAGACTTTGGCGATGGGGCATAGGCTAGATGTTACCTTCTGTATATCCTGGTGCCGTTCTCCCCCCCTGAGCTTACAAAACAGCATCTCACAGAGAACATTACACAGGCTTTTTCGGACATTACCCAAGCCGGGCCAGTAAGAAAAGAGCGAAAACGCGAATCTCCGATATTGTCGTCAGCGCACTAAGTTCCGATATAGTATCTAAGAGGTTGATTTTGACTTGGGCACGGGGCAGGGAAAGAGACACCACCATGAGCGAAGGCAAACGCATATTGATCGTCGACAGTGATGGGGTGCTGACGGACATGTTGAGCGAGCAGCTGTCCCAGATGGAGCAATTCGTCTGCACAGTGGCAAAGGGTGGCTCGGACGGATTGGATGAGGCGCTTAAGGGATATTTTGATCTGATCGTGTTGAGTGTGGAGCTCCCCGATTTGGGCGGGCGCGAAGTGTGTCGGCGGATGCGCGCCGGAGGTGTCAACGCGCCGATCATTATGCTGACGAGTTCAGACAGCGATGCAGACACCATCCGTGGGCTTGATGCAGGAGCGACGGACTATGTGATTAAGCCCTTTAAGTTGGGCGTTCTGATCGCCCGCATCCGCGCTCACATTCGCCAGTTTGAACACAGTGATGAAGCCATTTTGGGCATAGGGGACTTTGCCTTTCGCCCCGGTGCGAAGGTTTTAGAAGCCCCCGACCCCGGCGACAACGGTGGCGGCAAACAAATCCGTCTGACGGACAAGGAATCTCAAATTCTCAAGTTTTTGTATCTCCACGGCGATCGTGTGGTCAGCCGTGATGAATTGTTGGGTGAGGTGTGGGGCTACAATGCAGGTGTGACCACGCATACGCTGGAAACTCACGTCTACCGTTTGCGCCAAAAAATGGAACACGACCCGTCCCACGCCGAGCTGTTGATCACCGAACCGGGCGGTTATCGGTTGGTCCCTTAAATATTGTGGAATAACGAAAGGCGCAGCCTTGGCAGGGCTTAATTGTCAGGCCCGCTCATGCGCTGGGTTTCGACCTTGAATAGATCCTGATCAAAGCTTTCACCAAATCTTGGCGCAACTAAGGACACCGTGGTGTTGATGCCTTGTGCGTCGATCACGGTCCATTTTTTCAACGCCAAAGGCTGGTCTTCAAACACCAATGTCAAACTGCCGTCCAGCGGGTCGTCGCTGCGTTGGAGCGTTAAACGGATCACGCCGTCTTCGTGGATAAAGTCGGTGATCAGAAGATCGTCGCCGAAAAAATCCACATTGTCGCCGATGAACATAGACGCCGGAATGGTTGCCAGCGGCGCATGGCTCAACTGATCGAGCTCTTTATCCTTGTACATGACCAATAAACCGTTGGAGATCACCAGCACGGGCACGGGCGGATCGTAATCGATGCGCATTTTTCCGGGACGTTGCAAACGGAACGTGCCTTTGGCAAATCCACCTTCAGAGGTGATCTGCATAAAGCGCGATTGCATGGTGGAAATGGCGTTTAGGTTATCTTGGATGCCAAGAATTGTTTTTTTTTGAGCCGTGTCCAAACCGATGGCGTCTTTGGCGTCCGCCGATTTGGGCAGGACCACGGCAGCGGCCGCAAAGGCAATGGCAACGGCAAGCAAGCCGCCGACGACACGGTTCAGCGGAAACGCGCGGTTAGGGATGGGCGCGAGCACGGGCTCGTCACTTGTGGTGGGGCTTGTGGTGGCACTAGGCTGCACTGACATCGCCGATCAAAACCTCTCTGCGTCCGACGCGGTTGGCTTTGCTGACCACGCCTTCGGCTTCCATACGTTCAATAATGCGCGCCGCCCGGTTGTAACCGATTTGCAGGTGACGCTGCACAAAACTGGTGGACGCTTTGCCTTCACGTGCGACCAAAGCCACGGCTTGGTCGTAAAGGGCGTCGTCCTTGGTACCGCCACCGGCTGCAGGTAACTCACCCAATTCGGGCTCCTGCTCTTCGGTGACGGATTCGATATAAGCCGGTTGGCCCTGGGTCTTCAAGTGACGGACCACGTCTTCGACTTCTTCGTCCGAAACAAACGGGGCGTGTACGCGGGTAATGCGTCCGCCGCCCGCCATATACAACATATCGCCCTGCCCGAGAAGCTGTTCTGCACCTTGTTCGCCTAAAATCGTACGGCTATCGATTTTGGAGGTCACTTGGAAGCTGATCCGGGTGGGGAAGTTGGCTTTAATTGTACCGGTAATTACGTCAACACTAGGGCGTTGGGTGGCCATAACCAAGTGGATGCCAGCCGCGCGCGCCATTTGCGCCAGGCGCTGGATGGCGGCTTCAACGTCTTTACCCGCCACCAACATCAAATCCGCCATTTCATCAACAATCACAACGATATAAGGCAGCGGATCCATGCTTAAGGGCTGGTCTTCATGGACTGGTTTGCCAGCTTCGTCAAACCCGGTTTGCACACGACGTGTCAAAACTTCGCCTTTTTTCGCCGCGTCGCCAAGGCGTTGGTTGTAGCCTGTAATGTTGCGCACGCCCATCTGGCTCATGAGACGGTAGCGGTCTTCCATTTCGCGCACCGCCCATTTCAACGCCACCACCGCTTTGCCGGGGTCGGTAACCACGGGGCTTAGCAAATGGGGGATGTCGTCGTAGACGCTGAGCTCCAACATCTTTGGATCAATCATGATAAAGCGGCACTGATCAGGGGTGTATTGATATAAAAGCGAGCAAATCATCGCGTTCACACCGACCGATTTACCCGAACCCGTGGTGCCCGATACCAACAAGTGCGGCATGCGCGCCAAATCGACGATCACGGGGTTTCCGCCAATGTCTTTGCCCAAAGCTAAGTTTAAGCCACCTTTTGCTTTTTCGAAGTCTTGGGACGCGATGAGTTCGTGCAGGTGAACCATTTCGCGGGTTTGGTTGGGCAGTTCGATGCCAATCACGTTGCGGCCCGGTACCGTGGCAACACGCACTGAAACGGCGCTCATAGACCGGGCAATGTCGTCCGACAAACCGATCACGCGCGATGTTTTTGTGCCCGGTGCGGGTTCAAGTTCGTAGAGCGTGACCACTGGACCCGGGCGGACTTTGACGATTTCGCCTTTGACGCCAAAATCGCCCAAAACGCTGGACAGCATTTCTGCGTTTTGCGCCAAGGCGTCTTTGCTCATTTGTGTGCCGCCCTTAGCATCGGGGGCGTCCAAAATGTCCAGGGGGGGCAGTTCATAATTGCCGTCCACACCCAAATCCAAGGTGCGCTGGCGTTGGGCTTTGGCCTTGCGGCCCGGTTTCATCGGTGCAGGCGTGTCTTCGACCACCGCTTTGGGCTTGGCTTTTTGCGCCGTGGCTTTTTTGGGGGTGCGTTTGGGTTTTGTGACCGCGGCTTGGCCGTCCTCGGAAAGTTCCAAATCGTCGAAGTCGTCTTCGTCTTCATCAATTGCCTCTTGGCGGCGCGACCTTGCGCGCAGAACGGCGTTGATCAGCACACGGCCCAAGGCGTGGTTTAAGGCCAAAACCATACGGCCTGCGGCTTGCCAGTCCGAACGGGGCAACGCCAGGGAATAGATAAACGCCGCCATGGCGGGCACGGCGATCACCAGGGCTGCGATTAAGGCGGTGAGCTTTAAGTCCGTTGCGCCCACCAACATGAACACCCCGGCCAGGCGTTCCAACAAGATCGCCCCGCTGACACCGCCTAAGCCGACGGCTAAGGGCCAGCTCGACCAGATGGGTGCGGCGGCTAAGCTCATGGCGGCCAAAACAGGGGCCAAAATCATCAAGGTTGCGGACAGCCAAAGTTGGCGAACGGCCAATTTTCGCAGCAACAAAACACCCCACGCCAAGAGTGTCAGCGCCGGGAACACGGCGGCTAAACCGAAGGCTTGAATGCCTAAGTCGGCGATCAACGCTCCGGGTGTGCCAAGCCAGTTGGCGACGTGGCCACTACTTGCCGAATTGAACGACGGATCACTGGGTGCATAACTCAAAAGCGCTGCGGTATAGCCGCCTGCCAGTGCAATGAGCCCTGCGCCGGAGAACTCGCTCAAACGGCGCGCGAAAAAGGCCTGGCTGCCAGTGGGCAGCAAAGGGCCTGAACCAATTTTTTCCGATAGCCATGACATGGTCCCATTTTTACGCGCTGAGGCTTACCAACTCCTTAATAACTGCGGGGTTTGGCCGTTTTGGTGCAGACAAAATGGGCCGGACGCGGACGTCCGGCCCTGAAACGCGAAAAGATGAAAGCCCAGTGTTTAAGCGTGGGTGTCTTCTTCGGGGTACGCGCTGATGTGGTGCAGCGACAAATCCGCACCGCGGTATTCGTCTTCTTCGTGCAGACGAATGCCCATCACGGCTTTTAAGACGCCGTAAACAATGAAGCCGCCAACGGTGGCGAAAATGACACCCGCTGCCGAGCCCACCAATTGCGAGATGAACGTCACGCCGCCCAGGCCGCCCAAGGCTTCCAAGCCAAAGACGCCAGCGGCAATGCCGCCCCAAAGTCCGCACATGCCGTGCAGGGGCCAAACCCCCAGAACATCATCGATTTTCCATTTTTCTTGGCACTGGTTGAAGCCCCAGACAAACAACCCACCTGCGACGGTACCGACCGCCAAAGCGCCCAAGGGATGCATGATGTCTGAACCGGCGCACACCGCGACCAAGCCCGCCAGAGCGCCGTTGTGAATAAAGCCCGGATCGTTCTTGCCGACAACCACGGCTGCCAAAATGCCGCCGGCCAACGCCATCAAAGAGTTGATGGCGACCAGGCCCGTTACACCTTCGACCGATTGGGCACTCATGACGTTGAAGCCGAACCAGCCCACCACCAGGATCCAAGAGCCCAGCGCCAAAAATGGAATGTTGGACGGTGGAATGCCGACCAGGGATCCGTCTTTTTTATAACGCCCCTGGCGTGCCCCCAACATGATAACAGCCCCCAAAGCCAGCCAACCGCCGACCGCGTGAACCACGATGGAGCCGGCAAAGTCATGGAACGGGGCGCCGCCGATGCTCTCAATGATGTCTTGGAAGCCTAGGCGTGAACCCCACACCATGCCTTCGAAGGTGGGGTAGATCACAGCCACCAAGATACCCGTCGCCACCAGTTGCGGCCAAAACTTGGCGCGCTCGGCGATGCCGCCGGAAATGATCGCGGGAATGGCGGCGGCAAACGTCAAAAGGAAAAAGAATTTGACCAGATCATAACCGCTGGGTGCAAAGGCGGAGCCTTCAGCAGCACCCGTAATTACGCTGGCCGACGCAAAAAAATTCACCCCGTAGGCCACGGAATATCCGACAAAGAAATACGCCACCGTCGACATGGCGAAATCGGTGATGATTTTGACCAGCGCGTTGACTTGGTTCTTGCGGCGAACCGTACCCACTTCCAAAAAAGCGAAACCCGCGTGCATGGCGAGCACCATGGCCGCACCCATAAGCACAAAAAAGACGTCCATACCGACTTGCATGGCGAAATACCCCAACTCTCAATTTCTAAAGCACATCAAAGTCTTGCCGGACCCACAGCAAAGGCAGGCAGACCCCGGGCTCAGTGACTGAGCCGCTGAGACAATCTCAAGTTTCGTGCCAGTTTGTGGGTTTTAAGACAAGGCTTTGGAATCGAAAGGGGAATGTCGGGAATAGAACATTTCCAGACACAAATATGCCGCCCAATTTCTGTGCAGAAAAAAGGCAGATGCAAATATATGAGGCACTGTGCTGGGTCACAGTCGGGCCGGAAGCGGGAGCTTCCGGCCCTCTGTGTCTGAACGGGGTGGTTGGGGAATCAGATGCTGTGGGCGCCCCGTCCAAACTTATCGATCTCTTCATCCAATTTTGGGTAACAGAAAAAGCGAACGAAAAAACGATGTGCAAATTGTTCTTTTCAATCTTCGTGCCAGTTCGGAGAGATCCACACACTTGTTGTTCTTTCAATGGCTTAGGGGCATCCTTATGGTTAGTGTGCTATCCATAAGGACCCTTCTATTGCCTATATTTTATACAGGTTAATTTTTCTGCATATTAATTATGCACAGAAGCGCTCAAAAGCGCATCAAGGCTGGACAAATGAGTTCGGGAAGCCGATGCTGTGAGCCGAAAAAATCAACCCGCGTTTAAGGGACCTTTGCCATGGCGTCTACCGATACATCCACATCTGTCAACACCGTCGATATTTTGGTGATCGGCGGCGGCTTGGCGGGCGGCACGTTGTCTTTGGCTTTGGCCCAAGCTGGCTTCAGCGTTGCCACCATCGACAAAGAAGACATGGCCGGTTGGACCGACCGGGGGTTTGACGGCCGGGCCTCTGCCATTGCCTTGTCGTCCCAGCGCGTCTTGGAAGGTGTGGGCATTTGGGATGTGATCGCGCACGAAACGGCGCCGATGAAAGACATCCGCATTTCCGACGGTCATTCGCCGCTGTTTTTGCACTATGACCATGAAGAACTGGTGGATGCAGGTGGCGATGAAAAGCCCGACCCGTTCGGCTACATGGTGGAAAACCGCTCCATCCGCAAGGCCTTGAACGTATTGGTGCCCAAGACCGAAAACCTCACGTACTTCGCGCCCAACATGGTGGAAACGCTGGAGCGTTCAGCGGATGGTGTACACGCTGTGTTACAAGACGGGACAGAGGTACAGGCGCGCCTGGTCGTCGCATGCGAAGGCCGGGTTTCTCCCACCCGCGAAGCCGCAGGCATCCAGCTCACCAAATGGAGCTATCATCAGGCCGGGATCGTTTGCACGGTCGAACACGAACGCCCACACAATTTCTGTGCGCAAGAACACTTTCTGCCGACCGGTCCGTTTGCCATCTTGCCGCTACCGGGCAGTACAGAAAAACCCATGTGCCGCTCGTCCATCGTGTGGACCGAACGCGAAGACATCTGGCCCATCATTATGGAGCTGAACGACGAAGACTTCTTAGAAGAGTTGGAAGTGCGCTTTGGCGACTTTTTGGGCGAGATCGAAGTCATCGGCCCCAAATTCGCCTATCCGTTTTCCTTGCAATTTGCCCAAAGTTACACCGCCGAGCGTTTGGCTTTGGTGGCAGACAGCGCGCACGGCATGCACCCGATTGCGGGCCAAGGTCTTAACATGGGATTGCGCGATGTGGCGGCGTTGGCGGAAGTTCTGGTCGAAGCCCGGCGCGCGGGCCAGGATATTGGCGGTGCTCAGGCTCTGGAAAATTACGAGCGCTGGCGCCGTTTCGACAACAACTTGATGCTGGGCGTGACCGATGCGCTGGTGAAGCTGTTCTCCAACGACATTGAACCGGTGCAGCTGGCCCGCGATTTGGGCATGGCGGCGGTCAATGAAATGCCGGACCTCAAACGTTTCTTCATGAAGCACGCCATGGGCACCGTGGGCGAACTGCCGCGCCTGATGCGGCGCGAACCGCTTTAGACTTAGGGTTCGCGGCTTAAGCCTGCGGCCTCAATGGCTTTTAAATAATCGCCCCAAATTTGGTCTTGGTTTTCGCCCATGTTGTGGAGGAAATCCCAAGTGTAGATGCCGCTGTCGTGCAGATCGTCAAATTTCAGCGAAACGGCGTAATTGCCGACCATGTCGATTTTCATGATGGTGACGTGTTTGCGGCCGGCCACCAGGGTCTTTTGTTCGGGGCTGTGGCCTTGGACTTCGGCGGACGGGCTCTCCACGCGCAGCAACTCGGCGGGAATGGAAAACGACGTGCCGTCGGAAAAATCCACCTCTAGGGCGTTGGTTTCTTTGTTGTTGCGGATCTCTGTGGGCGTGTGCAGTTGGCCGAATTGGCGGTTGGCTTCGATCATCTTCAGTCCTTTTAGGGGCGCTATATTAGAAATTGCTGTTAGACTTAGAGCGCGCGCGCTTCACTTTCAAGCATAATGGGGATTCCATCGCGAATGGGGTAGGCCAGACCCGCTTGTTCACTGATCAATTCTTGGGTTTCAGAATCAAACTTCAGCGGCCCTTTGGTCAGCGGGCATACCAAGATTTCCAAAAGTTTGCGGTCCACATTGTGGGGTACGTCATCGGTCATGGGGGTATCTATTCCGGTTAATGCTTGAGCATGGGTTGATCATGCGCGCCATCGGAACTCATTTCAAACAAAGAAATCAGCATGGCGGCGCGGTCTTCTTGATCTGGGCATTCCAACAGGGCTTGCTTTTCTTCGGGTGCAAATGGGCACGTCATGGACAGCGAAGCCACCAAAGCTTCGTAGGGAGCCGTCGAAACGGCGTCCCAATCGGCTTCGATTTCATTGTCGCCGAAATAGGTGCGGGTGAGTTCCAACAAACGATCACGTCCCGGCCCGTCGTCGTTTTCAATGGGGCTTAAGTCCTGTTCAAACCCGCCGTAGAGCGCATCCACCGTGCGATAGCCGCTCCGGGGTTCCGGCGCATGCAGACCTTCGATGCGAAAGCGCATGAGGCCTTCTAGGGTGATGATGTAACGGCCATCGCCTGTGTCGGAAAACTGAATAATGCGCCCGACCGTGCCAATATCGTATAGCGCGGCGTCATCGGGGACGGGGTCGCCCTGGGTTTTGCGCGGTTGGATCATGCCGATGGTGCGCCCTTGGCCCAAGGCGTCGTCAATCATGTGGATGTAACGGGGCTCAAAAATTTGCAGCGGCAAATGGCCGAACGGCATCAACACCGCACCGCTCAAAGGAAAGATCGGCAGGCGGCGGGGCAGGTCGAAAGGGATGCGGGAGCTGACCATAAATCGCTTTCGTGTGTTAAGAGAACAAAATGGCAGACAGGCGTTTGCGGGCGTCCACCGTCACCGGGTCCATGGCCCCGATAGTGTCGAAAATTTTCAAAAGCTGCTTGCGCCCGGCTTCTTCGTTCCAAGCGCGGTCTATGGACACGATCTCTAACAGATTGTCGATGGCGGGCTCGGTCTGGCCTGCGGCGAATTGGGCTTGGGCCAACTCAAAGCGCGCATCCAAATCTTTGGGATTGTCAGCGACGCGTTGTTCCAGTTCAGCCGTGGCCGCACTGTCTGTGTTTTGGGACTCTTCTGCCAAATCCAGCGCGGAAATCGCTTGTTGAACATCAGAGCTTGCCAAGGTTTTGGCATCCAGTGCGTCCAACATATCACGGGCGCGGTCAACGTCACCTTGAAGGGCGATGGCCCGCAAAATTCCAGCGAACGCAGGGATCATAGTTGGGTCTTGGCTCAAGACCCCCGTATAAAGCTGTTCGGCGGTGAGACCGTCGCCGGATTTCAGCGCGTCTTGGGCCTGCTCCATTAAATCGTCCACCGGCGATTTGGCGTCGCCCAACAATTTATCGATAAACGCTTTGATTTGGCTTTCAGGCAGGGCACCGGCAAAAGCGTCGACTGGTTGACCGTCTTTAAAGGCAAAAACGGTGGGTACGGACTGAACGCGAAGCTGTCCGGCCAGGCCTTGGTTTTCATCAACATTGATTTTAACCATCTTCACCAAACCGCCCGCGCGTTTGACCATTTTTTCGAGCATCGGGCCCAAAGTTTTGCAAGGTCCACACCACGGTGCCCAGAAATCGACGATCACCGGGGTCACGGCGGATGCTTCGATGACATCGCGCGCAAAATTTTGGGTATCGGTGTCTTTGATTAAATCAGCTGGGTTCACAGCTTGCAGAGACGCGGGCTGACCCGGGCCTAAATCCAAAGCGGGTTTGGCTGCGGCTTCGTTTTGCGGCTCGGGCGCATTTTGATCAAGGATCAGATCGCTCATGGTGCGTCTCGCTGTTTGGGGGTCAAAGGTGACCCATAAATGGCGGGAAAACCGTCAAATCGCAAGCTCTGTGCGGCATTTTTTCAGAAATTAGGCACAATTGATCGTGTCAAAGTTCAAAACCAGCGGTTTGTGGCCCGTGTGATCGAAAAAACGTAATAAATCAGGACCGGATAGTGTCGTGGAACGGGTGTTGATCAGTGGATGGAAATTGACCTTATCGGCCTTTGCCAAGGTCTCGTCCAAAATCACGTGCACTTGAAGATCGGTGTCGTTGATGGTGCCAAACGGTGTGACGGATCCGGGTGTGACACCCAAATGCTGCATCAACAAATCTGCATTGGCGAACGACCAGTTTCCGGCTTTGAGGTGTTTGCGCAACGGGTTTAGTTGTATGTCTTGTTGTTCTTCAGCGACAATCAGCCACAACGCTCCCTTTTTGTTTTTCAAAAATAGGTTTTTGGAATGCAGACCGGGGATCGAGCCCCGCAGCGCCTGACTTTGCTCCACCGTCATGAGCGCCTCGTGTTCGTGGGTGAGGTGGGCAATGCCTAGGTTTGTGAGGACTTGCAGAAGCTCGTCAGAGGTTGATGGCGTGATTTGCGTCATGAATTGCTTGGCCTTAGGTGTGGGGAGGGATGAATTGTCATTTTTCCGAAAAAAAGTGAAAAGAGGGCTTGCAAAGGCTGAGTGGCTGGGTATTATCCGCCTCGCCTTTCGGAAGGCGGTGCGCGGGTGTAGCTCAGGGGTAGAGCGAAACCTTGCCAAGGTTTAGGTCGTGAGTTCGAATCTCATCACCCGCTCCATCTTTCCGAATGTGTGCAAAAGAGACCGGGCAGGAGCCTGGTTTTTTTGTGCCCGCATTCTGTGTTTCGTTTATTCAATGATTGAGCTCTGAGCGATAAACGTGACCAACGCAGCAAGCATGGCAATTGTGGTTAAGCCCATGGCAAAAAAGGCATTCCCCCAGGTGAGCAGCGGGTGATCAGTGCGATCTTCATGTCGGCGCTCGTGGGTCCGGCGTTCACGTCCGGCGACCAGGGTGAAATAAAAGCGCGACCCGACAAACGGGACCGAAAAACGGATGTTGATCGGGTGATGGTTCCACGGCTGGGCCATACGGGCCTCAACGGCCGTGTCGGCGGCGCTGTCCGGGCTGATGATATCTTGGCTCATAACGAACGACTTCTCCTCAAAAGCACTGGTGCGTCTTAACGCGCCCTTAAAGAGTCTCACACCACCATAGTCTGGTCAATATGAGGGATGGCGCCACCAACGAACCCGTAATTTCTTTTGTAATTTCTAGGATGTGCACTAGTTGTAAAAGAATGAGGGATCCAGGCGCAGGGCAGGAGAATGGGCCAATGGCACTCGATGCTGATCACAAACGCCGCATGAAGGTGGTGGACAAGGTCGTCAAAGGATCTTGTAAACACCTCGCGAAGTCTGACCGGGGAAATCTTGAGAACTTCGCCACACAGTATTTTCAACATTTAGCCATAGACGACCTGGAAAGTATGGAGGCCGACGCCATTTGTGGGCTGGCCGTGCATCATCTGCAAGCCGCGAAAAAAAGACGGCCCGGTGACGTGGTCGTCAATATATACAATCCGTCCATTGAAAAAGAAGGCTGGACTATTGGTCACACGGTGGTTGAAATCATCACCGACGACATGCCGTTTCTGGTCGACAGTATCACAGCCGAAATCAACCGCCGGGGTTTAGGCGTTCATCTGGCTATACACCCGGTGTTGCGTATGCGCCGCACCAAGGCGGGCACGCTTTCAGAAGTTCTGGAACACGGCATACTTGGCGCGGACAAGGGGGTGATGGGCGAAAGCTTCGTGCATTTGCAGATCAACGAACAGCCCTTGATCATGCATGAAGAAATTGAAAATGCCTTACGTGACGTGTTGAGCGACGTGGAATTGGCGGTCAAAGGCTGGCGGCCCATGCGCACTGCGCTGGCGGATTTGATCGATGAGTTGGAAACCCTGACGGTCAATCTGCCAATCGAAGAGGTCAGCGAAGTGCGCGATTTCTTGCGCTGGCTGCATGACGACAACTTTACGTTCTTAGGACACCGCGAATACGAATTTTCCGGCAGAGGCACCAAAGCCAAAGTCAACATCGCCAAGGGTAGCGGCCTGGGCGTGTTGAAAGACAAATCGCGCGTGGTTTTTCAGGAACTGCGCGAGCTCGCCAAAATGCCCGCCGAAGTGCGCAGCTTCGTCAATCGCCAAGATTTGCTGTTGGTGACCAAAACCGAAATGCGATCACGCGTGCACCGTCCGGTGCAAATGGATTCTATCGGCATTAAGCGTCTGGATGCCAAAGGCCGTGTGGTCGGCATGCGTATTTTTGTCGGCTTGTTTACAGCCGCCGCCTACAATCGCAGTGCACGCGATATTCCACTGCTCAAGCGCAAAATCCAAGGCACCTTCGATCGCGCAGGCCTGCCCGCCAACAGCCACAACGGCAAAACGTTGCTCAATATTTTGGAAACGTTCCCGCGTGATGAATTGTTCCAAATCAACATCGACCAGCTTTTGGATACGGCACTGGGTATTTTGCGTCTACAAGATCGTCAAAAGGTGTCCCTATTTTTGCGGCGTGACGATTTTGATCGGTTCATGAGCTGCTTGTTGTTTGTGCCGCGCGATCGTTACAGCACGGATCTACGCGAAAAAATTCAAACGCGTTTGGAGCAAGCTTTTGACGGTGCTACCATTGCGCACTATGCCCACTTGGGCGATCAGGCCTTGGCCCGTTTGCATGTGGTGGTGAAAACCAAACCGGGCGCAATTCCGAAATTCGACACCAAGCGCATTGAAGCCGACATCGCCGAATTGGCGCATTCTTGGGGCGATCGTTTGGGTCGGGCCTTGATCCAAAAATATGGCGAGATGCAGGGCATGCGCCTGTTGGATACGTATCGCACGTCGTTCAACCGCAGCTATGAAGAAAATTTTTCCACCATCGATGCCATCGATGACATCAAGCGCATTGAACTGACGTATGTGTTTGAGCGCTTAGGTCTGTATCTGTACGAACTCAATGCGCCGTCCGGCCCACCTTTGCGCTTTAAGGTTTACAATCCCAAAGGCCCAGTGGCGCTGTCCGACATTTTGCCGGTCTTGGAAAACCTCGGCCTGCGCGTGATGGAAGAGATTCCCTACAAAGCCCAGCCCGATGGCGCGGCTTACAAAATCATCATTCATGATTTTGGTTTGGAACCGCGCGGCAAGTTAATGGGATCGGGCGACGATGTGCGTTCGCGTTTTCACGCGGCCTTCGATCAAGTGTGGGCCGGCAACATGGAAAGCGATGCGCTGAACGCTTTGATTCTGTCGGCCGGTCTGGATTGGCGGGAAGTCACGGTGCTGCGCGCATACACCAAGTATTTGCGTCAAGCGGGCATTACGTTCTCCGAAGAGTATATGGCTACCACGCTGGTGGAAAATGCTGCCATTACCCGTGGTATTGTCGACATGTTCGTGGCACGTTTTGCGCTGTTGGAGGATCCGGCCGATGCCAAAGCCCGCACGCAGCAACGCACCAAAGTCAAACGCCTGCACACCAAAATGATGGGGCTGCTGGAAGACGTGTCCAGCGCCGACCAAGACCGCATTTTGCGCCGTTACATCAACCTGGTCGAAGCCACCTTGCGCACCAACTTCTTCCAGCTGGACGAAGAGGACCATCCGAAAAAATGGTTGTCGTTCAAGCTGTCGTCGCGCGATGTGGACGAATTGCCGCTGCCGACACCAAAGTTCGAAGTCTTCGTTTATTCGCCCCGGGTCGAAGGCGTGCATTTGCGCTTTGGCAATGTGGCGCGCGGTGGGTTGCGTTGGTCGGACCGGCGCGAAGATTTCCGCACTGAAATTTTAGGCTTGGTCAAAGCCCAACAGGTTAAAAACGCGGTCATTGTTCCGGTGGGCTCAAAGGGCGGTTTTGTGGTGAAAAACCCGCCCACCGAAGGCGGTCGCCAAGCGTTCATGGACGAAGGTATTGAGTGTTACAAAACCTTTATTCGCGGGCTGTTGGATTTGACCGACAACTTAGACGAAAGCGGCAACGTTTTGCCGCCGCTTCAAGTCACCCGCCACGACCCGGACGATCCGTATTTGGTGGTTGCGGCGGACAAAGGCACGGCGACGTTCTCCGACATTGCCAACGGTGTGTCCGAGGACTACGGCTTTTGGCTGGGCGATGCGTTTGCGTCGGGGGGTTCGGTTGGGTACGACCACAAAAAAATGGGCATCACCGCGCGCGGTGCGTGGGAATCGGTCAAACGCCATTTCCGCGAAATGAACATCGACACCCAAACCCAGGATTTTACCTGCATTGGTGTGGGCGATATGTCGGGCGACGTGTTTGGCAATGGCATGTTGCTGTCCGAACACATTTGCTTGCGCGCAGCTTTCAACCATCTGCACATATTTATTGACCCGAACCCCGATGCGGCCAAGACGTTCAAAGAACGCAAGCGCCTGTTCAATCTGCCGCGTTCCAGCTGGACGGATTACGACACCAAGCTGTTTTCCAAAGGCGGCGGCATTTTTGATCGCTCGGCCAAATCCATTGCGCTGAGCAAAGAAATCAAAACCATGTTGGGCACCACGGCCGATAAACTTGCGCCCAACGAATTGATCAAGCTGATCTTAAAAATGGAAACAGACCTGTTGTGGTTCGGCGGCATCGGCACGTATATCAAAGCCAGCACAGAAAGCCACTTGGATGCAGGTGACCGCACCAACGATGCTTTGCGCGTCAACGCCGAAGACGTTAACGCCAAAGTTATCGGCGAAGGTGCCAATCTTGGCTGTACCCAACGCGCACGGGTCGAATATGCGTTGGGTGGGGGCCGTTTGAATACGGATTCCATCGATAACTCCGCCGGCGTGGATTGCTCGGATCACGAGGTCAACATCAAGATCTTGCTCGACACCTTGGTGGCACAGAACAAATTGGGGGCCAAAGCACGCAACAGCTTGTTGGAGCGTATGACCGACGAAGTCGGCGATTTGGTGTTGTGGGACAATTACGAACAAACCCAGGCGATCTCTATCGTTTCGGCGCGCAGCTTCGATCTGGTCGATCACCACATGCGTTTGATGCGCATGTTGGAAAAATCCGACCGCTTGAACCGCGGTGTGGAGTTCTTGCCCGACGACGAAACCCTCAACGAGCGCGCCTTGGGCGGGCGGGGTTTGACCCGGCCTGAAATCTCGGTGCTGATGTCGTATTCGAAAATTTGGCTCTATGACGAAATGCTGGCTTCAAGCTTGCCCGATGAGCCCTATTTGAACCGCGATTTGCTGCGCTATTTCCCCACACCGCTGCAAAAAAAGCATGCCGAGGCCATTGGTGAGCATCGATTGCGCCGTGAAATCGTCGCCACACGGGTGACGAATTCCATGGTCAACCGGGTGGGCGGAACGTTCGTCAGCCAGTTGATGGAAAAAACCGGCATGAAGCCGATGGAAATCGCGCGCGCTTTTATCATTGCCCGTGAAGTGTTTTCGGCGCGTGAAATGTGGAAACCCATTGAGGCGTTGGACAATGTCGTTGGCGCGGATGTGCAAACCACCATGCTGTTGGATGTGAACAAACTGTTGGATCGCGGCACCGTATGGTTCTTGCGCAATGGATCTACCGAGGAAGACTTGGAACAGACCGTCGCCCGCTTTGTGGACGGCGTTTCGACGCTATCGGACTGCCTGTTCGATGTGCTGCCGGAGCATTACCGCGAAGACCAAACCTTCCGCGCCCGGCTGTATCTGGACCGGGGCGCGCCCGAAGATTTGTCCATGACCATTGCCGGACTGGTGAACTTGGCGTCCGCGCCCGATATCGTCAAATTGGCCATCGAGCGCAATTTGGACGTTTGCAAAGTTGCCGAGCTTTACTTCGCAGTCGGCTCCCAGTTCCGCTTGGGCCGTCTGCGCGCGGCGTGCGAACAGGTCGCGGGCGAAAGCCACTGGCAAAAATTGGCGGTGGCGGCCTTGGTCGAAGAGGTCTTTGCCCATCAGCTCAATTTGACCGCACATGTGTTGGATGTGTCCAAAAACGTTACCGATCCGGCGCGCGCCATCAAAGCGTGGTCAACGGCACACCAAAATGCCATCGAGCGGACCGAGCAGTTGCTCACCGAACTCTGGACCGGAGACATCACCGATATCTCCATGATCGCGGTGGCCAGCCGGGCGCTGAAATCTCTGACGGAAGGACGTTAAGCTTTTGAAATGAAGCAAAACGCCTCGCAATTTGCGAAGCAAAATGGAAAAAAAGGGGTTGGAGCTAGGCTCCAACCCCGAAGTAAACGTCTAGGGTAACCCCTGGACGAGAGTGGACTGTTCAAAGGTGTGGCTGGGTGTATGCCACCCCGCCTGCCTTAAGCCTTTCATCGATCGTTTGTTGGAGATGGTCCATATCAAACGGCTTGGTGATGTAGTCCGTACATCCAGCGTTCTCGCAATCGGAACGCAAATCGGCGTCGGTCTTTGCGGTCAGGACCACCACCGGAACCTGAGGGATTCTGCGGGAATGGCGCAGGATGTTGAGAGTCGAATAACCATCCAAAACCGGCATTTCCATATCCAAAATCACCACATCGGGATGGCTCGTCGTCGCCAGTCCAATGCCATGTGCACCGTCTTCGGCCTCCATCACGAGATGGCCCTTTACGGTGAAAAATTTTGACAACAAGCTCCGGATATCCGGGTCGTCGTCGATGACCAAAATGCGTCCCATCTGCATTTACCCCCCAGGTCCCCCAAAGGAACCCCTTGCAAATTCTCTTACGCTCTAAGCTCAGCCTAGAAAGAGCAAACCGCGTGCCATTTTATAAAATGATCATATGGATTTGATTTCGTTCTGGGGTTAACCTTTCAACATGATCGAAATGCGCGCTTTGAAAAAACGTTTTGATACCGTTCAGGCTTTAAATGGGCTGAGTCTAACGGCCAATGATGGTGAGGTGACCGGATTGATCGGTCCCAACGGTGCGGGCAAGACCACAGCATTTCGGATTGTCTATGGATTGTTGCAAGCGGACGCGGGCGCGGCGCTGGTGGATGGCGTCGATGTGGCCCAAGACCGCATGTTGGCGCAACGCCAGTTGGGCGTTTTGCCGGATGTGCGGGGTCTGTATCCACGCCTGACGGCACGCGAACACATTCACTATTTCGGCACCCTGCACGGTGCTCGGGGCCGGGATTTGGATAATGATATTGAAGAGCTGGTTGAGCGTCTCGGTATGCAAGACTTCGCAGATCGCTTGGCCAAAGGCTATTCGCGTGGGCAAGAGCTCAAGGTCGCGTTGGGTCGCGCCATGGTTCACCGGCCTAAAAATCTGATTTTGGATGAGCCCACCAATGGCTTGGACGTGATGAGCTCACGCGCTGTGCGCGGGTTGATCGGCGAGATGAAAGACCAAGGGCATTGCATCCTCTTGTCCAGCCACATCATGAGCGAGGTCTCTGCGTTGTGCGATCGCTTGGTCATTGTGGCGGGTGGGGCGGTGGTGTGCGAAGGCACGCCCGACCAGCTTTGCCAAGACAATCGGGTTGATAACATCGAAGATTTGTTTGTTCAGGTCTTGGCCGAACACGCGGCCCAAGAGCAGGAGGCCGCGCCATGAAGGATACGACGGCTTCCGGATGGTTCTGGCGCTGGTGGGGTGTCTTTAAAAAAGAACTGATCGACCACACCCGCGACCGCCGCTCGATTATGTTGGCGCTGATTTACCCTATGCTGGGCCCCTTATTGGTGGGGGGCGCCATGTATTTTGCGGGCAAAACCTTGCAGGGCGATTTTCGCGAAAAGTTTATCGAAGTGCCCGTGGCGGGTCTGGAGTTCGCACCGGGTTTGAAAACGTATATGGAATCGCAAAACGTTCGCTTTAAGCCCGTGACCGCGTCTCGTGAGCTTCAAGAGAAACACGTGCGCGAAGGCCGCTTGCCCGTGGTTTTGGTGATCCCCAAAGCCGCTCAGGGACAAGAGCACTTTGACGTGGAGTTCATCACCAACACGGGCCGCGTGGACAATCTGAAGGTCACCATTCGGCTTGGAAACATCATCCGCGGTTACAACAGAAAACAAGCTGAAACCATTGCTTTAGCCGCGGGGCTGGATGCGGGGTATGCGTCGTCCGTTGAAATCATCCGCACCAACGTGGCGCGCGACGCCAATGTGGCGGTGTTTTTTTACAACATGATGCCGCCCTTGATGATCTTCATGATCTTTTTGGGCGGCGTGCATTTGGCCATCGACACCACGGTGGGCGAGCGTGAGCGGGGCTCGCTAGAGCCGTTGTTGTTGGCGCCTGTCGAGCGCTGGGTGTTGTTGTTGGCGAAATCCGGCGCGGCGTTTGTGTTTACCGCCGTGACAGCCCTGGTCAACGTGGTGGCATTTCGTTTGTTCATGGGCTGGGCGGTGATGAGTTCCGACAAATTGGTGCCGCCGCCCGATTGGTTGGTGTTTATTGAGCTGTTTGTCATCGCAGCCCCCTTAATGCTGATCGCGGTGGCGCTGCAGATGTCCATCGCCGTGATCACCCGGTCCATGAAAGAGGCGCAGATTTATTTGGGCCTTTTGCCCCTGGTGCCCGCACTGCCGGGCATGGTCATGGTGTTTTCGCCGGTCGATCCCTCGGCGGTGACGTCACTGGTGCCGATTTTGGGGCAGATGTTGTTGCTGACACAGCTGGTCTCTGGGCAAGAGCTGGACGCGCTTCAGGTCTTAAGTGCGACGGCTTCAACGACGCTGAGCGCAGGTTTGATTTTTCTGCTCGCCGCGAAATGGTTCCGCCGTGAAAAGATGTTTGTATTGGGCTAAGCGCGCTTGGCCCGAAGGCCCAAGACCGTGTGCACGGCCAACACTGTAATCAAAATCGCCCCGCCGATGAGCGTCAGTTCCGGCGGTTCTTCGCCGATCACCAGCCATACCCAAAAAGGGCCTAAGACGGTCTCCAACAAAAAGATCAGGCTGACTTCCGCAGACGGTACATATTTTGGTGCTTCGGTGGTTAAGCCGAACGATACCGGGATGACCACGCCGCCCAGGATGACCATGTACACCCAATCCAGACCGACCAGTGAAAATGGCGCAGCGAAAGCCACCATCATCGAGGCTGTCATTAAACCGCCCAACGCAACGATGGGGGTGGTGTCCAAATCACCCCGTCGCAATAGCGTCAAGATCGCGGCCAGGAACAAGGCGACACCCACGGCTGCACCATCCCCAATGAAGGTGGAGCGCTGAAGGCCTTCACCCATGATCGCAGCGATGCAGACAACACCAATGACGGCGGTGAACCAGGTACGCATCGGTGCGTGTTCCCGCAAAAAAAGGGATGACATGGCGGCGGCGAAGATCGGGGCTGTGGACAGGATCACTAAGGTATTGGCCACCGATGTGTGGCGGATAGACACCACAAACAGGCATGTGTTCACGGCAAACAAAAAGGCCACCAGCACGCCTTTGCGTGACAGTCTGGTGAAGGCCTGAACGGGATTTGTGCGCCGGTGTGCGGTGATGAACAGCGTAAGCGCACCAAACGTGAAAAGACCCCGCCAAAACAGCAGGGTCCATTCGTCAGCAGAAATCAGGCGGATCAACAGCGCATCCGGTGTCAGCACCAAAATACCAACTATGGCAAGCCACAGGCCTTTGGCGTGATCGGACCGATTGTGCATTTAAACCTCGCTGTGCACCGGGAGGGCCTTCGGCCCGACGAGCGTACAAGTGTGCGCCGCGCGCATGCGCGAGCCCAAGCAAGCTGGGCTTGCGCCCGGCGCTTGAGGGCCAATATCAGTGCCGGAAGTGACGCATGCCGGTGAAGACCATGGCGATGCCCGCTTTGTTGGCGGCTTCGATGACTTCTTCGTCACGCATGGACCCGCCCGGCTGAATAGCCGCCACGGCACCTGCATCCACGGCTTCTAACAAACCGTCGGCAAACGGGAAGAACGCGTCCGATGCGACGACCGAGCCGATGGCCCAGCTGGTGTCTTCGCCTTGAGCTTTGGCGGCCTGCTCGGCGCGAAAGGCGGCGATGCGGCAGCTGTTCACACGGCTCATCTGGCCAGCACCCACACCAACGGTGCGTCCGTCTTTGCAATACACAATGGCATTGGATTTGACGTGCTTGCCAACCGTGTAGGCGAATTTCATGTCCGTGAGTTGTGCGTCGGTCGGGGCTTTTTCGGTGACGACTTTGAGATCATCGATGATGGCGTTGTCGCGGCCCTGAACCAGCAAGCCACCGGCGAGCATTTTCACCGTGCGCCCACCCGCCGTCGGGTCGGGCATGCCGCCCGTGGTCAGCACGCGCAGGTTCTTTTTACCGGCCAGAATTTTCAAAGCGTCTTCGTCCACATCCGGGGCGATGATGACTTCGGTGAAGATTTTTGTGATTTCTTCCGCCGTTTCGCCGTCCAAGGTACGGTTCAAGGCGACGATGCCGCCGAACGCGCTTTCCATGTCCGTGACGTAAGCTTTTTTGTAGGCGTCGACCAAGCTGTCACCCAGCGCCACACCGCAAGGGTTGGCGTGTTTGATAATCGCACAGGCCGTTTGGTCGAACTCTGCAACCAGTTCAAACGCGGCGTCGGTGTCGTTTAAGTTGTTGTAGCTGAGCTCTTTGCCTTGGAGCTGGGTGGCGGTCGCCACGCCTGGACGTTGGTCGCCGTTGACGTAGAACGCGGCCGCTTGGTGGGGGTTTTCACCATAGCGCATGGTTTGTTTGATCTCACCGGCGAAGCTCAAACGCTTCGGCCAAGTCTGATCCGTTTCATCCGCCAGCCAGGTAGAGATCGCAGCGTCATATGCAGCGGTGCGGGCATAGGCGCGTTGGGCGAGGAATTTGCGGGTTTCCAGGGAGGTTGCCCCGGAGTTGTCAGCCATTTCGTCCATGACACGCTGGTAGTCTTCAGGTTCGACCACCACGGTAACGTCGCCGTGGTTTTTGGCCGCCGCGCGGATCATCGCCGGGCCACCGATGTCGATGTTTTCGACACAGTCGTCATAGGCCGCGCCACGGGCCAGGGTTTCTTCAAACGGGTAGAGGTTCACGCACAACAAATCGATGGGGGCGATGTTGTGGTCTTCCATGGCCTTCAGGTGCTCGGCATTGTCGCGCACCGCCAGAAGGCCGCCGTGGATGGACGGTTGCAGCGTTTTGACGCGACCGTCCATAATTTCAGGAAAGCCCGTGTGCTCGGAAACTTCGGTCACCGGAACACCGGCGTCCGCCAGCATTTTGGCGGTGCCGCCGGTGGACAAGACCTCTGCGCCTTGGTCGGCGAGAAATTGGCCAAATTCGACAATTCCGGTTTTATCGGAAACGGATAAAAGTGCGCGGCGGATGGGTTCGGACATAAACGGATTCCCCAGATTTGGATGGCGAGAAAGTGGTGCTCGCCATATACCAGTCCGAGCGCGCGAACGCTAGCCCCGCCGCGTCACAAAAGCGCAATTTTCTGGGGATGGGCGGGGATTTTATTCGTTTGCGCGTCGATCTTGTGGCGGCGGTGCATATTCCGGCACCAAGACTTTGAGCGCATTCATCAAATCGTCCAAATTTTCAGCGCGGGCGGCGGTGTCCAATGTATCCAAGACGGCGCGGACATGATCCACGTCCTGGGTGCGCGGCGAAGCCAGCAAGATGCCCGGTGCGTCCGTGGGTACCGGGGGCTCTGCGCCATGGAAAATTTCTTCGAACAGCTTTTCGCCGGGCCGGGTCCCGGTGAACTGGATCTCAATATCAAGATCGGGTTCCAGCCCGGCCAAGCGGATCATTTGGCGCGCCAGCTCGACGATCTTGACCGGCTCGCCCATGTCCAAGACAAACAGCTTGCCGTCTGTCGCGTGGCTCGATCCGCCCATGGCGGAGGCTTGTAAAATCAGTTCGACCGCTTCGTGAATGGTCATGAAATAGCGTGTCATGTCCGGGTGCGTGACGGTGAGGGGCCCACCGGCTTCCAGCTGTTTTTTAAACAGCGGCACCACGGACCCGGTCGAGCCCAAGACATTGCCAAACCGCACGGTGACAAACCGTGTTCCTGTATCCCTGCCCCGGCGCAAGTCCAAAGCCTGTACGTACGTTTCGGCGATGCGCTTGGTCGCCCCCATGATGTTGGTGGGATTGACCGCTTTGTCGGTCGAAATCATCACCATCATGTGGACCCCGGCGGTTTCGCAAGCGTCTGCGACAATGCGCGAGCCTTGGGCATTGGTTAAAATGCCTTCGAAAGGATTGTCTTCTACCAGCGGCACATGCTTGAGCGCAGCGGCATGAAACACCAATTCGGGTTTGTAGCGTTCGAACACATGATCTATGCGCTCACGTTCGCGCACATCGGCGATCACGGCATGGCGGGTGAGCTCAGCATGGGCTTTGCCCACCTCTTGATCGATCAAATAGAGCGCGTATTCTGAATTTTCCACCAACACCAATTCGGTAGGGCCGATGGCGGCGACTTGGCGTACCAGTTCAGAACCGATGGAGCCGCCCGCACCGGTGATCAAGACCCGCTTGTTTTTCACCAATGCGGCCATGGCGTCGCGATCCAGCGGTTGTTGGGGGCGGCCTAAGAGATCCTCAATGGCAATGGGGCGCAGCCGCATCTGTTGTTCTTCGCCCGAGTGTAAATCATCCACACGCGGGATGCGCCCGATGGTTAAGCCGCGCTGTTGTGCGACATCCATCAGTTCGCGCACGCTGGCACCCTTGATGTTGTCTTTGGAAAGAACCAAACGTTGCGGGCGGTCTTCATCTTTGAGCTGATCCACAACGTTTTCAAGATCATGGACCGTGCCCAGCACTTCGACGTTGTGCATGAAGCGCCCGACACGGTTTTGGGATTCGGAAACAATGCCCACCGGACGATAGGAGAAATTTTCCGAGCGTTGCGCGGTGCGAATAAAGACTTCAGCCGCATCGCCCGCACCCACCAACAAAACGGGAATTTTGCGAGTGGCATTGAGATTGAGATGCCAGTCATAGCGCCGGTCTTTGAGGGTCCGGTATAAAAAACGCGGCCCCCCCAGCAGCGCCAACAACACGAACCAGTTGATCACCGGAACAGAGCGCGGCACACCTTCGAGCCGGAAGAACAAAAACATCTCGACGGAAAAAATGATGATCAGCAGCGTCACCGCGCGCGACATATTGAACAGATCGTTCATGGACGCATAGCGCCAAATACCGCGGTACATGCGCAGGCTTAAAAAAACCAGAGCGGCGGTGACGGAGAAGATAACTGTACCGGGAATCAGCGTGTGGCTGGCCAAAACGCTATCAACATCGCCCAAACGCAAAACCATGGAAATGCCAAACGATACAGCTGCCATAATGACATCGTGTACGAAGACGACAATGTTGCGTGACTTGGTTGGCAGGTACCTGTTCAGAAAAGACATTGGGGCCGTAAATTTCAAATGTTTAAGGAATGCGACGCGAGACTATCACGATTTGGAAAACAAATTGTATTGAAGAATACAGCGAATGGCGCTGACGCCGTCTTTCCAGCCGATTTTCTTGCCGTCTTCGTACGAGCGGTTTTGATAAGAAATGGGGCGTTCGACAAAACGGGGTTTAGGGGACAAGTGTGCAAGCTTGGCGGTCATTTCCGGCTCAATTCCAAATCGGTTTTCACGGGTTTCGATCTGATCGAGGTAAGCTTTGGGGATCAGCTTATAGCAGGTCTCCATATCCGTGAGTTTTAAGCGTGTCATCAGATTGGAAAAGCCTGTCAAAAAACGATTGGCGAGGCCGTGGGCCAAATAGTGGGCCTCAGTGGCGGAGCGTTCCAAAAAGCGCGAGCCGTAGACGATATCGGCTTGTCCATCCAAAATCGGTTTTAACAATTGGGCGTAGTCGTTGGGATCGTATTCCATGTCGGCGTCTTGGACAATAATCAGTTCTCCCGTGGCGGACGCGAATCCGGTGCGCAATGCGGCCCCTTTGCCTTGGTTGACGGGGTGATGGAACACTTGAATACGGGAATCGGCCTCGGCGAGAGCTTGGGCAATGGCGAGCGAGCCGTCCGACGAACAGTCATCCACAATGACAATTTCCATCTCCAGCCCAGCCGTATCGGCGGGGGAGACTTGAGCAACAACCTCAGCCAAGGTGGCTTCTTCGTTGTAACACGGGATGATCACACTCAGTTTATTCATGAAAATTTAGTCCTTAAATCCCCTCGCGCGTGATGGCCCATTTGATCAGCGCGCCGTTTCCCGATAAAGGCCCGGTTAAAACGATTTGCTCGCTGCGCCGTTGGGCGCCCAAGGTGCCTGCGTAAACACTGCTTTCCAATTTGACGTCTTGCGCCGATGTGCGCAACCGCCAGACGTTGTCGTCCGCCAAACGCAACATAACACCTTGTCCGTCGCCTAAAAGTGATGCCTTGACGTCCGGGTGCAAATGAAAGCGCAAGGTGAAATAGTCGCCCCCTGTGCCAATCAAGCGATCTTCGCCGCGCACGTCCGTGCCATGGGCGGCGATGAATATGGCACGTTGGTGGGTGAGCCCGAATGTGTCCAAATAGCCATCATGCGCTGTTTCGACGAACGCGCCTTGGTCGATGTCTTGGCGGTCGCACATGATGGACTTGGGTCCGCGTTTCAGCGTTCCGTCCAAATGAAAGGTGGACGACGAACTGTCGTTGACGGCCAGGCACGAATGCGCCGCCGTGGCGGCCAGCGCGGTGCGCCAAGGATCGTTCAGGCCTTTGCGCGCACCGCAGTTCACGATCAGACGCAGCTTGGCGATGGACAGTTCAAAGCCTGACGTGCCGGCGTGTTGCAGGTAACCGACCGGATTGGGCTTTTGACAATCCATCATCAAACACACGTCGCCGGCTTGCAGTTTTTGATACCCCATATGGGGGGCTGTGACCGGGGCTTTGGCTTGGGAATCAGTGTGCGCCAGAAGCTGGTCGAGCCACACGGGATCGCCTTCCAGCCCGCCGTTAAATACGGCCAGGCCACCATCGGGGTAGCGCAACAAGCGCAACATCGGCGCCGCGCGGTCAATGCCATTTTGCACAAATCGCGGGACATCCCCCGTTGCCGCGTGCAACAGGGCTTTCAGTTCCAAAAGGTCGCGCAAAACGTCGCTTAAGCGTTCCGGGCTGCGTTCAATGTGTCCGCCGTCCGGCAAGACTTGGGCGTTGATTTCGTCTTCCAACAGGCGCAGGGCGCGGGACATCCGGCCGTCGCCGCCCAACAGGGCAAACGCCGCAAACACTTGGCCTTTGATGGCTAAAAGGCGGCGGTAGCCCGCTTGCTTGGGCGGTGTCGAGCGCATCAAATGGCGGGCATCCCTCCCAGCGATTTGGCGTAGGTGTGTGTGCAGCGCGTCGTGCGGATCGCCCGCCAAAACCGACCAATGCTGACACCATTGGATCAGGCGTGTCGCCACAACATCGGCGCGCCAGGCGATGGGCGACCAGTCGGTGTGGGTGTCAATCCAGGCGGACATGTGTTCGCGAACAAAACTGTTGGCTTCGTTCCCGCCCAAGGCGCGGATATCTTTCAACCAGCTATGGCCGTGGAACCAGGCTTGCCAGTGCGAGCTGGCGTTTTGGTGCATGTGCCCGTCAGCGGACAGGGTGTGCACTTCGTCCTCGAAGCGAAACGCACCGGAGAGGAGCGCGCGGCCTGCTTGGGGGTCGCCCGGCCAAAGTTCGGGCACGCTAAACTTGACGCCTTTGGGTGTCGACCCCCGCAAGGTGAAACGGTAGAGCGCCGTGCTTTGAAATCCGCCGCGGCGCAATCGCGCCAAAAAGCCACTGGAAGCCAGCGGTGATAAGGCCGTTTGAGGGGGTTGGGCACGTGAGCTCATGCACCGATGCGTAACAGCTTCCCCAGAAGAGAGCAAGTTGCAAGGCGCGGGTTATTGTTAATCTTCAGAAACAATCAAATTTAAACTGAAACCTCAGGTGGTTAGGTCCGTCTTAAGCGTGCGGCAAAAAAGCCGTCCATGCCGCCTTGATCGCTGAGATAATGGGGCAAGGTGCGCAGATATCCCGCTTCGGTGACGCTTTGGGTGAGCGTTCCGGCTTCAGCCGGGGTGATGGGGGCCAGTTCGACAGGGGCGTCGGTGGCAATAAAGGCCTCGATTTGGTCTTCGCCCTCTGAGCGTTGCAGAGAGCACGTGCAGTAAACGATCAATCCGCCCGGGCGCACCATCTCAACGGCTGCTTCGAGCAGCCTGCGTTGCAGGTTGGCAAGTTTATCGACGTCCTCGCTTTGTTTCAGATGCAAAACATCTGGGTGGCGTCGGGCTGTACCCGTGGCCGAGCAGGGTGCGTCCAGCAACAGGGCGTCGGCCAGAACTTTGGGCCGCCACTGAGCAGCATCCGCAGTGATAAGTTCTGCGGTGAGGTCCGTACGGTTGAGGTTCTCCTGAACCCTCATAAGCCGCTTTGCAGATCGATCCACTGCCGTAACGTTTGCCCCAAAAGACGCCAATTCCATTGTCTTTCCACCGGGTGCCGCACACAAATCGATCACATCCATGCCCGCAACGTTGCCCAAAAGGCGGGCCGGTATACTGGCCGCCATGTCTTGCACCCACCACGCGCCGTCGTCAAACCCTTCCAGTTTCGTAATGGTTCCCTTGTGCTTCATCAAACGCACAGAACCGGTGGGCATGACGGTGCCCTCTAAGTGCTCGGCCCACATGGCAGGGTCTGTTTTGACGGTTAAGTCCAGGGGGGCTTCGATTTGGTGTTGGGCAGCGATGGCACGGGCAACCTCTTCCCCATAGGTCCCAACCCAATCGGCCCACAGCCAATGGGGGGTGTTGAGCGCAGCCGTGTCGAGGTCGGGAATCATGTCACGACCTTCGCGCTGGGTGCGGCGCAAGATGGCGTTGACCAGCTTGCGATAAGGCGACAGCTGCCCGCCTTTGCACAGATCAACGGCTGTATCGATGGCGGCATGGTCCGGAATGTCCAAAAACAACAGCTGCGCCATACCCAGCCGAATCACGTTGAGCGCAGATTGTCCCTTTTTCCCCAGGGGTTTGTCGAGATATTCAGAAATAAGGAAATCGATCTGACCTAAATGACGCAATACGGTGCGGGTGATTTGCTGCGCCAGAGCCCGGTCGCGGTCGCTGAGTTTGGAAAGGGCCGTGCATTGAAGCACGGCTTCGTCCAGCAACAGGCGCTGGTGTAAGACGCGGTCCAAAAGGTCGAGGGTGGCGGCGCGGGGCATGGAGCGGTCAGTCCTTGTGTTGGGCCTTCAATCAAGCTCATTGCGTGTACGGGCGGATCAGAGCAGCGGGTGTTCTCACCCTATACCATGCTCGCTCCTTGGGTTACACTGAAAGCTGATGTTTGGGCGTTAACGGCGCCGATTTTTTTCGAGAGGACTTTACGCACATGGCTGGCAACGACACCATAACGCCCACGAATCAAGCCCAGTTCTGGGATCCGAAAAGCCTGCCGACGAGCAATAATCCGCCGGAACACTATGCCCAGCAAAATGTTAAATATTCCGAAGACGTAACGATTACAGAACATACTGAAAATCCGAAAGAAATTGGTGGCCGTGACGGTGCCGAACCTACCCGTTTTGGGGACTGGGAAAAGAACGGTCGCTGTGTTGATTTCTAAATGAGAGCGCGTCTTTCACAAGCCATATTACCCATGCCAACTCCAGTTGAAGCCCCCAGCAAATCATACCGTTACGAATCCGTAATTAAAAATATAAGAAACAGGGCGAACGTTATGCGACTTCATGTGAAACCTTAGCCCCGGTATCGAAATGATTGAACCAAGGGACCTTATGGACCTGGTTTGCCCTGAAAAGCGCAGCAAAAATGGGCAAAGTACAACATTTTCCTTGTCAAAGCGGTTCGAAAAAATCAGACAAATAGCCCAGAACAACTTCCTTTGCAGTTAAACATCCCTATAGAATGGGCGAAAAGGCTTCTCCAGAGAGGTTCGCAACCGCCAAACCGGCTGTTAAAATAAGAAACCCATCCAAATTGCCAAGCTTACCAAAAGGAAGGCAAGGGGTTTCGCTAAGTTATGACCTCTGTTGCGAAGACTTACCGGGTTCTAGGGGCTCTGATCCTAATTGTCTTCATGTCAGTAGTGATCAAAGTGAAAAGAAGTAGGAAGAAGCATTTGTAACAGCTTGAAAATTAGAACTAATTGGAGGCTAAGAGGCGAATTGTGCCTGTACGGACGTCTGTTGAAAGAAAAAGGTAAATACGAATATCTTATTTGAGTACTCCATAACCCCTAAATTTATTTGGGGAGCTGGTTTTGACTATTTAGTCAGTGTGGGGTTTTGGGTGTAACCCGCACCGCTAAGGGTGACAAAATAAGATTAATAGAAATTCACGGACAGATTATTGCCTATCTTAAGATAGGTTTTGAACTCTAGGGCATTCCAGCCTGTGTGATCTCGTGATTTATGGTTAATTGTTTATGGAGGAGTAGAGACTGAACATGCGAGTTTGGTCTAAAGACGGCCAAAGGGTATGAAGGTTCTATTTTGACGGCGTGTTTAGCGCGAAAGCACAAAAAAAGCGGCGAAGCCTAAGCTTCGCCGCTTTGATCTTATTTGAAACCGGGTTTAGCGGTTTTGGCGGTTGTCGATCAAATCGTCAACAACACTAGGATCCGCAAGAGTTGAGGTGTCGCCCAAGCTGCCGTAGTCGTTTTCAGCAATTTTGCGCAAAATACGGCGCATGATCTTACCGGAACGGGTTTTGGGCAGGCCCGGAGACCATTGCAGCCAATCCGGTGTTGCAATTGGTCCAATTTCAGAACGGACCCATTTGACCAGATCTTTCTTCAACTCGTCAGACGGTTCCTCACCGGCGTTCAAGGTGACATAGGCGTAGATGCCTTGGCCTTTGATGTCGTGCGGTGCACCGACAACAGCAGCTTCCGCAACTTTTTCATGTGCAACCAAAGCACTTTCCACTTCGGCCGTCCCCATGCGGTGTCCGGAAACGTTAATCACGTCATCGACACGACCCGTAATCCAGTAGTAACCGTCTTCATCGCGGCGACACCCGTCACCGGTGAAGTATTTACCAGGGTATGTGGAGAAGTAAGTTTGTTCGAAGCGTTCGTGATCGCCATAAACCGTGCGCATCATGCCCGGCCAAGCGTCGGTCATGCAGAGGTTACCTTCCGTGGCACCTTCTAGCGGATTGCCATCGTTATCAACGATTTGGGGCTGAACACCGAAGAACGGACGGGTTGCAGAACCCGGCTTCAACGCGGTTGCACCCGGCAGCGGCGTAATCAAGATGCCGCCCGTTTCGGTTTGCCACCAAGTATCAACAATGGGGCAACGGCCCTCACCAACAACTTCGTGGTACCATTTCCAAGCTTCCGGGTTGATGGGCTCACCCACAGAACCCAGCAAACGCAAGGATTTACGAGACGTTTTCTTAACTGGCTCATCACCGTCACGCATCAAAGCGCGAATGGCGGTTGGCGCGGTGTAGAAGATGTTGACGTTGTGTTTGTCAACAACTTGCCAAAACCGCGAAGCGTCGGGATAGCTCGGCACACCTTCAAACATCAGGGTCGTCGCGCCATTGGCGAGCGGACCATAGACGATGTAGCTGTGGCCAGTGACCCAACCTACGTCAGCCGTACACCAGTAAACTTCGCCATCGTGATAATCAAACACGTATTGGTGCGTCATAGAGGCATAAACAAGGTAGCCGCCGGTGGTGTGTTGAACACCTTTGGGCGCGCCCGTAGAGCCAGACGTGTAAAGAATAAACAGCGGATCTTCGGCGTTCATTTCTTCCGGCTCGCACGTGGTGGCTTGACCCGCAACCGCGTCGTCGTACCAGATGTCACGACCTTCAACCCACTCAACGTCGCCGCCGGTGCGCTTAACCACGATCATGGATTTAACAGACGGGCAATCTTTTAAAGCAACATCAGCATTGGTTTTCAAGGGGATAGCTTTTTTGCCGCGCAGGCTGTAATCCGCCGTGATGACACAGTTGGAAGATGAACCTTGGATCCGGCCTGCTAATGCGTCTGGTGAGAAACCACCAAAGACGATGGAGTGGATCGCACCGATGCGCGTACAGGCCAACATGGCATAAGCGGCTTCGGGGATCATCGGCATATAAAGGGTAACAACGTCACCTTTTTTAACGCCTTGAGCTTTCATGGCGTTGGCGAGTTTACAGACTTCGTCGTGTAGCTCTTGATAGGTGATGTTTTTGGATTCTTCGGGATCGTCGCCTTCCCAGATGATCGCCGTTTGATCGGCGCGGGTCGCGAGGTGACGGTCAATACAGTTCGCCGACACGTTCAGCGTGCCGTCTTCGAACCATTTGATGGATACACCGGGAATGTTGAAGTCGGTGCTTTTCACCTTGGTGTAAGGCTTGATCCAGTCCAAGCGTTTGCCTTGCTCGCCCCAGAACCCTTCGGGATCCTCGACGGACTGTTTATACATTTCAAGGTACTTGTCGTTATCCGCCCAAGCGTTCTTGGCTACGTCGTCCGGCACAGGAAAAACGTGGGATTCAGTCATTTTTTATAGTCCCTCCCTGGGAATGAGGTGTTGTTTTGGGTATTACCACTTCGACTTTGGCCTTAAGACCATTGTTGTTATTGAGACGAAGCAGGTCCGCTCGCGCTCACCACAAATATTGTGCAGTGCAGCGTGGATCGCGATTATTGAGGAATTCTAAGCCTTACGCAAGGCAGAAAACCACAAAATTGTGTATGTCAGTCGATCCACACAGAATCTTCGGATATCTGACATGGAACAGATTCCAACGACTGACCTTGGCAGGGGCCAGACACGCCCAACCCGTCTTCGATCTGAAACAGAGCGCCGTGGGTGGAGCACATAATAAAGTTGCGTTCTGCATTTAAGAACTGTCCAGGCGTGAAGTCCAAAGGGGCGCCGATATGTGGACAAATATTCTTATACGCATAAACGAGACCGTCTTTGCGGATCAGCATCAGCTGCGCAGGCTCACCGTTGACAGTGGCTTCAATCGCGATGGAGCCGTCTTCTTCTATGTCGTCATAGGCGCAAAGGCGTTGGTTCATGTTTCTAGCCCCCCGGCCATGGTGAGGATTTCGTCCCACTCGTCATCTGCAACCGGCATGACCGATAGCCGCGATTGGCGCAACAGGGTCATGTTTTCCAGCTGTGGATTGGCCTTGATATCAGCTAAGCTCACCGGTATTTTGACGCGTTCGCGGGCTTTAAAATCGACGCAGACGAACTTTCCCTTTGCATCGGTGGGGTCGATGTAGGCTTCCTTCATCACTTCTAAAATACCCACCACGGACTTTTCATTGACCGAATGATAAAAGAACGCCAGATGACCGATGGCCATGTCTTTCATATAGTTAGCGGCTTGGTGGTTGCGCACGCCGTCCCATTGTGCCGTTCCGGCTTTCACGTGGTCGGCCCACGACCAACACCCGGGTTCAGATTTCACCAACCATTTACGCATGAGAACGCGACCTTAAGATTTCGGGATGACTTTTTTATAAGGGCGGATGACGACGGACTCAAAAATACCAGCTTGGCTAAAGGGGTCTGTGTTGGTGAAGGCTTCAGCGGACGCGCGGTCGTTAAATTCTACGATCAGCAAGGAGCCCACGGAATGTGAGCCGTCTTCAGCCAACAAAGGGCCGGCTTCAATAATTTGGTCTGCATAGGCGTCCAGGTGCGCAAAATGGGCTTCGCGGTGCTGGGCACGGGTGTCCGCTTGGTTGGGTTTGTCGGTGCAAACGATGGCGAACCGCATCAACCAAAGACCTTTTTCCAGGGGCGGATGTCTACGGTGGCAAACAAGCCGTGACGATTGTATGGATCGTCTTTAGCGAAGGCTTCAGCATCTGCGCGGGTGTCCATGTCGATAACAATGACGCCGCCGTTCATGGTTTCTTCGTCGTCGGCAAACGTTGGTCCGGCAAAGATCAACTTATCGCCTAGAGCTTTGAGGTACTCTAAGTGATCCGCGCGATTGTCCAGGCGAACATCTAAATGGTCTTCTTTATCGGTGCAATAAAGGGCGTAAAGCATAGCCGTCTCCGTCGTCGTTTGTACTTAAATGTAAATGATTATTCAGTATTCAAGGGGCGGCTGAGGAGGCCGGAAATGATCGCATCTAAATCGACCCCGTGGTTGAGCACACCATCGACCGCTTGGCATATGGGCATATCGACATTTTGGCGCCGCGCCAACTCGGCAGCGGCTTGGGCGGTGAACACACCTTCGGTCACGGCATTGCGTTCGGCCAAAATGTCTTCCAATGTTCGGCCCTGGCCCAGTTGCACGCCCAATGAAAAGTTCCGCGATTGCATAGCGTTACATGTCAGTGTGAGATCCCCCAAACCAGACAAGCCCATCAGTGTGTGTTCGTCCGCACCCAGTAATAGGCCCAGACGTGCAATTTCAGCCAACCCACGTGTAATCAAGGCTGCACGCGCGTTGTCGCCGAGTTTCCGGCCTTCAACAATGCCGCA
The DNA here is from genome assembly GCF_036689815.1 of Magnetovibrio sp. PR-2. Classification (NCBI taxonomy): domain Bacteria; kingdom Pseudomonadati; phylum Pseudomonadota; class Alphaproteobacteria; order Rhodospirillales; family Magnetovibrionaceae; genus Magnetovibrio; species Magnetovibrio massiliensis. The sequence continues at coordinate 72,409 of NZ_JBAHUR010000001.1, read as the reverse complement.
CGCAATGGCCATGACGTTTTTAAGCGCACCGCCCAGTTGCGCCCCCACGATATCATAAGAATAATAAGGGCGAAAGCAGCGGCTCGACAGCGCTTCGCAGAGGTTTAGGCCCATGGGTTCGTCGACGCAGGCCATGGTGACGGCGGTCGGCATGTCTTTTGCGACTTCGATGGCGAACGTCGGACCGGACAAAATAGCGACGGATGCTACATCGCCTAAGGTCTCTTCAACCACGTCACTCATCAGTTTGAAGGTGCCTTGTTCGATGCCCTTGGCGCAAATCACGGCGGGCACACCCTTGGGCCAGTCGGGCTTTGCGTTTTGGCAAACTTGACGCAGGAATTGGGCCGGGGCGACCAGCAGCACAGCGTCAGCTTGAACAGCTTCGCTGAGTTCCGTGGTGGCGCGGATGGCGGGATCTAACTGTACACCAGGCAAATAGGCCGTGTTTTGATGGGTTTCGTTGATGGCTTGCGCCACTTCGGCTTCGTGGGCTTGAATAATAACGTCGCGTCCTGCGCGCGCAGCCGCGATGGCCAAAGCCGTTCCCCAAGCACCCGCTCCGATGACACCGATTTTTTGCACGTTCAAGTCTCCCGTATGTCCTGCATTGTTTTAAGCACACTCCGTTGGCTGGAAACAAGTGCCGCTTAGGCTTTAACACCTGCACCTGTGGCTTTCGGTGCGTCGGGGTCCAAGGGCCAGCGGGGTCGGGGTGCAAAATCAAGCCCGTCTTGATCGCCCTGCAACAGGCGTTCAGCCCCGGCCCAAGCGATCATCGCGCCGTTGTCCGTGCAGTGTTTCATGGGCGGGGCAGCGAGTTCGAGACCATTTTGTTGGGCGACATCTTCTAAACGCGTGCGCAAAGCTTTGTTGGCCGCGACACCCCCGGCGACCACCAAGTGCCGGCCCTCAGGGCATTGGGATTTAAATTCGGCAATGGCGCGTTTGGTGCGGTCAGCCATCACGTCGGCGACGGCGGCTTGAAAACTGGCGGCCATATCGGCCACGTCTTTATCCAAAAGTTCGCCCGGCGGCAAAGCATCAACTTTACGCCGCACAGCGGCTTTGAGCCCGGAAAACGAAAAATGACAGCCGGGCTTGCCGCGCATGGGGCGGGGCAGGTCGAAACGGGTGGCGTCGCCTTTGGCAGCTGCAGCCTCCATGGGCGGTCCGCCGGGGTAGCCCAGGCCCAAAAGTTTGGCCGATTTGTCGAACGCTTCGCCCACGGCATCGTCAATGGTGGTGCCCAGACGGGTGTAATCGCCCACGCCACGCACGATCAACAGCTGACTGTGCCCACCGGACACCAACAAAAGAAGGTAGGGAAACGCAACATCATTGGTGAGCCGCGCCGTTAGGGCATGGCCTTCTAGGTGGTTCACGGCGACAAACGGAATGGAATGGGCCGAAGCAATGGCTTTGGCCGTCATGACGCCGACAATGACGCCGCCGATCAGCCCAGGTCCGCCCGTGGCGGCGACGGCGTCGAGCTCCGAAAAGCTCAAACCAGCCTCCTCAACCGCTTGTTTGACCACATGATCGGCAAATTCCATGTGCGCGCGGGCGGCGACTTCGGGCACAATGCCGCCGAACGGGCGGTGGGCTTCGATCTGGGACAACACCACGTCGGACAAGATCGTGCCTTGACCGTTTTCATCAATTTTGATGACGGCGGCAGCGGTTTCATCACAACTGGTTTCGATCCCCAGAACGATCATGTATAAAGCCTTTGGCGTTTATGAATTTAGGGCGCTGGCGGGACTTTATGCCAGGCAGCCCTCAAAAAACCACTACATTTTAAGCTAGGACCGAATATGACCGCGACCCCCACTTCAAACGACACGCCTTTTCGCATCGGCACCCGGGGCAGCCCTTTGGCGCTGGCCCAGGCCTATGAGACCCGCGACAAGCTGATCGCCGCGTTTCCTGAACTGGGTCAAGAGGGCGCGATTGAAATCGTGAAGGTCAAAACCACCGGCGACAAAATCCAAGACCGCGCCTTGATGGAAGCGGGCGGCAAGGGCTTGTTCACCAAAGAAATCGACGACGCCATGCTGGACGGTGAAATCGATATTGCGGTGCATTCCATGAAAGACGTGCCGACCTATTTGCCCGACGGTATACACCTGCCGTGTATGTTGGAGCGCGAAGATGTGCGCGATGCGTTTATTTCGCTCAAAGCCAAAAGCTTTGAAGATTTGCCCCAAGGTGCGGTGGTGGGCAGTGCTTCTTTGCGCCGCCAATCGCAAATCCAGGCGCGCCGTCCGGATTTGAAGGTCGTGACCTTTCGCGGCACCGTTCAGACGCGCTTGAAAAAACTGGAAGCCGAAGACGTGGACGCCACCATGTTGGCGTGTGCGGGGCTCAACCGCATGGAGATGCAGGCCCACATCACCCAGGCCATGAACCCAGAAGACTTTGTGCCCGCCGTCGGCCAAGGGGCCATTGGCATCACGTGTATGGAAAACGACGTCCGCGCCAATGACGTGTTGGCCGCGCTCAATCACCAAGAAACGTTCATTCGCGTCACAGCCGAGCGCGCTTTTTTGGCGGTGTTGGACGGGTCGTGCCGCACGCCGATTGCCGCCCATGCGCAACTGAGTGCGGACGGTCAAATGACGTTTTTGGGCTTTGTCGGCAAACCCGACGGTTCTGAAGTCCACCGGGTTGAGCGCGCGGGCCAAGGGGATTTGGCCTCCGCCGAAGCCCTGGGCCGGGACGCGGGCGCAGAGCTGAAAGCCAAAATCGGTCCGGACTTTTTGGTCACGCAGGCGTTGGAAAACGCCCCGACCACAGCCCCGACGCAGTCATAAGGGACGTCCATGCGCGTATTGGTTACCCGTCCCGCCGCCGACAATCCTGGCTTGCTGGCTCAGTTGAAGCGATTGGGTCATGACGGCCTGTCCGCACCGCTGTTGGACATCGAACTGTATCCGGGTGATGAGCTGGACCTGAACGGGGTTCAAGCTTTGCTGTTCACGTCGGCCAATGGTGCGCGCGCATTTGCGGGGCGTTCGGCGGAGCGGTTCTTGCCCGCTCTCTGTGTTGGTAATGCCACCGCGCGCGAAGCCTTTGCGTTGGGGTTTGACACGGTCAAAAGTGCCTCTGGCGATGTGGAGGCCTTGGCGGCTTTGACGGAGGCCGAATGCTCGCCCGACGGCGGTGCCCTGCTGCATCCCGCTGGCACCAAAGTCGCGGGCGATTTGGCTGGGTGTTTGGAACAGAAGGGTTATACGTACCGTCGCGAAGTGCTGTATCAGGCCATTAAAGCAAACGAATTGCCGCAAGTGGCGCAAGACGCCCTAAAAGCGGGGTCTTTGGACGGGGTCTTGTTGTATTCCCCACGCACAGGTGCCGCTTTTGCGCGTTTGGTCAAAGCTGCGGGCTTGGCCCAACATCTGGCATCCGTGAGCGCGTATTGTTTGAGTTTAGCCGTCGCGGATGAAATTCAGGAGCTCGACTGGCAAAATATCCACATTGCCGATGAGCCCGATCAAACTTCGCTTTTGGCGTTACTCGAAACATAATGTACTAATATAAAATCGTGGTTAGAAAATGTGGGGGACACAGCGTCCATGACCGACAATACCGATAAGACCGTGGTTGATATCGAAGCCGACGCGCCCGAAGTCAGCGAAAGCCCAGCACCCGCTGAGGATGTGACCGCCGAGGCTGAAGAAAAGCCCAAAGGGGCTGGCTTTGTGTGGCTGTTGGCGCTGGTGTTGGTGGTAGCCTACGGGGGCTATGCCGCGTGGCCGTACCTGGGGGACGACGTTCATAAAACGGCAGAACCTTATATCCAAAAAGCCAAATCATTCATGGGCTTAGAACGCCGCCCGACGCAGCCGACCCTGCCGCGTGAAACGGCAGACACAAGGGTGGAACAGCCGAAGGCAGCGCCGCAACCTGTCCCACAATCGGTCCCCCAACCGGCCCCCACTTATGCGCCGCAAGAACCGCCTGTTCCGGCCCCGGCACCCGTCGAGCCCGTGGTGAGTGCACCCGCGCCTCAAACGCCAGCCGAAACCGAAGCCCTCGCCCAGCGTTTGCAGGAATTGGAGTCCCAAGTTCAAAACCAACCATCCGCCCCTGTGGGTGAAGACATCCAACCGATGATGCAAGGCCTTACGGATCGTCTGAACATGTTGGAACAGCAACTCAGCACGCAGGCCCAATCGGGTGATGACGGCGCAAAGCTGTCCAATGAAGCGACGGCCCACATTTCCGCTCTGATCGCGGATCTGCGCGCCGACATGGCGACCTTAAAAACGCGGGTCTCCACGGTGGAAACACAGCCCCGCGCGATTGATCCGACGGCGTCGTCACAAGCCTTAATCTTGTCCGTGACACAATTGGACAGTGCGATTGACCGCGCCGCGCCGTTTGCCCAACAGTTGATGGCTTTGGAGCGCATTGCCGGCGCAGACCCGGTGGTTGCGACGGCGAGTGCACGGCTCAAACCTTTCGCTGACCGGGGCGTTCCGACCCAAGCTGAGTTGGTGGATGGCTTTAAGCCCGTGGCCGTGGCGGTGATGAAGGCGCACAACGCTGAAGAACGAGACGGCTGGTTGGATGAAGTGACGGGCACGCTGTCAAATTTGGTTGTGGTGCGCCAAACCGATCCGGCGCGCATTGACGATCCGGTGGAACGCGCCTTGGCGATTGCCGAGCTGGCGCTGAGCAAACGCGATATGCCAACAGCGGTGGCGGCGTTGAACGAACTCCATGGCGCAGAAGCCCAAGCCGCCCAAGGCTGGCTGCAGATGGCCAACGCCCGGGCTGAAGCCCTGGATGCGCTGGCTGTACTGCACAGCCATGCCCTTGCCGCTCTGGCCGCAACTGGGGCGAGGTGAGCGCCATGAGGAGCCCGCATATGCTGCGCATCATTTTGTTTATCATTGCCGTAGGCGCTTTGGCTTGGGGTGTGATTTGGGTTGCCGACAATCCCGGCGAAGTCTCGCTCAATTGGGGTGGGTGGCGCGTGGACACGTCAGCAGGCGTCTTGGGCGGCGCGGTTTTGGGATTTGCCGTGATCACGGCCTTGGTTTATCGCTTTTGGCTGTTTATCACCCGCGCGCCTGGACAAATCAGTGCTGCCATGCGCGAACGGCGCTCGCGCAAGGGCTATAAAGCGCTCACCAAAGGGATGGTGGCCGTGGCGGCAGGTGACGCTGAAGAGGCTCGCAAAGAGGTTATTCGGGCTGACGGTTTGCTGCGCGAACCGCCGCTCACACTGTTGCTCAAAGCCCAATCGGCCCAATTGAACGGGGATGAACAAGCGGCGGAAACGTTCTTTACGTTGATGTTGGAAGACCCGGAAATGGAGTTTTTGGGTCTGCGCGGTTTGCTCAACCAAGCTATGAAGCGCGGTGACGATGAAACGGCTCTTAAATTGACCCGCCGGGCGCGCGAGCTCAAACCCAAAAGCCAATGGGTGGCCGAAACCTTGTTCGAGCTTGAAGCGCGCGCGGGCAGTTGGGTTGAAGCCGGGGAAGCGCTCAAACAGCTGGGCAAATTGAGCGCGCCGACCCAAGGCGAAACCAAACACGCCCAAGCCATCGTCGCCTACGGCCAAAGCCTGGAAGCCGAAAAGCTGGGGGATCAGGGCAAGGCACTGAAGATGGTGGAAAAGGCCGTGTCCTTGGACACGTCATTTACGGCGGCGGCCAAACGCTTAGCGATTGTCTACATCGATAAAGGCAGCCGCAACAAAGCCCAAGGTGTGCTTGAAAAAGCCTGGAGCTTGGCCCCCCACCCGGATTTGGTGCGCTTGTATTTCTCTGCCAAGCGGGCCGAGGATGCGTTTGAAAAAGTCAAAGCGCTGGAGGCGCTGACCGCCCACAAACCCGGCCATCCCGAAGGCTACATCGCTTTGGCCGAAGCGGCTTTGGAAGCGGGGCTTTGGGGGCAGGTGCGCACGCATTTGGGCGCCGCCATGGAAGTGGGGCGTGAAACCCGCAAAGTCTTCCGTTTGATGGCGGAGCTGGAAGAAAAAGACCGGGGTAATGCCGACCAAGTGCGCCATTGGTTGGCCCGCGCGGCAACGGCTGAGGATGACCCGGCCTGGGTCTGCAGAGATTGCGGCCATGTGGAGGCAGACTGGACGGCGCATTGTCCGAAATGTCATGGCTTCGACACCTTAGATTGGACCACGCCTCAGGGTCTTCATATGCTGGCGGCGCCAGTGGAACAAACGCTGCTGTTGACGACAGAGAGCTAATTTTCTAGCAAACATCGTTGACGGCAGCGATTTCGGGGATTAAAAGAGCCCGTCTTAAAGACACCTCTTAGGCCGATGTAGCTCAGTTGGTAGAGCAACGCATTCGTAATGCGTAGGTCAGCAGTTCAAGTCTGCTCATCGGCACCATTTTTTTGCACCATCGTGTGCTCATCAGGCTCCCTCGACAGGGGGCCTGATGCATTTTTGCTCCTCTTTTCCGAAGCTTGCGCCATAAACAGTTTCCCCACGTGGTGATCTGTGAGAGAATTTAAAGAAGGAGCAATTGTTTACAATTGCACTTGGGGAAGTCCGTGGGGACGAAAGATCAGCACTTATGATTCAACACTTGCTGAAAAAACTTGACCCGACCGCGCATTTTTCCGGCGCGATCGCACACCGCCTGACGGCGGCGCTGCTGATTCTTGGCATTTCGGCGACCTTGATCACCACCACGGTACAGACGTTTCTTCAATATCACAATGAAATGGCGCTGCTGGAAGAACGGTTCGAAAACATCCGCGTCACCCACGGGCCGAGCTTGGCGGCCAGTATTTGGAGCTTTTCGCAAAAACAAATCGAAATTGAGCTCGAAGGCCTGCTCAACACCCCAGGCATTGATTTTGCCGCCATTGAAACCCCGGAAGGGGACCGCTGGGCGGTGGGCAAAGAAAGCCCCGAAGACGTCGTTATCGAATACATCCCCTTGATCTATTCCACCAAAGGTCGGGACATCCAGTTAGGTTTGTTGACGGTTTCGGCGGGTAAACAGGTCATTTACGACCGGGTGATATGGGCCGCCTTGGAATCGCTGTTGGCCTTCGGTCTGTGGACGTTCTTGTTGGCTGTGGCTTTGTTTTTGATTTTCCGCGAACTGGTGACGCGCCACTTGGTCACCTTGGCCGATCATACACGGTCTATTTCGTTCGACACCCATGTCGCACCTGTGGTTTTGGACCGCGAGCATTCCAGCGAAGAGATGGTGGACGAGCTGGACGAAGTGGCCAATGCGCTCAACACCATGCAGACAAAGCTGGCCGATTCCGTTGAACAATTGCAAAAGAACGAGCGTCTGTTCCGCGCCGTGTTTGATCAAAGTTTTCAGTTTATCGGTCTGATGTTGCCCGACGGCACATTGATCGAAGCCAACCAAACGGCCTTGGATTTTGCCGACGTCGGGGCCGACGATGTGTTGGGCAAACCCTTTTGGGAAGGGCCCTGGTGGGCACATTCTCGCGAAACACAAGAAAAGCTGAAACAAGCCGCCGCGCGGGCCCGGCGTGGTGAATTTGTGCGCTTTGAAACGCTTCATCCCAATCCAAGCGGCTCATTGTCGCATATCGATTTTTCCATGAAGCCCATGCTGGACGACAACGGTGAGGTTGAGCTTCTCATCCCCGAAGGCCGGGACATCACGGAACGCAAAATTGCGGAGAAACAATTGCAAGCCGCCTTGGTGGAGGCCGAGCGTGCCAACCAAGCGAAATCTGAATTCTTGGCCACGATGAGCCACGAATTCCGCACGCCGCTTAACGCTATTTTGGGCTTTAGTGAGATGTTGCGCGGTCAGTATTTTGGACCGCTCGGTGCCAACAAATACACCGATTATGCAGACGATATTCATTCCAGTGGGCAGCACATGTTAGCGCTGGTGAACGATATGTTGGATATCGCCGCCATCGAAGCGGGCAAGCGGCCCATGACCAACGAAGACATCAACGTTGGCGAAATCGTGCAGGAATGCCTGCGCAATGTGGAGACTGCGGCACGAGACAATCAAATTAAAATCCACAGTGACATCGCTAAACCGTGCCCGACTTTGTATGCTGACCGGCGTTCGATCACGCAGATTATTTTGAACATTATGTCCAACTCGGTGAAATTCACGGGTCCGGGTGGTGAGATCAGCGTGCGTGTGATGGACCAAAGTAAACTGGTGGTTATACAGATCTCCGACACCGGGGTGGGGATTCCGGCGGACAAGGTCGACACGGTGACCGATCCGTTTGCGCAAACCCATACAGACCCGCACATCGCTCAACAGGGCACGGGGTTGGGTCTGTCCATCGTCAAATCCTTGGTCGAAGCGCACCACGGGACTTTGGATATCACCAGCGAACTGGGTGTCGGGACAACGGTAACCGTTGCCATTCCGGTGAAAACCGTGGTGATTGAATAATTTTTTGGAATTTTACTCAGCAGCCATGTTGATGGGCTGAGTCTGGGTGGTTGTGTCGCAACCGGCGCGCACCTCGTCATTCCAGTGCAAAATCTCCAAGTGGCCATCGTCGTGTTCAACCAACGCCGAGCAGCTTTCGACCCAATCGCCGGTGTTGCAATACAAGACGCCGGCAATCTCGCGCATTTCGGCGTGGTGGATGTGACCGCAAACGATGCCGTCGTGGCCCCGGTGTTTTACCAATGTGGCGACGGCTTCTTCATATTGGGCAATGAAGTTGACGGCATTTTTGACTTTGTATTTGAGATACGCCGACAGGGACCAATAGGGAAATCCAAGCCGTCTGCGCACGCGGTTGAGGAATTGATTGAGAACCAACGTAAATAAATAAGCACTGTCCCCAATTTTAGCGAGCCACTTGGCATAGTGAATGACGGAATCAAATTCATCGCCGTGTGTGACCAGAAGCTTGCGCCCATCGACCGTTTCGTAGATGGGGTTTTCGACCACCTCGACGCCCCCGAAGCTGTGGGAAATGAATTCACGGGCAAATTCATCGTGGTTGCCGGGGATGAAATAGACATGCGTTCCCTTGCGGACCTTGCGCAAAATTTTCTGCACAACGTCGTTATGGGCTTGAGGCCAATACCAAGACCGCTTCAGCCGCCACCCATCGATTATGTCACCCACCAGATACAGCTTTTCACAGTCGTGCACGCGCAAAAAATCCAGCAACATTTCGGCCTGACAGCCGAGACTGCCCAGATGAATATCAGAAAGAAATATGGTGCGGTAACGACGTGAGTCGGTCGGAAGTACAGAAACGTGGTTATGTGCGGTGTCATCCATGACCGAATGCCCTTGCCCGAAAGCCATCAGCGAATCGCTTGGCAAACCATAACATTGGCAATGTGACTGTTCGGTGGCAGACGGGCAAAAGATTGATGACAAAGATGACGGTTTAAAAACGCTGCACGATTAAGGACGCGTTTGCCCCACCAAACCCGAACGAGTTGGTCATGGCGGCGTCGACCTTGCGCTCTTGGGCCTCATGGGCAACCAAGTCCATGGTCGTGTCTTCGGGATTATCGAGGTTCAACGTGGGCGGCACGACGTTGTCGCGGATGGCCAGCAGGGCGAAGATCGTTTCCAACGCGCCGCCTGCACCCCACAGGTGACCAATGGCTGATTTTGTCGAAGACATGGGCACACTAGACACGGCGTCACCCAAGACATTCTGCACGGCGGCGAGTTCAATGGAATCGGCGGCGCTGGATGTGCCGTGGGCGTTAATGTAGCCTAGGTCATTTGGGTTTAGATGGGCTTTTTTCAACGCGGCGCGCATGCACCGCTCTGCGCCCACGGATGTTGGCGTGGTGGACGGGTCGGCATCGCCGGTGATGCCATAGCCAACAATTTCCCCATAAATCTGAGCACCGCGCGCTTTGGCGTGCTCCAGCTCTTCTAGGACAACAACGCCTGCACCCTCGCCCAAAACAAAGCCATCGCGTGCGCGGTCCCAAGGGCGCGACGCGGCCTGAGGGTCGTCATTAAAATGCGTGCTCAATGCTTTGGTGCGGGAAAACCCAGCCAAGCCTTGGCGACAGCAAATGGCTTCGGCAGCGCCGGCAATCATGACATCGGCGTCGCCCCACTGGATCAGGCGCGCCGCATCACCAATCGCGTTTGTGCCCGTGGCGTCTGCTGTGGCGATGGCATGATTAGGGCCTTGAAAGCCGTATTGGATGGAGACTTGCCCGGAAATGAGATTGATCAAGCTTGCGGGGATGAAAAAGGGGCTGAGTTTGCGCACACCTTCATCGACGATGTGGGTGCCGCGCGAAATTTCGTTTAAGCCGCCGATGCCGGAGCCGAGCAAGACACCCGTGCGCAGACACGCTTCACCGTCGGGGGACCAGCCGCTGTCTTCGATGGCCTGCTTGGCGGCCGCCATGCCGAACATGATGAACTTGCCCGTGCGCCGCTGGTCTTTGGCGGACATATAATCGTCTGCGATGAAAGCATGCTCATCGTGCTCGGTCGGGACTTGTGCGCCAATTTTGCACGGAATGTCGTCGACATCGAACCCTTCGATGCGGCGCACAGCCGAACGGCCATTGAGCAGGCGTTTCCAGGAGGGCTCGACGCCGTCGGCCAGCGGGGACACCATACCAAGACCGGTGATGACAACACGGCGGGTGAACGCTTCGCGGCCGCTGTGCGGGTTGGCGGCGCTCATATAATCGACGGAACCGATCGGCGGGTTGCTTAACCTGTTCACGGGAAACCCCCAGCGTTGTGATCTGTGCAAAATGCGCGAATCTCTAACGATCAAGCATGTCGGCACGCCAAGTCACGACCATGACAGTCGTGTTATGATTTGATGACGCGGGTTTGAGCTATGATTTAGGGGCCAGCCGTTCGGCAATGATTTCGACGATGTGGCGGGGGCGATCATCGCCCAAGGCTTTGATTTGTTGGCGGCAGGAAAACCCATTGGCGATGACGATGGCGTCCGGGTCTTGAGCAAGGGTCGGCATCAGCGCTTGGTTTGCCATCTGTTGAGACATTTCCGCATGCTCCGCTTCCAGCCCAAAAGTCCCCGCCATACCGCAACAGCTGGCGTCGATCATGTCGAAGTCCAGTTCGGGCACGGTTTTTAAAACCCGGCGCACGGACTTCATCGCGCCAACGGCCTTTTGGTGGCAATGGCCGTGGATCAAGGCGTTGGCGGGCATGTCCGCAAGATCCAAATCCAAACGTTTGGCTTTGATTTCTTTGGCGAGAAATTCTTCAAATAACAAAACGGATTTGCCCAAGACCTTCACGTCATCGTCAAGCCCCAAGGCTTGGGCATCGTCGCGCAGGCCCAACACGCAAGACGCTTCTAACCCCACAACGATGCGCCCGGCGTCGATGTGGGGTTTGAGCGCCTTGAACAAGCGCCTAGCCTCGGTGCGGGCTTGATCGATCAAGCCCTGGGCCAAAAACGTTCGCCCGCAACACAAGGCACGTGTAGGTTCAAGATCAATGTCCAAAGGTTCCAACACTTCAAAGCCGTAACCGCCATGGCGCAAAATGTCGATAGCGGCTTGGGCGATGTGTGGTTCAAAATGGCGGGTGAAGGTATCGGCCAGCAAAACGACGTGGGGTTTGTCGTCTAAGCCCATTTGGGGTTTCGGCGATGAAAAGGCTTTGGCGGCAGGCTCGGGCAGGGGGCGGTCGGCCAAACCGAAAACCGCCAAGGCGATACGCGACAGCCAAGCCTGTTGGTTTTTCAGCCGCACCCAGGGTTTCAGCCATGCATGACGCTCCAGCCAGTGCGGCGCGTAGGCAAACAGGCGTGCGCGCAGGCTTAAGCCATCTCGCGCGACTTTGTGAGCGAGGTATTCGGCTTTGATCAACGGCATGTCGATGTTGTTTTCGCATTCGCGCTTGCAGCCTTTGCACGAAACACAAAGCTCCATGGCCTCAATCAGGTCGGGGTCGGCCAAGGCGGTGTCGACGTTTTCGGCGTTGAGGGCCGATTTGAGAAGTTTCACCCGCCCGCCCGTGGACAGAAGCGGATTTTCACTGACCTTATAGCTGGGGCACATGACCTGTTTGCCCAGCTGTTCGCATTGGCGGCTGTTGATGCACGCGGCAACGGCTTTGGCAAAATCGCCGCCGTGTTTGGGGATATCGGCATAGGCATCGCCCATACCGGCGTCTTCATACGCCGACCAGTCGAGAAAGGTTTTCATCGTCGTCCGCTCTACAATTTTGGCTACAGATGAAGAGAGACAAGCAAAAGACGCACCAGTTCAAAAGGCGCTCAAAACGGCGACTTTGGGTTGGTTTTGAGGGAGAAAGGCTGTTGCAAAGACGACAAGACGGCTAGTTTGCGTTTTCCACAGCGTTGGAAATGGAGTTGAACATGTTGCCCATACTATCCGCAAACAAGTTCAGCGCGCCGACGATGGCGACGCAGATCAGCACAGCAATCAAGGAATATTCGATGGCGGTGGCCCCTTGTTCAGAAGACAAAAATGCCCGCACCTTCGAGACATAAAATTTAAACATCGAAAATCCCTCTGCGGCCCCTAAGATATATCCAGCAAGTGGACAGAGTGTACTGGATTCATCCCACGGTGAACACCCTTTGGTCACAGGCAATCGTATTGGCTCAATGGATTGATTTGTCATGGATAACAGCCCTGTTCCAGCCTCCCAGCGTGTGGACAGTGCGCTCAGCGCTTCGCCGGGAGAGGGCGTATTGTTGGGTGTCGGCTCGACACTGATTTGGGGCATGTTCCCCTTGGTATTCAAACAAGTCGCGCATATCCCAGCGTTGGAGGTGCTGGCGCACCGCTCGGCGTGGTCGTTGGTCTTCGTGATTGTCCTGATGGTTTTGGTCGGGCGGGGGCGGGAGCTATCTTCAAAATCATTTTATCAGCCGAAAACGCTCAGAATCATGGCGCTCTCAGGGGCCGCCGTGGCCTGCAACTGGGGCATTTTCATTTGGGCCGTCGCCAACGACGTGGTTCTGCAATCCAGCCTGGGTTATTACATCTCGCCGCTGATGAGCGTCGTGCTGGGGGTGGTGATCTTGCGCGAACGCTTGCGTACGACGGCTTGGGCGGCGGTCGGCCTTGCTGGATTTGGGGTTGGGTTTTTGGTCATGAGTCTTGGCCTTTTTCCCTGGGTGTCGTTTGGCTTGGCTGTGAGCTGGGCCATCTATGGATTGGTGCGGAAAACCGCGCCGGTGGGCTCGCTGCCCGGTTTGTATCTTGAAACCTTGCTGTTGCTGCCTTGGGCGATGGCCTACATCGTGTGGCTGTCTGCCTTTTCCGGGACCGCTGTGTTTTTCAACAGTTTGACAGACGCCGCGCTGTTGATTGTGACGGGGTTTGTGACCGCTCTGCCGTTGCTGTTGTTCGCCCGGGCCGCCCGAATCTTGCGGCTGTCGTCCCTTGGGCTGCTGATGTACATCGTGCCCACGGGACAATTTGTCTTGGCGGTGTTTGTGTTCGATGAACCGTTCACACTGGAACACCTCATCGCTTTCGCCTGCATTTGGCTTGCGCTGGGCATTTACGGCTGGGGGTCGTCGCGTGAAGTCCGCCCGTAGATGTTCGGGGGTGCGATCCATACCGTTTGCGAAGCAATTTTGGAGCGGCCCAAATACACCCATCCTGGCATTGAATAACAAAGCGTCACGACCTCGCTTTGAGCGGCTCAACACCGGACGCCGGCGATGCCGGTCTTATGGTTAATGTGACCTTAAGCCAATTGTTTGCGTCGGTGCGCACCCGAAATGCGTTGAACACGTTCTCAATCGGTAATAATAGCGCCCCTGGATGTCGCCTGCGGTGTTGGGCGCAAGAACGTTAGCCGCGAGACAACAGCAGGCGGGCAACCTTCACCGCGTGATCAAGGCGTACTTTGCGTAACAGCATCTGACGATCTCTTTGAAAATAAAATAAAAATCTAAACCATTACGAAATCGAAACGCTGGGTTGTGCGACAATTTGACGCGCAGTGCTAAGGCCTGTGAGGACAGACCTCTCTCAGTCGAAGACCGACGCCGGATCAGTCTGCGGGCATATGCACAGCCCTGTCGGAGCCCGGATGCGATCTGGATTGGAGCCGACGGGTTATGGTTAATGAAATATAAACGCCCGCCTCATGGCCGCGGCCTTGTGGATGCTGCACACCGACCTCTGCCAAGACAAAAATCCTGCGCCAGAGGGGTCTTAACCCGGCGCTGTTGTGGAAAATCTGCGTTGGACGGGATTGCCCCGAAAGTTTGAGGACGAGCAGCCAACTTCTTTTGCAGTTAACGGGTAGGGAAAGGTGCAAAGGAGGGGGCCGTGACAGGATAAATGGCTCAAGTTTCATGTTTTTAATGAGAGCTCTAGCCCCGAACTGGGCCTCCACGCAGTTTTCCTAAAAATGAATTAAGTGAATATAATTGCTTGATTTGTTTATAGTTAGAGTATTTTCTTAAACCAATACATTAACTTAACCGTCTAACTTGCAACGCTTTATTAACCAAACCGCGTAAATTTCGACAAAATAACTGCATTTGCAGTTGATTGGTTGCGGTAGTGTCTTAAACTGGTGGGGTGTGATGCGCTTACAAAGGAATCTGCGCATCGGTATGTACGTTACATGACGGATGGTGAGCAAGAGCGAATGGAAAACGGCACAGCACGTGAGAACAGGCCGCCGGCCCGCACCAATAAACATTCCTATACGGTGCCGTGCTCCAGCCGGTTTCGTGATGAGGTTTTGGCTTTGGCAGAACGCAAAGGGTGCAACGTGGCGGACTTGGCGCGCTCTGTGGTCCTGATGGTGTCCCAAGAGGCCATTGCGCGGGCACCAGACCCGGGTGATCCGGCACGTGACGACCGCGAAACGGTTATTCTTCAATCTGGGCGCTCTGCGGGTAAACCGTGGCGGCGTAAGCCGCGTCTTCAGGTTCGCATGAGCCCGGGGTTCGACATCGAAACTGTGCGCAAGGCCCTAAGCCTGGCCATGGCCATTGACCGGGGTCACATGAACATTGGTGTCGAAAGCCAGGCAACGCTGGATGACCAACGCATGGAACACGAGGCGCAGCAAAAGCTTTTGCGCGAAACCCATGATGAATTGGAACGCTTGCGAGCCGTTGTGCAGTCGCTCTACTTCGAGCCCCTGGAAGACGGTGTCCTGTCGCGTGAACAGGCGCTCTATGTTTTGGGTTTTCAGCCGGGCACCTATCCCAATGCTGCAGAGGTGCGCAGTCGTTTTCGGCGTTTGGCGACGATTTACCACCCAGATAGCCAAGACGGTTCCCACCAACGCATGAGCCAACTCAACGCCGCCATGGAGCGCCTGCGCGGGCCTGTGGGGTAACTCTGAAATCAGGCACAAAAAAACCGCCCAGATCGCTGGGCGGTTTTTGTGATGTTTATGGTCTCAGTTTATTCGCGATTACCCAGCAATTGTAGCAACATCATGAACAGGTTGATGAAGTCTAAATACAAGCGCAGGGCACCGTTGATGGCTTTTTTCTTAGCCACTTCCGGGCTGTCGGCTTCGCTGTAGATGGCTTTGATTTGTTGCGTATCCCATGCGGTCAGGCCGGTGAAGACCAATACACCAACGCCGGATATCACAAATTGCAGAGCCGTGGATTCCAAGAAGATGTTGACGATCGAAGCAATGATAATGCCGATCAATCCCATGAACAGGAATGAGCCAAAGCCGGACAGGTCACGCTTGGTGGTGTAGCCGTACAAGCTCATACCCGCAAACATACCTGCCGTGATGAAGAAGACGCGTGCGACCGAAGCGCCGGTAAAGACCAAGAAGATCCAGGCCATGGACAGGCCCATGACGGCAGCGAAGGCCCAAAACAGGGCCTGAGCAGTGGCAGCGCTCATTTTGTGGATGCCGAAAGACATAAACAGGATAAAGCCGAGAGGAGCCAGCATGACCACCCATTGCAGCGGCGTACCATAAATCGCTTGGATCATGGTTTCAGAGCTGGCGGTGAACATGGCGACGATGCCAGTCAAAGCCAGGCCGGACGCCATGTAGTTGTAGACCTTCAGCATGTAGCTGCGCAGGCCTTGGTCGATTTCCATGGTTCCTGCGCGGGTGTCTGTCCGCAGGATGGTTTGGTTTTGCGGTTCGAAAGCCATCTGGCGTTCACTCCATCAGTTAAATTACGTTAAATGTAATATGTCAGGATTTTGAGGCAATTCAAGGGCAACTGGATGAAATCGGTGTGAAATACGTACTATTCGTTGCGCAGGTGACCGCTGGCCTTTTGGCCGAGCGCGCGCCACGTGCCGAAAAAGCCCATCAAAAGGGTGAGCAAGATAGCGCCAAACACGGTGATGAGGGCGTCTTGGGGGATAAACGACCACTTCATGCCCATGATTTGTACAATCACGGCCCAGCTGATCAACGTGCCGACGCCAGCCCCAACAATTCCCGTAAACAGACCCAAAAGACCATATTCCAACAAAAAAGCGCCCATGATCTGGCGTCGTGTGGCGCCTAAGACTTTAAAAACGACGCTGTCGTAGATTCTGCGCGTGCGTGCTGCGGCGATGGTGCCGCCTAAAACAATGATGCCGGCCAAGACCGTGACCGATGCCGTGCCGGTAACCGCCGTGCCGATGCCGGCAATCAAACGGTTGGCGGCGGCTAAGGCGTCGCGCACACGAATGGCGGAGATGTTGGCGAAGTTGTCGGCGACGACGCGTTCGATGTCGGGCTCAGCGGCTTCGGTGGCTTTAATCGCAGCAATATGGGTGTGAGGCGCGCCTTCGAGTGTTCCGGGAGCAAAGATAATGGCAAAGTCAAACCGCAGTGTGCGCCAATCGATCTTGCGCAGTGATGTGATCTCGGCCGTGATTTCTCGGCCCAAGACATTGACGCTTAAGGTGTCCCCAACGCCGACACCGAAGCCCTTGGCGACATTTGCGTCCATGGAAATGAGTGGAGGGCCTTGGTAATCTTGTGGCCACCATTCACCGGCCACGAACGCGGTGCCTTCAGTGGGGGTTTGCGCATAAGACAGGGCGCGGTCGCCGCGCACGGCCCAGCGCACATTTTGCGCCACGTCCACTTGATCCACAGGAACGCCGTCGATTTTGACGATGCGCCCCCGCAAAGACGGTTTGCGCAACAAATCGTGGGTGCCGTCAAGGTCCGTTAGCACTTGATCGAAGTCAGCGACTTGGTGAGGTTGAATGTCGATGAAAAAATAGGCGGGGGCCTGATCGGGGATGGAGTCTTGAACTTGTTTGGAGATGTTGCTTTGGATTAACGCCACGCCGACCAGAACTGACAGTCCAACGCCCAAGGCTTGCACCACGGACGGTGTCGACGTGCCTGGGCGATGCAGGTTGGCAAGCACCAGGCGTATGACGGCACTGTTTGAGGCCGGGATTTTGCGCGCGAGTTGCATCACGAACAAGGCCCCTAAGTGCAGCAAAAACACCGTTGCCATGCTGACGGCGACGAACCAGTAGGCAAAGTTTTGTTCTTGGGACCAAAAGACCACCAGCGCGCCAAGTCCCAGTGCGCCTAGGGCAACAGCCAGGGCATAGCGCAACTGTGGGCGTTGGGTCAGCGGTGCGACATTAGTGCGAAACAAATTGGCCGCCGGTGTTTCTTGGGCTTGGGCCAAGGGCCACAGCGTAAAGGTTAGCGACACCAGCAGACCGAACACAGCGGCCTTTAAGAGAGCTTCGGGGTACAGACCAACTTGTGGAGCGACGGGGAGGTGGTCTTTGACCAGCTCAATTCCCGCGATGGGCAGGAGCGCCCCCAGACTCAACCCCAAACCTATGGCGATCAGGGTAATGGCGGAGATCTGAAGAAGATAAGCTTGGAACACCAATGCGCTGGGCGCGCCGAGACATTTGAGCGTGGCGATGGTGGTGGTTTTGGTGTCGAGGTAGCTTTTGACGGCACTTAAAACCCCGATGCCGCCAACCAACAACGCGGTCAGGCCTGCAAAGGTTAAAAACAAGGTCAGCCGATCGATGAACCTCTGTAGCCCGGGTGCCGCGTTGCCCGGGCCATGGATGCGCCAGCTGGCATCTGGATAAGCAGCTTTTAGTTCTGCAGTGAAGCCCTCTGCGGTTTGGCCCGGTTGCACCATAATGCGCTGGCGATAGCGGATTTGACTGCCCGGTTGGATCAGGCCGGTTTCTTCCAGTGAAGCACTGGAGACCATAAACCGAGGGCCAAAATTGACGATAGACGCAACCCGATCGGGCTCGCGGGTGATGGTACCGCGCAGTTCATACGTGGTTTGGCCGACACGGATCGTATCGCCCAATTGGACGTCCAATTTGATCAACAAACCGCGATCGATCACCGCGCCCCAAAGCCCACCCCGTTGTGCCAGCTGGTCTTGTAAGGGGTGGGGGGGCTCTAAGCCGACCTGGTCAACCAAAGGGTACGCGCTGTCAACGCCTTTGAGTTCCACAAGTGCGCGTGTGCCCGACGCCCCGCTTCCGGTTTGCGCCATGGCCTTCATTTCAATGGTCGATGATTGCGCCGAACTGTTCTGTGTGAGGTAGTCCAGTTCATCCGGTGATAGTTTCACATGGCGCTGAGAGATGTCGATATCGCCGCCCAACAAAATCCGGGCGTCTTTATAAAGGCCCGAGGTGACCGCTTGGGAAAGGGAACCGACAGCCGCAATGGCGCCGACGCCCAAGGTGAGGCAGATCAAAAAAACCCGAAAGCCCGTCAATCCCGTTCGCATCTCTCGTTGGGCGATGCGCCAAGCTAGGGCGAAGTTGGATTTTGGTGAATGTGCTCCCATGGATTTAAGACGAGACCCCCGCTTGAGCATCGTTGACGATCTCGCCGTCCAACATGGTGAGGATGCGCGAGCATTGTTCCGCCAAAACCGGGGCATGGGTGATCAATACCAACGTGGTATTTTTGCGTTTGTGCAAATCGAACAACAGCTCCATCACGGTTTCGCCAGTTTTGCCGTCCAGGTTTCCCGTTGGTTCGTCCGCCAACAACAAGGTCGGTTCCGTGACAAAAGCACGGGCCAAAGCGACCCGTTGCTGTTCACCACCCGACAATTGGCCGGGGTAGTGTTCAAGGCGATGGGACAGACCCACAGCGTCCAGCTGATCCCGCGCCGCTTCAAAGGCGTGCTTGCGCCCCGCGAATTCGAGGGGCAGGGCGACGTTTTCCAACGCCGTCATGGTTGGCACCAGATGGAAGTTTTGAAAGACAATACCCGTGTGTTCGCGCCGAAACAGCGCCAATTGGTCTTCGCTGAGATTGGTGATGTCGTTCCCAGCGACTTGGATTTGGCCCGCGCTGGCGCGTTCCAGTCCGGCGATCACCATCAGCAAGGATGTTTTTCCGGACCCGCTAGGCCCGACTAAACCGATGGTTTCACCGCGTGCGATGTCGAGATTTATTCCACGCAAGATATTGACCTCGCCCGCATCACTGTTAAGTCTCAAGTGAACGTCATTTAAATGAATGGCAGATGACGATGTGGTTTGCATATCGGGCATAGGACAGCCTTGTGATGAATTTGAGTACTATTTTGCGCGGTTTCTTTAGCTTTAGGGGATATGGCCCGCTGAGCAAGCTTGTCAATATATGTCTCGTGTGTGCGGCTATTGTGTTAACACCGCACGGTGTACAGGCCGGTGAAGCGGAAAAAGCCAAGGTGGTCTTGGCATTGGGCGACAGTCTCACCGCAGGTTATGGATTAGATCAAAAAGACGCGTTTCCGGTGCAATTGCAAGCGGCTTTGCAGGCTGACGGTCATAATGTCGTGGTGATCAACGGTGGCGTTTCCGGTGACACCTCCGCAGGTGGGCGTTCGCGGCTGGAATGGTTGTTAGCAACACCGGTTGACGGCGTGATTGTGGAACTGGGCGCGAACGATGGACTGAGAGGCCTAGATCCTGCGCAAACGCGGGAAAACCTTGACTGGATCGTCGCCACGCTGAAAACACGTAACATCCCGGTTCTGTTGACGGGTATGGTGGCACCCCCAAACTTAGGGGAAGATTATGGCCGTGAGTTTAATTCCATCTATCCAGATCTGGCGCAAAAGCATGGCGTCGCCCTCGATGCGTTTTTTCTGGAAAATGTTGCCGCTCTGCCCCAATTGAACCAAAAAGACGGGATTCACCCCAATGCGAAGGGTGTGGAAATAATTGTTAAACGCATAAAAAATAAAATCATATCTGTTATCAAGTAACTCTTTGTGCTTGATAATTAGTATTTCTATATTTGAATATATAAGGATTTATGATGAAGTACAGTGCATTGGGAAAAACCGGCCTCGATGTGAGCCGTATTTGTTTGGGAACCATGACGTGGGGGCGTCAAAACACCCAAGATGACGCTTTCGAGCAAATGGATTACGCCCTAGCCCAAGGGGTGAATTTCTTTGATACGGCGGAGCTGTACAGTGTTCCACCCACCGCTGAAACCTATGGGGCGACGGAAACCATCATTGGCAACTGGCTCAAAGCCCGTGGCGGTCGGGACAAGGTGGTTTTGGCGACAAAAATCGCGTGTAAAAATGCGAACGGTCAAAACCCGCCGGTCGATTATATGCGTCCGGGTTCTATGAGACTGGATAAAGCCAATATTTCCAAAGCAATAGACGAAAGCTTGCGCCGTCTACAAACGGATTACATCGATCTTTATCAAATCCACTGGCCGGAACGTCCCGCCAACTTTTTTGGGCGTTTGAACTACGAGCACAGCGATCAGGCCGATTGGACGCCGCTGGAAGAAACGTTGTCAGCGCTCTCCGACGCGCACAAAGCCGGGAAAATTCGCGCCGTCGGCGTGTCGAACGAGACCCCTTGGGGCGTGATGAAATACGTTGAGCTGTCTGAACGCCTCGGGTTGCCCCGGGTGGCTTCGGTACAAAATCCATACAATCTGCTTAACCGGACTTATGAAGTCGGGCTGGCTGAAGTGTCAGTCCGCGAACAATGCGGTCTGTTGGCGTACTCACCTTTGGCGTTTGGCGTGCTCAGCGGTAAATACTTGCGCGGCGCGCGGCCTGAAGGTGCTCGGCTAACCTTATTTCCTTATTTTGACCGTTATTTAAGAGACTTATGTGCATCTGCAGTTGAGTCTTACGCTGCTGTTAGCCAGAAGTTTGATCTTAATTTAGCGACCATGGCATTGGCTTTCATCAACCGTCAGCCGTTCTTGACCTCAAACATCGTTGGCGCGACGACGATGGAGCAGCTGAAAGAAAACATCGCTTCAATCGACGTTGAGTTGAGTGATGAGATCCTGGCGGAAATTGAAGTCGTTCATACGGCCATCCCCAACCCAGCACCGTAAGCGCTTTTGTGAAAGGGAGCGGCGCACATGATACGGCTCTTTGTCGGGATTCAAATACCCGAGAACGCATCTAATCAGTTGATTTTAATACAAAATGGTCTGCCTGAGGCCCGTTGGGTCGCGCCAGATAACATGCACATCACTTTGCGATTTATTGGCGAAGTCGATGAAAATGTGGCTGAAGACCTTGCTAAAGCTCTGGAGGTCGTGCGTGTCCAGCCCTATGCATTGTCCCTTGTGGGCGTTGGGACCTTTGGCCGTCCGCCGCATTCCCTTTGGGCGGGAGTGAAGGATCACCCCCAGGGGACGTTGACAGACCTTCACCGCACCATTGACGGTGTATTGATTCGGGCAGGATTAGAGCCGGAACACCGAAAATATCAGCCACATGTCACCTTGGCGCGGTTTCGCCGCGGTGCTGTATCGCAATTTCGCTTCGCGGACTATCTAGAGGCGCATGCTGATCTAAAGGTAGAAACCTTTGAAGGGCTGGGTTTTACCTTGTTTGAGAGTGTCATTACACATCGTGGACCTATGTATAACCCGTTGATTAAATATCATAATTAAGTTTACTAAATAAGAACAGTGCGGTTTCTAAATAGCTTTAAATGGTTGTGTGATAAGTGTGTTGAAGAGTTCAAAAAGAAGTACCTACTTATAAGTCAATATATGGTTTTTCACTCGAAGTTGAAAATTCCAATAATAAATATTTTATTTGAATTTAATCATAAGCAATTGATATATTTGTAAAATTAAGAGACTTATTAAAAGTAGGTGCGTAATTCGTTCATTGTTGCAAATACGTCCTCAGCTCCGGCGCTGATCAAGGCCTCGCGACTTTCTTGAGTGCAATGACTGCCGCCCGTAAATCCCAAAACAGTCATTCCGGCAGCCACACCACCTTGAACGCCTGGCGCTGCGTCTTCAATAACGACGGATTGCGCGGGCGTCGCCCCCATTTTGGAGGCAGCAAGTTCAAACAAATCAGGAGCGGGCTTGCCATGGGTGACTTGCGTTGCGCTAAAGAGCTTGTCGTCGAAGAGGTCGAGCAATTGCGTGATGGTCAGTGAGTGGCGTATTTTTTCCGGCGTGCCGCTGGAGGCCACACAGATGGGGATCTGCTGGGATTTTAGGGTCTCTATGACGTCGCGGACGCCGGCGATGGGCAGCAGTTCACGGGTGAAGGCGTCGATGTCGCGCAGGCGGAGCTGTTCAACAAAGTCCTCAGGTAAAGTCATGTCCCAATCCCGGCGGACATGTTCGCCGACGGATTTGATCGACATACCGGTAAACGTCGCACGGCACTCGGCCGCCGACGTGTCTCTTCCCAGTTCGGTGAGGTAAGCGGCCAGTTGACGCGATGCGATCATCTCGCTGTCGACCAAGACGCCGTCACAGTCAAAAATCACCAATTGGGGAGGCATCAAAATCCAAACTTTCGCAGAGTACGTTCAACCGAGCCGACATAAGAGCCGCCAAACAAGCGGACATGAACCAATAGCGGATAGAGGTTGTAAATGTCCAAACGTTCTTCGAAAAATCCCGGCTCGATAGCGCGTAGCTTTTGATATTCATCGAAAAAAGGCCGCCCAAACGTAGAAAATAGGGTGGTAAAGGCAAGCTCGATTTCTGCATGCCCGAAATAAATGGCCGGGTCGATAAAACCGGTGATGCGGTGTTGTGCGCTCAACACATTTCCTGACCACATATCGCCGTGGAGCAAGCTGGGGCTCGGCGGCTCAAGAATCCAACGATCCAAGTTTTCACAAAATTGGCTTAAGCGGTTTAGCAGTAGCGTCGGCATACGCCCGACGCGCTCTGCGTCGCGCCCCATAGACATGAGGCGCTGATCGCGGAAAAAATCGACCCATGATGGGGTCCAAGGGTTGGGTTGGTGCAGTCCGCCAATGACCGTGTCAAAATCAAAGCCAAAGCCGTCGTCAGTCGAAATATCGTGGAGCTTGGCGACATGGTGCGCTGCGTCGTCTTGAACGCGCGCGCTAAGCCCGCCCCCGGTGTTGAGATATTCCATCACCAGAGCCCCGTCCGTTCTGGCGAGGACGTCGGGGACCGGCAAGTGAGAATGCGTACGCAAATAAATCAGCATGTCCCCTTCGACATGAATGCCTTGGGCTTCGTCTGTGCCTTCGGGGGCGGATTTGATCACCACAGTGCGCCCGTCTGACAACTCCGCCCGGTTGACATCGCCGACACACCCGCCAGAAAGGGGCTGAAGCTCGTCAATTTCGGCCCCCACCAAATGGGACAATCGGGCGTGTCGGTTGGCGCTCACCGGGGCTCCTCTTTTGCGGAGTGTTAGGAGAGGTGATTGGTCCGAATATCGGCAAGTAAACCCTGTGCGGCTTTCTCAATCATGTCATATACTTTGTTGAAACCACCGTCATAATAAGGATCAGGGACTTCGCGACGATCCACGTTCGGCGCAAAGTCTAAGAACATGGCGAGACGCTCTTCACTGCCCAAAGGACAGATGGACATGAGGTTGTCGTGGTTGGAGCGGTCCATGGCCAAGACATAGTCGAAGGTTTGAAAATCCTGTGGCCGCGCTTGGCGGCCGCGCAGGGCACTGATGTCAATGCCGCGCCGTTGGGCTTCGGCTTGTGCGCGGCGGTCGGGTTGTTCGCCGACGTGATAGGCGTGTGTTCCCGCACTGTCGATGGTGATCTGATCGGCCAAACCTTCGCGTTCAACCAGATCGCGAAAAACGCCTTCGGCGGTGGGGGATCGGCAAATGTTGCCAAGACATACAAAAAGGACGTTGACCACGTTTGTTCTCCTGGGGACGGGCTCTGACGGCAGGAATTATCCGGGTGCGCCAGGGCACTCACAACCCTCGAAGGTGTAGGTGCAGGTTGATTATTTTGAGGTCAATGCGTGGATAACAAAAGCTGATCAAAGGCGTACAGATCATTACCCGAAATTGTGCGTTCGATTAAGAGTATGTAATTGTTACCAATTTCAGAATAATCTTTGAGATATTGGGCCAGATCCGGGCCCAGCACGGGTGCGTTTCCAGCGCGCAGGTGTGCGCGGCGTTGACGCAAGGCTGAATAGGCGCGGTGCGTATTTAGAGTGCGCATATAGGAGCGCACAGACAGCTGAGCCGTGTCGAAACTCTTGACCTTAAATCCACTCGCGCGCTTCGGCGTCAGCCCAGGTGCGTCTGGGTCAAATGTGCGTTCGCCAAAATAGGCATTGCCGTCTTGAGCAAACCGCGACGTGCCCCAAGCCGATTCAATGGCGGCTTGCGCCAAAACCAAAGAAACCGGCAGCGTGTCAACTCTGGAAAGCAAACTATCCTTAGATGTAGTTTTCGGCTTTAGGCCATAGGCGAGCCCCAGCGCATTGAGTTGTGCCGGGGCAATCGTGGTCGTCAAAAGCTGCCGGCGTTGTGTGGATATGCGGTCGTTTTCGGCGACAATGAGCGGCAAAAGCTTGGCCATGAAAAGAGTCTTGCGCTCATCTGTTGTGACTCCATCACCCTTTGGGATTTGAACCGCGTAGGGCAGGGGGTGAATGCGCCCCTGTGCGCGTGCGTGATCCAAAACAGACCGTGCATCTGCGATTTGCATCGCCAATTGCGGCGGAGCGGGCGGGGCTAAGACCGTCCACACAAGACCAGCTATGACCAACAGAGCCGCAACTGCGGCGAGGGCTAAGACATAGGGATTGTGCAGGGCCAAACGCATGATGTGTTCCGGGACGGTGGACGAGTGTTGGAAGAGCGCGCATCATGGCGCAATCATGGATGATCTCAAAGCCCTTCTTGGAGAAATTCGCGCGTGTCGGACCTGTGCCAAGGACCTGCCTTTAGGGGCAAATCCCGTTGTGCGTGCAGGGGTTGGCGCAAAGGTCTTGATCATCGGTCAAGCACCGGGAACCAAAGTGCACAAAACGTCCATACCGTGGAATGATGCCTCCGGTGATCGGTTGCGGGATTGGTTGAATGTCGATCGAGAATCCTTTTACGATTCAAACAAGTTCGCCATTATGCCCATGGGTTTTTGTTATCCCGGCCGCGTACCAAACGGCGGCGATAACCCGCCGCGCCCGGAATGCGCGCCGCTATGGCATGACCGCTTAAAAGCCGTCTTGCCCAATATTGAATTGACCTTGCTGATCGGGATGTATGCGCAAAAAGTATACCTGGGAGATGCGCGGAAAAGAACCATGACGCAAACGGTGCGTGTGGCCAAGAGTACGCCCCATCGATTTTCCCCCTGCCACACCCCAGTTGGCGAAATACGTCTTGGATGAAAAAGAATGTGTGGTTTGAGCGCGAGAGACTACCCAAATTACGTCAAACAATTAAAGAATTAAAAAACAAAAGATAAGACAAAAGAAGGTTTAAATTCAGTAATTTAGTATTGAAAAATAAGATAAAATCATATAGTTTGCCTTATTATTGGGTTGAAAAAGACAGCCGTTTTGCGCTGGCGGTTTTGTCGTTGGGGATTTAAATGCTTGATGTTGATTATAAAAATCGGCTGATCCTGGACAATGCGTGGTGGACAACTGGCGCCATAGACATTGCTGTGAAGCGTGTGGCGCGCCGGGCTTTTGTTCAGCCATTTACCCAACGTGTGCGCGCTGGCGGTGGATTGGCTGCCGTTTTGGCTGGACCGGGCCGGTCTGGTAAATCCGTCTTAATCAAGCAGGTGATCAATCTGCTGATGGATCTTGGGGTTCCCCCCGAACAACTCATATATCTCCGTTTGGACAATCCGGCTTTTGCGAACCATCCTTTGATCGAATTGTTGGACCAGGCTTTCGAAGCCGCGGGCGTCGGCGAAGGCGGTGCAGGCGCCTATGTCTTCTTGGACGACATGCACAATGTGCCCGAATGGGAAAAACGATTAGACGAACTGGCGCGCGCCCGTCCGACTTGCCGCATCACTGCGGTCAGCGCATTGATGCCGGCCGAAGACACGCTCATCCCGACGCCAGAGGGTAAAAAACGCAAAGCGCCCGGACCGTTCAGCCATGCGGTGCTGCCGCCCGTGTTGTTTGTCGAATATCTGCACATCAAACGTATCCGGGACAAACTCTTTGATGCTCAAGGCCGTTTGACGGATCTGGATGCTTTGAACAATCACTTTGTCGATTACGTCAATGCGGGCGGTTTTCCGGAGGTCGCGTTTGCGGTTGGCGATCAGCGCACCAATTCGGTGGATGTGGCGTCGAAGATTTTGCACTGCGACTTGGCCGGGCTCAGCGGCATTGCCGACCAACGCGAGGTGGCAAAACTGATGACCCGCTTGGCGCTGGAATCGGGCATTGAAACCAGCATCGAAAATCTCTCACGCGATATGAGCGTTGCCAAAAACACACTGCGAAAGTATTTAGAGTTTTTGGAAGATTCCTATCTGATCAAACGCATCTGGCGGGTTGATGGGGAATCCAAGCGGTTTCAACGTCAAACGCGGTTCAAGGTGTATCTGACCTCACCGGCGTTACGTGCAGGCTTAGCCGGCCCCGTCGCCATCGGTGATGAGGCCATGGCACGTCTGGCGGAAACGGCGGTGATTTCTCAATTTATGCACTCGCCGACATTCCAGCGTTTGTTCTATGCCTTTTGGAAAAAAGGGCGCAAACACAAACACGTGGCTTTGGTCGAGATGCCGGCGAAGGGTAATACGCCTGTCAAATGTCTAGAGATCGACTGGAGCAACAAAGCGATGTCCAAGCCGAGCAAAGTTTTGGGCGACATGTTGGAATTTTTGGATGAAAACCAACCCACAACACCGTCAAAGGCGCTCACGCGCAACATGTCGGGCAAGCGCGTCATCGGCGACCATGAAATTGGCTTTATGCCTGTGTCCCTGTGGTGTTACGCGGTGGGCCAAGTCTTGCTCACGGGATCGGTCAACCCAAAAAAGTAATTTTATCAAATATATAAAACACTTCAGAACATAGAATAATCTTATTCTAACATTGACGAATTAAGATCAACTGATGTGCGGATATAAAAAAAGGGGCTCTGATGAACCCCTTTTTGATGTTTTCTGGCAAGGTCTAAATGCCCAACTTAGAGCCTAGACGCAAACGCAAGGCATTGAGGCGAATAAAGCCCTCAGCATCACGTTGATCATAAACCGTGTCTTCTTCGAAGGTCACAATATCTTCGTCGTAGAGGGAATAGGGCGATTTGCGACCGGTGATGATGGTGTTGCCTTTATAGAGCTTCATGCGCACCGAGCCGCTCACGCGTTCGTTGGCTTTGTCGATGGCGACTTGCAGCATTTCACGCTCGGCGGCGAACCAGAAGCCGTTATAGATAAGCTCGGCATAACGCGGCATCAGCTCGTCTTTCAAGTGAGCCGCACCGCGGTCCATTGTCAGGCTTTCCATGGCGCGGCGCGCATGCAACAGAACCGTGCCGCCCGGGGTTTCGTAGACACCACGTGATTTCATGCCGACAAAGCGGTTTTCGACAATATCGATGGCGCCGATACCGTTGGCACCACCCAGCTCATTGAGTTTGGTGAGCAAGGTAGCCGGGCTCATTTTTTCGCCGTTGATGGCCACCGGATCGCCTTTTTCAAAATCGATGGTGATTTCGGTGGGCTGATCCGGTGCGTCCATGGGCGTGACCATGCGGGTCAAGATCAGGTCATAGTCTGGTTCTTGCCATGGGTCTTCGAGGATTTTGCCTTCGGACGAAATGTGCAAAAGGTTGGCGTCTTGAGAAAATGGGCT
This sequence comes from Magnetovibrio sp. PR-2, assembly GCF_036689815.1. NCBI lineage: Bacteria > Pseudomonadati > Pseudomonadota > Alphaproteobacteria > Rhodospirillales > Magnetovibrionaceae > Magnetovibrio > Magnetovibrio massiliensis. The sequence continues at coordinate 44,447 of NZ_JBAHUR010000001.1, read as the reverse complement.
TTCGCCGCGTTTGTCTTTGGGCACCGGAATTTGATGGGCTTCGGCGTAGTTGATCAAATCGGTGCGCGAGGCTAGGTCCCATTCGCGCCAGGGCGCAATGATTTTGATGTCGGGTTTGCACGCGTAATAACCCAACTCAAAGCGGACTTGGTCGTTGCCTTTGCCCGTCGCACCGTGGGACACGGCATCGGCACCAACTTCGTTTGCGATTTCGATTTGGCGTTTGGCGATCAGTGGGCGGGCGATCGATGTGCCCAGCAAATAGGTGCCTTCGTACAAGGCATTGCCGCGGAACATGGGGAAGACATAATCACGCACAAATTCTTCGCGCAGATCTTCGATATAGATCTCTTTGATTCCCATCATTTCGGCTTTTTCGCGCGCGGGTTCCAGTTCTTCGCCTTGACCTAAGTCGGCGGTGAACGTCACGACTTCGCAGTTATAGGTTTCTTGCAGCCAGCGCAGAATGATGGAGGTATCCAAACCGCCGCTGTAAGCCAAAACGACCTTTTTGATATCGCCCGACATGATGGGTGTCCTCTGTATTAAGTTTGGGGAGGGGAACGGTGTGTCCCTTTAGGCGCACTATACGCATATCTAAGCGGTGGGCAAGATCAAGCGTCAAGCCAGGCTTCAAAATCCGATTGCATGGCGCTGTAAGGGCGATAGCCCAATGTCAGGACGGCATACTGACCGTCTTCAGCGCAAACCACGGCAGGGAAGCCTTGGATGCCAAATTCGCGCGTGCGTCGATAGTCGTTGAGCACGGTTTGGCGCATGTCAGGGGTGTCAAAGTCTTGAAGAAAGAGAGATTTGTCCATGCCACAGGCTTCAGCCAGACGCGCAAGCACGGTTGCATCTGTGATGTCTAGGTTGTCGGCATAAAAGGCGCGTTGCAGGGCTTCGTACATGACGAGAGCACAACCGGGCGCGTGTGTGCGCACCGTGACCAAGGCCCGTGCACTCGGTTCTGTGTCGTAGACGAAGGTCTCGTCGTCAAAGCGGGCAAAATCGAACGGTTGGCCTGTGCGCGATTGCACGTCTTGCCAATGCTGTCGGATGTAGGCCCGCATCTGTGCATCCCAGGGCTGGGTCGTGCCGGGCCGCAATCCGCCCATGAAGGTGTGAAGGGTGGCACGGCCTTGAGTTTGTTCGGCGAGCTGGTTCAGTTCTGGAGCAAAGCCCCAACACCACGAACACATGGGGTCGCCAAAAAACAGGACGTGTTTGCCTTGTGCGAAGTCATCACCTTGAGCAGTGTGGGTTTCGGGGGCTTGGGTGTCGATCGAGCAACTGTCCGTCATGTGTCGTCCTTACAAGAGCGCCTCTTCTCAAAACGTCGACGAAGGCCTAGGGCCCCGGGTGGTGCGCAAACGTTTGAGAAGAGGGCCGGGGGGACCGGCGTCTGCTCATGGAAACTTTTACGCTGCCGAACTGACGCGCGGCTCCCACGCATCTTTAGCGAATTGTGGGTCAAGTGGCGTTTCGGCGATGTGGTTCATATAATTGGATATGGTCTTTGTGGCGACGCCAAGCAACACATCTAGAATTTGGGCTTGCGTATAGCCTGCAGCCAGAAAATCATGCACGTCGTCGTGGTTGAGTTGGCCGCGTTTGTTGACCACTTTAACCGCGAAGTCGGAAAGGGCTGCCAGTTTGGGGTCCAATAGGGGTTGGCTGTTACGAACGGCGTTGAGGCTATCTTCGTCCAGTCCCGCCATGCGGCCCGCCATGGTATGGGCCGCAACGCAATACTGACAGCCGTTTTCACGCGAAACAGTTAAAAACAAAAGTTGTTGTTCAGCCAGACTAAACGCCGTTTCACCCAACAGCCCGTAGGTCTGGGCATAACCCTGGGTCGCCGCCGGAGAACTGGACAAAATGCCGATGAGATTGGGGACAAACCCAAATCGTTCGACATAAGCGTCCATAACGGCGTGAGAGCCCTGGGGCGCGGTTTCTCTGGTGTTGAGGGGGAATAGGGACATCAGTGCCGCTCCGTTTTTGAATGTTTGTTCAAATATTAAAAGCATCATGCCGCGCTAAAGTCATGTGGGTCAAGCTATTTTTAAACGCTCGTTCAAAATGAAGGGAGGCAAAAGGGCTTAAGGCTACATTTTAAGGGCAAATTAGGGGGGTTGAAGATTGGTTGTTGACTGAATGTTCAATAAAGGGATGGGGGATCACTGGGAAAAGCCAGCCCATCCGTGTCCGTTTGGGGGTTTGTAGGCTTTTCAATGGCGCTGGGATCGCCCAAGACAGACAGCGCATGGCTGACGACGTCTTGCAGCATAGCCGTATCGCACTGCGCACTGGCCATGACGTTCATGCCATTGGCGGTCGTCACGAAAAAACGCGCTAAGCTTTCGGCGGATGTGGCGGCAGAAATGTGGCCGCTCGCTTGCCCCCGCCGGATAACGGTGGAAAACATGTTTTCTAAGTCTTTTAAGGTCTGATCAACCAAAGATGTCATGGTGGGATCACAGCCATAAAGCCCAGCAGCTGTGTTGGTGAGCAGGCAACCTTTGTGATCTGGATCGGACTTGGCGCGATCGACCAAAGCCATCAAAAAATCTTCAATCCATTGGCGCGGCGGGGCCGTGTCCACCTTCGTCGCCAGCTGTGCGGCGGGGGATTGGTTGCGATAGCGTTTAAGGACTTCGGCAAACAGATCGGCCTTGTCACCGAATGAATTGTAGAGGCTGCCGCGATTGAGACCCGTGGCATCGACCAAGTCTTGCACAGACGTGTTGTCGTAGCCCTTTTGCCAAAACACATCCATGGCTTGGTCCAAAACGTCGTTCGTATTGAATTTTTGTGGTCGGGCCATGGGGCACCTAGTCAGTATGTTCTCTGAAAACAGAATACGCCATTTTAAAACGAACGTACAAAAATAATCTCATAAGCGTTAGGCCGTCGCCGTGGCGCGTTTGGCTTGTAAGTCTTTAAGCTTTTGATTTTCGCTGGCCGATTTGAGCTGACCACAGGCCGCCATGATGTCGCGCCCGCGGGGTTGGCGGATCGGTGCGGAGTAGCCTAAGTCATTCAAAATCCGAGAAAACTTGTGACAGGCATTGTTGGACGACGTTTCGTACTTGCTGCCCGGCCAAGGGTTAAACGGGATCAGGTTAAACTTCGCAGGGATTTTATATGTATTCATCAACTGGGCCAGGAGGCGGGCATCGTCTTCGGAATCGTTGACGTCTTTGAGCATCACATATTCCATGGTGATGCGGCGCGAATTGCGTGCACCGGGATAAGCGGCGCAGGCCTTCAACAGGGTGTCTAGGGGATACTTTTTGTTAATCGGCACCAATGTATTGCGCAGCTCATCGCGGGCCGCATGTAGGCTGATGGCGAGGTCCACATCGATCTCATCACCGCAGCGCTTGATTTCCGGCACAATACCAGACGTCGACAACGTGATGCGGCGGCGTGAAATGGATAGGCCTTCGTTGTCTTTGATAATGTCCAAGGCATCACGCACGTTGTCGAAGTTCATCAACGGCTCACCCATGCCCATCATCACAATGTTGGTGATTTTGCGCCGGTCATTGTCGGACGGCCATTCGTCGTTGCTGTCGCGTGCTACCATCAACTGCCCAACAATTTCAGCCGCGGTGAGATTGCGCACCATGCGCTGCGTGCCTGTATTGCAGAAATCACAATTGAGCGTGCAGCCCACCTGGGAGGAGACACAAAGGGCCCCACGGCCCTCTTCGGGGATAAAGACGGCTTCGACTTCATTGCCATCACTGAGCCGAAAGAGCCATTTTTGTGTGGTGTCTGTGCTGACCAAGTGCTCAACGATTTCGGGGCGGATGAGGCAATACGCCTGTTCAAGCTTGTCGCGCATGGCCTTGGACAGATTGCTCATGGAAGCAAAATCTTTCGCCCCACGGATGTAGAGCCAGTTCCACACCTGTTTGGAGCGAAACGGTTTTTCGCCGATGGCAACCATGGCCTGGGCCAGCTGATCGCGGGTCATGCCGATCAAATTGGGCTTGGTGTCAGATAAGAATGGTGTGTGCGTGTCTGTCATGATGGCCCTCATATAAGGGCTTTTGCGCAAAACCGCAAAGATTCTTAGCGCACGCCGCAGGCTTTGTTGAGCGCGTTATTAACAGCCGTGAAGCCCTTCAGCGAATAGGTGTCTGTGGTTTGCGTGCCACGCGAAGACGTGCCTTTGACCACCAATGAATTTCCGCCGCGCATGGCTTTGATGATGGCCTTGTCCGCCGCACTGTCGTAAGACCAAGCGTATTCACCTTGGCCAAACAGCTTAAACGTGGTTTTGCCGTCGATGATTGCGCTGGCTTGGCTGCCGTCTTTGAGGGGGTAGCCCTGTTGAAAGCCAACTTCACCAATGCGCTTTTCACTGGGGCGGTGGGTGATAATGGCTAAGATGGTGCCGCGTTTTTTGTACTTGCCCTTATCGGTGTGGGGCGAAGCCGACATAACACACACGGGTTTGCCATTTTCCATTTCTTGAATGGCTTGCCAATCCCCACGTTCCAAGAGGACCTCAGCGCTGGCAAGGGCCGGTGCGAGGCACAGGGAACAGAAAACCGTTAGTGGAATGTGTTTGCGAATCATGGTGATAGTGTACGCGCTCAGGCTCGATGGGCAAGTCTTGACGCGAAAAGGAACGGAAAAATGACGACCCCCAATCCCGTATTGATCGAAGCCACGCGCGGCGGTTTTGTCGAATGCCGGTATCGCGGTGCTTGTGCCGTCGTGAATGTTAAAGGCGAAATTTTGCAGTCGTGGGGGGATGTGGGCCAAAATGTCTTTCCGCGGTCTTCATTAAAGCCCTTGCAAGCCATACCGCTGATCGAAACCGGCGCGGCGGATGCCTTTAACGTGAGCGCGCAAGAAATTGCTCTGGCTTGTGCCTCTCATAATTCAGAACACGATCATGTTCGCCATGTGCAGGCGTGGTTGGCGCGGGTGGGGCTTGGTGTGGACGATCTTGAATGTGGACACTGTGAAGCGATTACGCTGGATGTCACCAAGTCCATGGCGCGCGATGGCGAAGATTTCACCCGGGCGCACAACAATTGTTCGGGTAAACATGCAGGGTTCTTGACCACGGCGCTTCATTTGGGTGAAGACACCAAAAATTACATCAAGCCCGATCACCCGGTGCAACAACGCATCACAAGGACGGTTGAAGAAATGACCGGTTCGGACCTGTCCAGGGTTCCGCAGAGCGCGGATGGCTGCGGTATCCCTGTCTTTGCGTTTCCTCTGTCGGCCTTAGCACAGGGTATGGCGTCTATGATCGCCCCATCGGTTGGCGGGGCGGAGCGCATGGCGAGCACGCATCGTGTGTTGTCCGCCATGGCCGCCCATCCGCATTTGGTGGCGGGAACCGGGCGGTTCGATACCCGCGTGATGGAAACGACAAAAGGTGAAATCTTGGTCAAAGGCGGTGCGGACGGTGTGCACATCGCCATGGTGCCTGGTGCAGGGCTCGCCATTGCCTTGAAAATTGACGACGGCACCATTCGGGCTTCTGAGCAAGCGATGGGTTTTGTGCTGGATCAGTTGGGGCTGTTGAGCGGAGAGGCGCGTGACGGCGTGGCCGATCTGATCGAAAAGCCTATTCTCAACACCATTGACGAACGCGTCGGCGAGCTGCGCGGGAGCGAAGCGTTTATGCTTAAGCGCTAAAGCCTTTGGGATCGAAGCCGGGACCGACGGGGGGGTCGGTTTTAAACTTGTCCATTTGTCGCAAAACGGGCCCGCCATGTTGATGGTCCGATTTGGGCTGTACAGGACCGCCTGCGCGCACGGGACGTTCGGCAAATTTGCCCATGGACAGCGAACGGTCGTACATCACCAAAGCGGCGGCAACGGATACGTTAATGCAAAAGCTGGTGGGGATTTTGACGATGAATTCGCACTTTTCCACCATTTCCGGTGACAAAGAGCCGCGTTCGGGGCCCAAAACATAGGCGCATTTGCTGGGGTGGCGAAAGCTGGGCAATTCAACCGAATCTTCGGTCAGCTCCACACCGACTAAGCGGCAGTCTTGGGGCAGCAGCATGTCGTCAAGCTTAGGAAAACCGTAAAACGGCAGATGCTCAAGAGAATTCGAAGTGTCTGCCAAACTGCCTTCGCCGCGTTCATAGTTGGCGTTGACGGTGAACACAAAACTGGCGCCAAAGGCATGGGCGGTACGAAAAATCGCCCCTGCGTTCATGGATTTGGAAATACCTTCAACGCCGACGCCGAAGTAGCCTCTCATGGTGATGCCTCAACTCAATGTTTGATTTGGGCGGCACAATGACAAAATGAGCGGGGTGTGGCAAGTCCAAGGCGTTTGACGCGACGGCACAATGGGCATAGCTTACGCTCAACTTTTGACGTCTCTAGGTATCCCATGCTCAATCGTATTCTCGATTCTCTTCCTCCCGGACCGGTCATGATTTTTGGCGGTCTGTATTTTTTCATGCCGATCTTGCCCGAACCGCACCTGGTGCAGAAGTTCTTGATGGTCAAAAACGGCATTCCTTTGGCCCCCATCGACATGTTTGACGTATTTGTGCATACGCTGGGCGGTGTCGTGGCCGTACTGATGTTTCGCCGCCAACGTCAACTTCAAAATCAAGAGCCGCCCGCTTCAGACCCGTCTTCTGAAGAATAGGCGCAGCTGTGTCTGCGTCATCTCCCATGGCGACTAATGCACAAGGTGCGTTGTGGGCGAGCGTGGCGGCGTGTTTGATCGGCGTTTTGAGTTTGCTGGTGCGCAAAATCGCCGGAGAGCTCCATCCCTTTGAAATTGCGTTCTTTCGCAACCTCGGTCAATTGGTTCTTATGGTGCCGTGGGTTCTGTATGCGGGGATTTCTGTCCTGCACACGAAGCGGCCCTGGGCGCACGTGCGTCGGTCCGTTTTTGGGATTATGGCGATGTTATCGTGGTTTTGGGTGATCACACAAATGCCCTTAGCCGAAGCCACGGCCATCAGTTTTTCGGCCCCGTTGTTTACCACCTTTGGGGCGGCCTTGTTCTTAGGTGAAAAGGTCGGCCTGCGCCGCTGGGTGGCGACGGGAGTTGGCTTTTGTGGTGTCTTGTTGATTATCCGCCCTGGCTTTCAAGATGTGGACACGCCGCACGTGGTGGCGTTGGTGACCGCTGCGCTGATTGCGGGCGCGATGCTGTCCAACAAGTCCTTAACCCGGACGGAACAGCCCAACGCCATGGTTGTGTGGATGGGCGTGTTTATGAGCCTGTTCTCGTTGCCTCCGGCGCTCGGATACTGGCAATGGCCGTCCACGAACGCCTGGCTTTGGTTAGGGATTGCGGCTGTGGTGGCGACGGCGGCGCATCTGGCTTTGAACCGAAGCTATAAGGCGGCCGATGCGTCGTTTGTAGCACCGTTCGGATACGTGCAAATTCCGTTCGTTGCCGTCTTGGGCTTTTGGGCCTATGGGGAAATCCCTGATGTTTGGTCTTGGACCGGTGCCGTGGTCATTGGGGCATCGGGCATATATATCGCGCGCCGCGAAAGCTATTTGGCTAAGGTCAAACACAAGTCGCTTTGCACCGACCCCGAAGATGGCGCCGCGATTGTGGAAAAGCATTGAGCCATTAATCGCCTAAGATCCGTTCGATGGCTTGGGCGAGGGTGATGTCACGCTCGGTCACACCGCCCGCGTCATGGGTGGACAGTTTCACACAAACGGTGTTGTAGACATTTGACCAGTCGGGATGGTGGTCCATGGTTTCTGCCACCATCGCGACGTGGGTCATGAAGGCAAAAGCCGCCTTGAAGTCGGCAAATTGCAGCTCTTTAGACAGGGTCTTTCCATCTGAACTGAGCCGCCAACCCTGAAGTGTCTGTAGCTTGGTGGCAATATCGTCGGGGGATAAAAGCGCGGCCATATAAAGCTCCTTTTCACAATCCCTACAGACGTGGCGATGCTTGGCGCCAAGGTCAAGGCGCGCTAGACTTCAGATATGTCTTCAAAAGCCGATCCACCACCCAGTGCACAGGCGTTGCTCAGCATCGCTCAAGACGCCTACGCCAACCTGCCGGATAATCTGTTGCAAGCGGCGCAGGGCGTGGTGATCTTGGTCAAAGAGTTTCCCGACGAAGAGATCCAGCGCGAGCTGGGTTTGGACAGCCCGTATGATTTGTTGGGGCTTTATGAGGGCGTGTCCATGCTGGACAAAAGCGTGCTGGACACGCCGATCTCACCCGACACGGTCACCTTGTACCGCCAGCCGATCTTGGACTATTGGCAAGAAGGTACAGACAGCCTGGATCATCTGGTTCGCCATGTTTTGATCCATGAAATTGGCCATCACTTTGGGTTGAGCGACGACGACATGGCACGCGTCGAAGAGACGGACTGAAGCCTTCAACACTTAAGTGCCGCTGGAAGTGGACTGGGGCGGCTTCAAACATTTCAGCAAGGCTTCTAAAAACGCGTAGGCTTCAGGGTGGGCGCGCAAAAGCTCGATCAGATTGGCCGCAGCCATGGCGGTTTGGACAAAAGGCGTCCCTTCGTCCGCAGGTGTTGTCGGCGGGACCGTTGCGGCTGTGTCTGTATCGGTCATGGAGTGTTCCTTTGTCGACTTCACACGCTGAGCCAACCGGGAGAAGAGCGACATATGCAGTGCGACCTTTGCAGCACGCATTATAAGCTCCGATTGACATCGACTGCTTTTTTGACGAGCGGGAAAGAAATTTGTGACGCTGAGGGGGATAACTTTCGGCTTTGGGGCACGTTCTTCGATTGATTTTCCCGTACCGAAAGGGGTAAACCTAAGGCACAGAGTGTGGTTATCGTCTGAAAACAGTGGGATGCGCCTGATCATGAGTGGACGTGACGAGTTTGGCCGGTTGGGGTTAATGCTGGTGACCTTGGGCCTTGGCGCGGGGGCGCTGTTTCCCACCTTGCTGATCATTTTGGGCATGGATACTTCCGTGGTGCTCAGCGGCCGCTTTATCGGCTCCGCCATGGCGGTGGGCTTGGTGGCGGGTCTGGTCAACGCCATGATTGTGCGCAAACGCATGACCACGCGTTTGGACGACATACACCACATTGTTGATGACGTGGCCGCCGGGGTTTCACCGAACTCTTCTTTAACGGACAATCAAGACGCTTTTGGCGAATTGGCGCGCGCGATTGTCACGTTGGAGCAACACCTCGCAGCCCTGCAAGCCGAAGCTGTTGAAACGGTTGAAACACCCTCCACAGACGATGATGAACACAACGCCTTGCTGCAGAACTTCGAGCTGGGTGTGCAGGGCACCATGTCTGATGTGCGCAAGGATACACAATCGATCCAAGACGCCGCACGTGCGATGGGGGAAAGTGCCGAGTCCAGCCTGGGCCAAGCGCATTCCGCCATAGCATTGTCCGACGCCGCCGCCCAAGGTGTGGCCGCCGTTGCTCAGTCGGCTGAGACCATGTCCAGCAACGTGCAGCAACTGGTCGAGCGCATGCACAGTTCCAACAACATGTCTCTAGAAGCTGTCGAACGCGTCAATCAAGCCGACACTTTGGTGGGCGAGCTGGGCGAAGCCACGTCTAAAATCGAAAACGTGGCCGAGCTGATCATCGACATTGCCGACCAAACCAATATGCTGGCCTTGAACGCCACCATCGAAGCCGCCCGCGCGGGCGACGCCGGTAAGGGTTTTGCCGTGGTGGCTGGTGAGGTCAAAAGCTTGGCGACGCAAACAGCCAAAGCAACAGATGAAATTTCGGCGCACATCGGTTCCATCCGTAAGGCCGGTGAACGGGCGCGTTCGGCTATGGAAGAGGTCATCAAGGCCATCGGTGCGATCAGCGATATTTCCAATGAAGTGACACAAGCTGCCGACGATCAACGGGATTCGGTTTCGGAAATCTCGGTCAACGCGCGGGAGACGGCGGATGCCACCGGCCAGTCTTTGAGCTATATTCGTGAAGTCGGCGATGCTATCGAAGAAACCGGTTTTGCCGCCCATGAAATGCTGGCAACGGTTGACGATTTGGCGCGCCAGTTGGGCAAACTGTCCGAACAATCCGACACATTCGTCGACCAAATTCGCAAAAACAACACACAATAACTCATACATTCTAATACCTTCGAACGTTTCAGTCCGCAGGCCTGATCTGCTAAAATTAGTGCATGGAACCTCGGTTTGATGTCAGGCGTCGAAACGACGGGTTGGGGCTGGTGCTTAGATGCGCCATAGCCTTTGCCTTTGTTTGCTTTGGATTTCTGTCCCAGGCCTGGGCCTTGGAACTGACGGATGCGGAGCAAAAGCATCTGGCGAACCTTGGCCGCCTCACCATGTGTGTTGATCCCAGCTGGATGCCCTATGAAAAAATTGACGAGCACGGGGCGCATATTGGCATTGCCGCCGATTTTATGGCCTTAGCCTCGGCAAAGCTGGGCGTCCCTATTGAACTCGTGCCAACGACGTCTTGGCAAGAAAGTTTGGATTTCGCTCAATCGCATAAGTGCGACATCTTGTCTTTGCTCAACAAAACGGATGAGCGTGCCGCCTATTTGAATTTCACCGATCCATACATCGATGCTGCCGTTGTTTTGGTTGCGCGCGATGAGGTTCTTTACCTCAACGGCTTTGAGGATTTGGCCAATCACACCTTAGGCGTCATCGAAGGCTACGTCTACGAAAGCTATATTCGCCAAAATTATCCAGAAGTGCGTCTTGTGTATGTCGACAATTTGCAGGATGCGCTTTTGCGTGTGTCCAAAGGTGAAATTTTTGCCGCCGTGGATTCTCTGTTTATTGTCTCTCATCACATGCAGAAGCTTGGGCTCAGCAATTTAAAGATTGCCGGCCAAACCGATTTCACCCATGCCCTTCGGGTCGGGGTGCGCGACGACGACTTGTTGATGTTGACGGCCATGCAAAAGGCCATGGACGACATTGGGCCCGATGAACGCAATGAGATCATGCGCAAGTGGTTCTCCTTCCGCTTTGAACTGGGCACCGATTATTCTCGGGTTTGGCAGGTTGTGATTGTTGCGCTCTTGGGCTTTGCATTTGTCATCTACCGCTATCAAGTGCAAAAACGCTTCAACCGCCAGCTCCAGGAAAAGAACCGGGATCTGGAACGGCTCTCTGAGATAGACCGCCTCACAGGTGTTTTTAACCGCATGAAGCTTGACGACGTTCTGGAAGCGGAATTCGAGCGGTCTCGCCGGTATCAACGCAGTTTGTCGGTGGTGATGTTCGATTTGGACCGGTTTAAGCAAGTCAACGACACGTTTGGTCACCAAGAAGGCGACGCTGTGCTGGTGGCGTGTGCACAGGCGGTGCGGGACAATATCCGCCAACACGATGTTTTTGGCCGCTGGGGCGGTGAAGAGTTTTTGATTCTCTGCCCGGAAACCACCGTCGACGGGGCGGAGCAACTGGCCGAGCACCTGCGCAAAGCGTTCGAAGGCATGTATGTGGGCGAAGTCGGGCGGTTTACGGCCAGCTTTGGCGTGGCTGAGCTTTCCAACACCGACGACATCAGACGATTGGTGCGCCACGTGGACGAAGCCTTGTATGCCGCAAAAGAAGCGGGACGCAACACAGTGCGCGTCCACACCGCTGCGTTGGACCAGCAACCAAGCTAGGGCCAGGCCCTATTCATCTGCTGAATGTCCCCAATTGTCTCGAAATGCTGTTCGACAGCGATCAATAAGTGTCGTTGCCCCTTGCTAGGGGCCTGTTCACGGCTTAGATTTGGCTCAGGTCAATTCTGCTTTTGTGGTGGGTACTTATGGACATACTTCTGGTCAATGTATTGAAGGTCATCAACGCTGCGTTGGGGATCTACTGGTTTGTCATCATCGCCAACGTGGTGATGAGCTGGCTGATCGCTTTTCAGGTGCTCAACACATCCAATCGCTTTGTGTATGCGGTTGTGGACATCACTTACCGGTTAACCGAACCGCTGTACCGTCGTATCCGTCCGATCTTGCCGGATCTGGGGGCGATCGACATCGCCCCGATCTTGGTCTTGCTGGGTATCATGCTGTTGCAGGGCTTGATCGGCGACACGATTATGACGCTCAGGATGTGATCTTGGCGTTTTTTGCCGCGAGCAAACAGGGCCTGAAGTTGCGCGTGCGTCTCACCCCATCGGCGCGGCGTGACGCCATTGACGGCATTATGCAAAATGTGGACGGGGAGGACGTGCTCAAGGCCTCCGTCACCCAAGTTCCCGAAGGCGGAAAAGCCAACACAGCGCTGATCAAGTTGCTCGCCAAACAATGGAAGCTTGCGAAGTCCCAGCTGGATGTCGTACAAGGCCAGACAAGCCGCAACAAGGTGCTGATGGTTGAGGGTGATGCGGTGGAGCTGCAAGAATTGATCGGCGATTGGGCCCGCACCCAGGGCCTCGCCTAGAGGAGATCTCCCCCCATGTCTGATACCAATAAAATCGACGGCAAAGCCTTTGCCCAAAGCCTGCGCGAACGCGTTGGGGCCAAAGTCGCCAAACTCAAAGAGCAACACGACATTACGCCGGGATTGGCCGTGGTGCTGGTGGGCGAGGATCCGGCAAGCCAAGTCTATGTGCGCAACAAAGGTGAACAGACCAAAACGGCGGGCATGAACTCGTTTGAATTCCGCCTGGATGCGGACGCGCTGGAAAGCGATCTGTTGGAAGTGGTCGAAGAGCTCAACGCCGACCCCAATGTTCACGGTATTTTGGTTCAGCTGCCGCTGCCCGACCACATGGACGAAGCCAAGGTCATCAACGCCATCAATCCCGACAAAGACGTGGACGGTTTTCACGTGATCAACTCGGGTCGCTTGGCGACGGGCCAAGAAGCCATGATCCCATGCACGCCGTACGGTTGCTTGATGCTGATTAAAGACGCCCTGGGCGACGACCTGTCGGGCAAGCGCGCGATCATCGTTGGGCGCTCCAACATCGTCGGCAAGCCCATGGCGCAGTTGCTCTTGGACGCCAACTGCACCGTGACCATTTCCCATTCGCGCACCCAGGACCTGCCCGGTGAAGTCAAACGCGCCGACATCGTCGTCGCCGCCGTGGGCCGCCCGCAAATGGTCAAGGGCGATTGGATCAAAGAGGGGGCTTGTGTCATCGATGTGGGTATCAACCGCATCCCGGCCCCGGAACGCGGCCTGAACGACAAAGGCGAGCCCAAAACCCGCTTGGTGGGCGATGTGGACTATGAAAGTGCGTCCCAAGTCGCAGGTGCTATCACGCCCGTGCCGGGGGGCGTTGGGCCCATGACCATTGGGGTCTTGCTGGCGAACACGGTCACGGCGTGTTGCCGCATCAATGGCGTGGACGAGCCGGAAGCCTAAATGATGGTGGATGTGCTGGGCTATATTCCGGCGTTTTCCAAAGGGGTGCGGGACTTGATCGTCCCCATCCAACAAGCCGAGTTCGGCATCGACATCACTTACGATGACCAGCCGGATCTGCAAGACATTCCGGGCTTTTACCAAAACGGAACCGGAAACTTCTGGGTCGTGGTGGACGGCGTCGAAGTGGTCGGCACCATTGCCTTGAAAGACATCGGCAACGGACAAGCGGCCCTGCGCAAAATGTTCGTCGCCGAAAGCCATCGCGGCCGCGACAAAGGCGTCGCGGCAGAGCTTCTGCAAACGCTCTTGGGCCATGCGCGTATGACAAGGCTGCAAACTATCTACCTCGGCACCACCCCCCAATTCAAAGCCGCGCACCGCTTTTACGAAAAGCACGGGTTCGAGCAGATCGCGCCCGAAACCCTCCCCGAAGCCTTCCCCCGCATGGCCGTGGACACGCGGTTTTATCGCCTAACGCTCTAACCCGCCCCAAGCCAGCGTTGCCTTCTCCCTCGGGGAAAGGGGTGAACCAACACCCCCCGTCATTCCCGCAAAAGCGGGAATCCAGGGCCACACGAAGACTGTGCACAATCGCCCCTGGGCTCCCGTTTTTACGGGAGCGACGAAGGCTTAGAATGGCGTGCTTTGGATGCGCCGCACAATCAGCAGAACCTAATGTAGCGTTGACTTGCGTTCCAAATCCCTGTTAGCTGTAAGGAATTGTTGCGAATAATTCGCAAAATTCAGTCTGACGAATTGGAGGGCGTACCGTGTCCCCAGCTGATCACAAAGGTTTTCCTTTAGCCCTGGCTCAAGAAGATGAGCTTGTGCGCATTTTGGCGTACCGGGCCGACAAGGGGATTGAGCGCAAGATGCGCGATATGGGCATGCCCATTGGCGCCGAAGTGCGCATCGTGCAGCACAAGGGGGCTGCACGGCGGAACGCTGCGCCGCCATGGGCAAAACGCCGGGCATGGGAATTGGATCGTGGATCAAATCACCATTGCGGTAATCGGCAATCCCAACAGCGGCAAGACCTCACTTTTTAATGCTCTGACCGGAGCCCGCCAGCGGGTTGGTAACTGGCCGGGCGTGACGGTGGACCGCAAAGTCGGTGAGTTCGAGCACTAATCCAGCACCGTTGAAGTGGTGGATCTGCCGGGGCGCTACACCTTCGCCCACCATCTGGCGCAAATCTGCACCAGCAAAGGCCAACTGGCGGCATCGCGCAAAGCCTCGGAGGCCTTGGACCGCATGGTCTTGAGCCGCCTGTTCGGCATCCCAATCTTTTTGGGCCTGATGTATCTGATGTTTACCTTCACCATCAACATCGGCGGTGCGTTCATCGACTTTTTCGACATTGCGGCGGGGACCATCTTTGTCGACGGGGTCGGCACCGTGTTGGAAAGCGTTGGTGCGCCCCTGTGGATCAAAGTGTTGCTGGCCGACGGTTTGGGTGGGGGCATTCAGGTGGTGGCGACGTTTATTCCCATTATCGGCTTTTTGTATCTGTTCCTCTCGGTCTTGGAAGATTCCGGCTATATGGCGCGCGCGGCGTACTTGATGGACCGCTCCATGCGCGCCATCGGCTTGCCAGGCAAAGCGTTTGTGCCCTTGATCGTGGGTTTTGGCTGCAACGTGCCGTCCATTATGGTGGCGCACACGTTGGAACAAGAACGCGATCGCATCATCACCGCGATGATGGCACCGTTCATGTCCTGCGGTGCGCGGCTGGCGGTCTATGCCTTGTTCGCCGCTGCGTTTTTCCCGGTGGGCGGACAGAACATTGTGTTTGGGCTGTATTTGATCGGCATCGCCATCGCAATTTTGACCGGGTTTATTTTGAAAAAGACCCTGCTGATGGGCACGTCGACCCCGTTTATTATGGAGCTTCCGCCCTATCACGTGCCGCAAGTGCGCGGTGTGTTGATCCACGCGTGGACGCGTCTGAAAAGCTTCGTATTCGGCGCAGGGCAAATCATTGTCATGGTGGTGATGGTGTTGAGCTTCCTCAATTCCATCGGCACCGACGGTTCGTTCGGCAATGAAGATAGCGAGCAATCCGTGCTCAGCGCCATTGGCCGCACCATTGTCCCCGTGTTCGCGCCCAGGGGCATCCGTGAGGACAATTGGCCCGCCACCGTTGGGATTTTTACAGGCATTTTTGCAAAGGAAGCCGTGGTCGGCACACTGGACGCTCTTTATTCCAGCATTGACGCGCCAGGGGCCGAAACGGGCGCACAAGACGCCGCAGGCTTCGATCTTTTGGGGGGGCTGGGCGAAGCCGTTCAGACCATCCCGCAAAATTTTAGCGCCTTGGGCTCACTGTTGACCGATCCGCTGGATTTGGGCTCGGTCGAGACCGAAAGCGTTGAAGCGGCGGCCCAAGCGCAAGAGGTCTTGTTGCAGACCTTCGGCGCAATGGTGGACCGCTTCGACGGGCAAGCGGGCGCGTTTGCGTATTTGTTGCTGATTTTGCTCTACACCCCGTGTGTCGCGGTGATGGGGGCGATCAACCGTGAGCTTGGGCGCAAATGGTCGAGCTTCGCAGCCCTTTGGACCACCGCCATGGCCTACGGTGTGGCCGTGGGCTATTATCAATTGGCGACGTTTGGCCGTCATCCGTGGCCCTCGACGTTGTGGTTGAGTGCACTGACCGTTGCATTTGCCCTGGTGATTTGGCTGATGCGCCAACAAGGCCAGCGCGACCACGTGCCCAGTGTTTCTGGGGCGATGGCGGGCTCATCCAGCTCCATTCATGAATAAGATAGAGGAAGCAGACCATGCTGCTTTCAGAGCTCAGAGACTATGTTCAAGAGCACGAGCGCGCGGCGCTGAGCGACCTGATGGTGCGCTTTGAGGCCAGCCCAGATGTGCTGCGCGATATCCTCGCCCACCTGATCCGCAAGGGGCGGGTTCAGGCCGTTGATGGGCCCAAGTGCGACAGCTGTTGCAAATGCGCCGCCGAAACTTTGGAAATTTATGAATGGATCGGCTGATTTACCAGCTTCTCAAGGCCCCGGAAGGGTGCTAAAAGCCGGGTCCATGAGCACAGACCTTTCCCACATCCGGAATTTTTCCATCATCGCGCACATCGACCATGGCAAGTCGACGTTGGCGGACCGTTTGATTCAGCATTGCGGCGGGCTCGAAGACCGTGAAATGCAAGAACAAGTCCTCGACAACATGGATATCGAGCGCGAACGCGGCATCACCATTAAGGCCCAAACCGTGCGTCTGAGCTATACGGCCAAAAATGGCGAAACCTATCAGATCAACCTGATGGACACGCCCGGCCACGTGGACTTCGCCTATGAAGTCTCGCGTTCTTTGGCTGCGTGTGAGGGGGCATTGCTTGTGGTGGACGCCTCCCAAGGGGTTGAGGCACAGACATTGGCCAACGTTTATCTGGCGCTGGACAACGATTTGGAAATCGTGCCGGTGTTGAACAAAATCGATTTGCCGGCCGCCGAGCCCGAGCGTGTGCGCCAACAAATCGAAGACGTTATCGGCCTGGATGCGTCTGACGCCATCGAAGCCTCGGCCAAGTCCGGCATCGGCATCGAAGATACTTTGGAAGCCATTGTCGAGCGTTTGGATAGTCCCGAAGGCGAACGCGATGCACCGCTGAAAGCTTTGCTGGTGGACAGCTGGTACGATCCCTACCTGGGCGTGATGATTTTGGTGCGTGTGAAAGACGGTGTGCTGAAAAAAGGCCTCAAGATTCGCATGATGTCCAACGGCGCCACCCATCAAGTCGATCAAGTGGGCATCTTTTCGCCGAAGATCACCAAGATGGATGAACTGGGCCCTGGCGAAATGGGCTACATCACCGCGTCCATCAAAACCGTGTCCGAAACCAACGTGGGCGACACGATTACGGAAGACCGCAACCCGGCCGGGGAGCCCTTGCCGGGCTTCCAACCGTCGGTTCCTGTGGTGTTTTGTTCTTTATTCCCGCTGGACGCTGCCGACTACAACGATTTGCGCGACAGCATGGGCAAGCTGCGTCTGAACGATGCCAGCTTTGAGTTCGAACCCGAAACCTCCATCGCCTTGGGCCAAGGTTTCCGCTGCGGCTTCTTGGGGCTTTTACACTTGGAAATTATCCAAGAACGCTTAGAGCGCGAGTTCGATCTCGACCTGATCACCACCGCGCCCTCTGTGGCCTATAAGGTCCACCAAATGGACGGCTCGGTGCTGGATTTGCACAACCCTGCCGACATGCCGGAACCGACCCTCATCACGTCCATCGAAGAGCCCTGGATCAAAGCCACCATTATGGTGCCAGATGAATATCTGGGCTCGGTCTTGTCCTTGTGCACGGATCGCCGTGGCGAGCAGATTGAGCTCACCTACGTTGGCAACCGCGCCATGGCCGTTTACCGTCTGCCGTTGAACGAAGTGGTGTTTGATTTTTATGACCGCTTGAAGTCCATCACGCGCGGCTACGCGTCGTTCGATTATGAAATGGACGGCTATAGCGAAAACGATTTGGTGAAGATCCAAATTTTGGTCAACGCCGAGCCCGTAGACGCGTTGGCGTTTATCGCCCACCGTTCCCAGTCTGAAAACCGTGGGCGTCAGGTTTGTGAACGCTTGAAAGACCTGATCCCGCGCCAGCTGTTCAAGATCCCCATCCAAGCCGCCATTGGCGGTAAAGTGATTGCGCGCGAAACCATTTCAGCCATGCGCAAAGACGTGACGGCCAAGTGTTACGGTGGCGATATTTCGCGCAAACGCAAGCTTTTGGAAAAGCAAAAGAAGGGCAAGAAGAAGATGCGTCAATTCGGCAGGGTCGAAATTCCGCAGTCTGCCTTCATCAACGCCCTAAAAATGGGCGACGACTAGGCCTGAACCTAGTTTGTCACCCGCGCTGTTCCTTCTCTCTCTCAAGAAGAAACTGGATCTTAAAACGAATTGGCCCGCACCGGCATCAGGCTAAACGCGCGGTTGATTTGCGCGGTGGCTTGATTGTGGTCGATGGGTTTGGCCAGCGTCGCCACGGCGCCGGACGCGAGGCTCGCCAAACGAACTTGTTCCGACCCTCTGTGCACCAGGGCCACCAAAGTCAACTCTGCCTTGCGGATGGCGTGACCCAGTTGGTCAACGACCTTCAGACCGTCAAGGGTTTCGTTCTGCATGTCCAAAAACAGCATGTCGAAGGGCCAGCATTCGTGCATGGCGAGGACCTCGCGCATGTCCGTGGTGATGCGCGTCTCGCAATTGCGCTCAATCCGCAAGAGGCTTTCCAACGCCATGGCTTCCAACGGGTCTTCGTTGGCGATTAGCACGCGGGTGCCGGGGTTCGTGCGCAAGCGGGAAATGTTCATGGGGCAGGTCCTCAGAGCATGTGTCTTGTTTGTTTCGTCATATGTATGCGAAGGCTGTGCCAGGGTTTGCGATTTGGCACAGTGTGCTCAAGACTTTGAAATCATGACATTTTTATGAAAGGTGTTGATGTGCGTTTTGCACACGCGCGCATGGATTGGCGTTGTGCATTGCAAAATGCAAATGCATTGTGCATCTGAAAACGGCTCAGGGCTTTTGATTGGGGCCCAACAAGTAGTCCCTGTCCGGCAGCAGATCGTCTTCCACCGGATTTTGAGCGTAGTGGTCTTCGGCGGGCACAACGTCGTCCGGATCCGTGAAGGTCAGGTCGTCGGGCATATGGGACAGGTCTTCTTTTTCGGCTGCGGCGGCCAACTTATCGATCAAATAGAGGGATTCCTCGTGTTCCTTGAATTCTTCATCGGACAGGCTGTTGGGGTCGGTTTTGCGAAACAGGGCGACCAGGACAAGGCCGGGCACGCCGAACAAAATCCACCCGGGGAGGAGGGTGAGGGTGCGGATCAGCGTGATTTGGGCATGGTCTTGGATGGCGGCGAAGCTTTGCGGTGCGACGGTTTGCCAGACCAGCCAAGTGGAAACCAAGAATTTCCGCCCTTCAGGTGTTTCGGCGAGCGTCACGCGCGTGGCCATTTCCGCCCCCGTGATCAAGAACGCGACGCTCAGCAGCACGATGCCCAACATGAAAAGAATCCGCTTCATAAGGCCCAGTGTAGGGCTTCGCAGGGCAGGGGTCATTGACAAAGCTCACAGCTGGGCGGGCGCGGGTAAAAAAATGTTCAAAGAAAACTGCAGAAGCGCTTGATCTTCCAAGCTGCCTTGGTTAGTTTGCGCGCGCACCTTATGGAGAGGTGGCCGAGTGGCTTAAGGCGCACGCTTGGAAAGCGTGTGTGCGTTAACGCGTACCGCGGGTTCGAATCCCGCCCTCTCCGCCATAAAACCCAAGACCCCAAACCGGGGTCTTGGGTTTTATCGTTGGTGGGGTCCGGGATGAAACCCGTGTTCGGCGAAACGCCGAAGGGATTATTTCAGCGAACCCCACCCTTTGCGCACACCCTCAGACACGCTAGATTCTCTCTAAAGATTCGCAACACGAGGACTTAACGCCATGCCCAACTGCCTAACCGATCCCGATGAGAACGCCCGCCCTGTCGAAGCTGTTCGCGAGGACGCCTACGCCGCTTGGCTGGAGGGGCAAGACGACAGCGTCAAAGCGTGGCTTGGTGACAGTGGCTTTTCAGGCAAGGGCGGTCAGACGGCTTTGTTGCCCAACGCCGATGGTCTGGGCGGCGCAGTGTATGTCATTGGCGGCAATGACGGGCGCGGTGGGCCTTGGGCTTGGGCGTCTTTGTTCAAGGGTTTGAGCAACGGCGCGTGGGAGGTCTCGACCGAGTTGGGGCCCCAAGATGCCTACGATGTGGCGCTGGGCTTTGCCTTAGCGTCCTACAAATATGATCGCTACTTTTCCAAATCCGACGAAGACGACGGCGAGGATGAGCCGAAACGCACATTGGTCTGGCCCGAAGCCTGCGACCGCGATGCGGTGCGCGGCGCGTTCGGAGCGACCAAGCTGGTGCGTGATTTGATCAATACCCCGGCGTCCGACTTGGGCCCGGCAGAACTTACCCAAGCCGCGCAGGAATTGGCGGAAGCTTCGGGCGCTGAGTTCGCCGAAGTGGTTGGCGTCGATTTGATCCGCGAAGGTTTCCCCGCCGTTTACGCTGTGGGCCGCGGGGCAGAAGAAAATCGCGCGCCGCGCTTGGCGGAGTTCATGTGGGGGCCAGAAGACGCGCCCAAGGTCACTCTGGTGGGCAAGGGTGTGACGTTCGATACCGGCGGGCTCGACATCAAACCGGCGTCGGCCATGAAATTGATGAAAAAAGACATGGGCGGCGCGGCACACGCGCTGGGCCTGGCGTCGATGATTATGGCCGCCGAGCTCAACGTGCGTTTGCGGGTGATCATTGCAGCCGTGGAAAATTCGGTGTCCGGTGCCGCCATGCGTCCCCAAGACGTGATTGCCACGCGCAAGGGCTTAAGTGTCGAAATCGGCCACACGGACGCGGAAGGCCGGGTGATCTTGGCCGACGCTTTGGCTTTGGCGTCTGAAGACCAGCCGGACTTGATTTTGGATTTTGCCACGCTCACGGGGGCGGCAAGGGTCGCACTGGGTACCGATTTGCCGGCGTTGTTTTGCAACGACAACCAGTTGGCCGAAGACATCTTACACGGCGGCACCCGTGCCGCCGATCCGGTGTGGCCGTTGCCGCTGCACCAGCCCTATAAAAAAGCGACAAAGAGCAAAGTGGCGGATCTCAAAAACGACACGGACGGCCCTTACGGCGGCGCAATTATGGCGGCGCTGTTTCTGGAAGCCTTTGTGGGGGAGGGTATTTCATGGGCACACGTGGATTTGATGGGCTGGAATCTCTCAACCAGTCCCGGCAAACCCGAAGGTGGGGAAGCCATGTCCATGCGCGCCATGTTCGAGGCCCTAAAACATCGTTACGGAGCCTGAACGGGCTTGCCCCCAAGCGAACCCTCAGGTACTAATAAAACGCTTTCGTAACGATTCGCACGCAGAGGGGGCCATTGGCCGATGTCCATCGAACTGACTGAACTGGATGCCTTGGATCTGTGGCGTCGTGCCATCGTCAACAGTGTGCGTCTCGATGCACCGGATTTGACCGCGCGCCAAATGGCTCTGTTGTTGACAGTTTATCTGACCCCGCCGCCGCACACCGTGCGCGGTTTGGCCGATACCCTGAAAGTTTCCAAACCCGCCATCACCCGCGCCATTGATCGCTTGGGCGATATGGAACTGGTGCGCCGCAAAGTCGATGAGCAAGATCGGCGTTCGGTCCTGATCCAGCGCACCGTGCGCGGCTCTGTGTTCTTGCGCGAATACGGCGAGCTAATCGTGGCCGCAGCCCGGGGGCTGAAGACCGACGGCAGTGGCGCAAGCAACTAGTTCCTAAGCATCCTTCATTTTCCGGGACAGCAGCTCGAACCCTCTTGGATGGGTGGGCAGGGTGTGTCTGCGTAAGAACAATAGACGCAGCAATCTCCATGCTTGGGCTTTAAGACCGCACCGCAGCCTTTGCAGTCATAAAAATACTGACACGCGTTCGTGGGCATGGTTTCTGTTTCCACATGTCCGCATTCGGGACACGTGATGGCACTGGTCAGCTTGATCGCCATGATCGGCTTAAAATTCGTTGGTGCGCAGACGGCGGCCGGACGGCGGCTTGTAGGTGCTGAGATAGCCCGGCAGGACCGATTCGATGTCCACCGGCTCAACGCCCAACGCTTGTGCACCGGGGTTTTCGCCACTCAAGACATTGTTGGATTTCAACAGCGTGACTTGATCGCGGGTCAGCGGCTTGCCGGGAATGAATTCGGCAAAAAAGCCGACGATGGACGCGATGGGCAGCGGGAACGGCACCAACATGCGCGAACGCTGTGTGATTTTGAGCATGATGCGCATCAAACGTCGCGAGCTCAGCACGCGCGGTCCCGCCAATTCGAAGACTTTGCCGGGTGCGTTGGTGTCGCTGAGGGCATTGACGGCGGCTTGGGCCACATCACCGACATAGATCGGCTGGAACTTGGTGCCGCCAAAGGCGGAGAAACTGAAGTTCGGGAAGCGCCAGTGGGTGTCTTCACCGGGCTCCATGGACAGCTTCGGCAACAGTGGTGTGCCCAGGATCGGAATGATCGGGCTCCAACGCGACAGGGCGGCGAACAGGTTCAAGAACCCGTCTTCTGGGCCGACGATGATGGACGGGCGCAAAATCACGGCTTCGGGGAAGGCGTCCAAGACGGCGGCTTCGCCAGCGGCTTTGGTTTTTGCGTAGCTAGACGGGCTGTCTAAGTCTGCGCCGAGGGCAGAGATTTGCACAAAGCCCAAAGCACCCGCAGCTTTGGCGGCCTTGGCGACGTTGCCCGCACCCGCCACGTGGGCGTTTTCAAATGTGTTGCGCCCAGCCGGGGCCAGCAAACCAACGCAGTTGATGACGGCGTCGGCACCCGCCACGGCGGCTTCGACTTCTGCTGCGTTGGTGATGTTGGCTTTGATCGGCAGGATTTGGCCGGGTTCACCCAGGGGCTTTAAGCCGATGGCGGCTTCGGGGTCGCGACAGGCAATGCGTACACGGTCGCCTTGCTGGGCCAGACGTTGCACAATGTGCCGTCCAACAAAACCGTTTCCACCAAAAACTGTGACCAAGCGACCTGCCATGATGTCCTCCCGAGGTGTGCCAACTGGGGTAAAAATTCTGGGGAGATATTCGTCTTTCAGGGCGCAAAGCTCAAGTGCCAATTCAGCAAAAATGGTACTTTTCACAGGATTTGGACAAAGTCTGCGTGAATTAGCGTTTTCCACGCACTGAGTTCGTCCTTTGGCTGATGAAAAACCGATTAATTTCAGAAAAATGAACCCGGCGTGCACATCGGAGTTGACAACCCCCGCCCAGCCCTTTAGTTCATGCGCCACCGATCCAAAGGGCCCTCATGTTTGGTCCCCATCGACAAATGCCCAGGTGGCGGAATTGGTAGACGCGCAGGTTTCAGGTACCTGTGGCCGCAAGGCCGTGGAAGTTCGAGTCTTCTCCTGGGCACCATCTCTTCAATTTAAAAAGTTGCCCAGGCTGTGTTTAGGCCGGCTTCGCCTTGGGTCATCATTTCTTCTCAGTGCTTTACACTTTGCTCATATAATTTACCATATAGGCCCACTTCGGGGGCCTGCGTGTTTTGACATTTTGTGGCCCGCCGCTTCGAAACGAGAAAGGCCCTACCCATGCAAAACCCGGTCATGACCAACCCGGAAATTCATTTTTATAAGAACGATTTACCCGAAGGTCTCGAATTCAAAGACGCTATTGCCGTGGACTGCGAAGCCATGGGGCTGCAGGTGGGCCGCGATCGCTTGTGTTTGGTTCAACTGTCGGGCGGTGACGGGGTTTGTCATTTGGTGCAGATTGCGCTGGGCCAAACCGAAGCGCCGAACCTCAAAAAACTGTTCGAAGATGAAAGCATCGTCAAAATCTTTCACTTCGCGCGTTTTGACGTGATGTCGCTGAAGGCCAATTTGGGCATTCGTGTGAATCCCGTATTTTGCACCAAGATTGCGTCTAAAATCGCACGCACCTATACCGACCGCCATGGCTATAAAGATGTTTGCCGCGAGTTGGTGGGCATCGACATTTCCAAAGAACAGCAGTCGTCCGACTGGGGCAAAGAGGACTTGAGCAAAGAGCAATTGGTTTACGCGGCGACGGATGTTCTGTATTTACACAAAGTCCGCGAAAAATTGATGGAGATGTTGGCGCGCGAAGGCCGTTTTGAAATGGCGCAAAGTTGCTTCGATTTTCTCCACACGCGCACCGATTTGGATATTCTGGGCTGGGCCGAATACGACATTTTCGCCCACAAGTAAGGCCCGTTTCATGCCGCTTTGACAGCGGCTCTGGCAAGATGTGGGAGCACGCCGCAAATGGCGCAAACCAACACCAAGACCCAAGCGCCGAACGATTTGCAAGCGGCGCGGGATGTTCTGAAGACTGAGGCCGTAGCCCTTGAAGCTTTGGCCGATAGCTTAGACGGTCCGTTCATTGCCGCGTTGGATTTGATTGATCAAGCCACCGGGCGCGTGGTCGTTACCGGCATGGGCAAAAGCGGCCATGTGGGCAACAAAATCGCGGCGACTATGGCGTCCACAGGACAGCCTGCTTTTTTTGTCCACCCCGGCGAAGCCAGCCACGGTGATCTTGGCATGATTCAGACCGACGATGTGGTTATTGCCTTGTCCAATTCCGGTGAAACGTCAGAGCTCAGTGACATCATCGCCTTTACCCGCCGCCATCGCATCGGTCTGATCGGCATGACCCGGGGCGCCGGCTCGACTTTGGCCGAAGCGTCCGATGTGGCTTTGGTGCCGCCCAACAGCCCCGAAGCGTGCTCCATTGGTTTGGCACCGACGACCTCGACCACCCAGATGTTGGCTTTGGGGGATGCGTTGGCGGTGTGTTTGTTGGATCGCAAAGGCTTTACGGCTCAAGACTTTCAAAAATACCATCCCGGTGGAAAACTGGGTCAACGCCTGCTCAAAGTCGCTGATTTGATGCACGCGGGCGACCAAGTGCCCTTGATCGATATGGCGACGCCCATGTCGGATGCTTTGATTGTTATGACACAAAAAAGTTTTGGTGTTGTCGGTGTGAAAAACGCCGACGGCGGCTTGGCCGGGATTATCACGGATGGCGACTTGCGCCGTCATATGAGCTCGGATTTGATCAACCAGACCGCCCAGGACGTGATGACCGAAGGCTGCGTCACGGTTCAGCCGTCCCAAATCGCCAGTGAAGCGCTGGCGATTATGAACGAACGTAAGATCACGGCCCTGTTTTGCGTGGAAGACGGCAAGCCCGCAGGCATTTTGCACATTCACGATTGTTTGCGTGCAGGTGTAGCCTAATGGTGAACGGCCCCGGCACTCAGGATAAATCGCCCGCCACCGCCTATGGTGCGGGGGGCAAGGCGGCGCCTTTGGCGTCCAATTTGGTCGGCGGCGATGACGATGCCTACCGTGCGGCGCAAGAACATCGCCGGCGTATGGGGGGCAGCGGGGGGTATTCCCGTTTCGTGCGCCTGATGAAACTGCTGTTGCCGTTTTTGGCACTGGGTCTGGTTGCGTTGATCGTGGTGTGGCCGCAGCTTAAGGGTGAAGATACCTTCCGCATCGGTTTTTCGTCGGTGCGCTTGTCCGGCACAACGGAGCCGGGCGTGGACAACGCGCGCTTTATGGGCACGGACGATAACCGCCAACCCTATTCCATCACAGCGGATTTGGCCCGCATCGATACGTCCCTGGATGGTTTGGTCCGCATGGAAATGCCCAAAGCCGATCTGACCCTGGACGATGGCACTTGGTTGGTACTGACAGCTGATAACGGTCGCTTTTTCGAAAATCGCCAGCGGCTTGAATTGGAAGGCACGGTGAACCTGTTTCACGACACCGGCTATGAAATATCCACCCAAGAGCTGAACGTCGACTTGCGAAAATCCACGGCGCTCAGTGAAACGCCTGTGGCGGGTCACGGCCCGTTCGGGGAATTGACGTCCCGGGGTCTTCAACTTTTAGAAAAGGGCAATGTGATCCACTTTACGGGTCCGGCCCAATTGGTTTTGTATCCGTCCCAAGCCAAACGGGGCGGTGATCGAGATAGTGGAGCATCAAAATGATGCGTGTGTTCACACGGATTTTAGCTTTGGCCTGCATCAGTGGGGCCTTGTTCACCGACCAAGTTTCAGCCCAGGGCCTGAACTTGTCGAACGGTTCAAACGATCAACCCATCAGCATCGATGCCTCGGGCGGCATCGAATGGCGCCAAGAGCAACAGCTGTTCATCGCCTCAGGTCCGGCGAAAGCGACCCAAGGCAATATGACCATCGATGCCGATGAAATGCGGGCTTACTATCGCGAAGGCGGTGACAACGGCAGCGAGATTATTCGCTTGGACGCGATCGGCAATGTGCAGATCCGCTCGCCCGGACGCATCGCAACGGGTGGGCACGCGGTGTATGATGTGGATCGCGCGGTGGTGGTGCTCAAAGACGGCAACCCGGTGAAGCTGATTTCCGGCGGCGATGTGATCATTGCCAAGGGCCAGTTGGAGTTTTGGGACCAGCGCAATTTGGCCGTGGCGCGCGGTGGCGCACAAGCGGCACGCACCGACAAACGTATCCGTGCAGACGTCTTAACGGCACACTTTGAAAAGGGCAAAGACGGCAAGACCCAGGTTCAACTTATTGAAGCTTTTGATAACGTGCGCATTGACACGGCACGCGAACAGGTATTTTCTGATCGCGGTGCATATAATGTGCCAACTGGTCTTGCTCGCTTGACGGGATCGGTTAGAATTAAGCGCGGCAGCTCTCAAGTGAACGGGTGCAGCGCCGATATTGATCTCAACACCGGGATCAGCCGCCTGAACAGTTGTGAAGGGGCTGCGGTGAAGGGGACAACCCAAAGGCAACCCGGCGGGGCCACAAAATCCGCACCGGGCCGCATCCATGGTGTTCTGTCACCGAAGGATAAAAAATAAACCACACACTGCGTTTAGGCTGACTTGAACACATGGGCCGTGACGACAGTGTCAACGGCGAAAAACGCCACCCTGTTGAGGGTACAAAAGGACGCAAGAGTGAGCATGGACCAATCCCGTCCCACCAAAACAGCGCAAAAGGCCAAGTCTGGCCTGAAGGTGGTTTCCGACGCCGCCGATACGCCTCAGCGCGGTCTTGTGGCGCAAACCTTGGGCAAGCGTTATAAAAAGCGCCCCGTGGTCAACGATGTGTCCATGACCATTCAGCGCGGTGAAGCGGTGGGTCTGTTGGGCCCCAACGGTGCGGGCAAAACCACATGTTTTTACATGATCACCGGTCTGGTGCAGCCCGATTACGGCCGCATTGTGTTGGATGGCGAAGAAATCACCAACCTGCCCATGTATCGCCGTGCGCGCATGGGCATCGGCTACTTGCCGCAAGAAGCGTCGATCTTTCGCGGTCTGAGCGTTGAAGAAAACATCCGCGCCGTCTTGGAGGTGGTGGAACCCAAACGCGATGCCCGCGAAGCCATGCTGGACAGTTTGTTGGCTGAATTTTCCATTACGCACCTGCGCCGCACGCCGTCTTTGGCGTTGTCGGGTGGTGAGCGCCGCCGCGTCGAAATTGCGCGTTGTCTGGCGTCCAACCCGCACTTCGTGCTGCTGGATGAGCCATTTGCCGGGATTGATCCCATTGCGGTCGGCGACATTCGCGACCTGGTTGGTCACCTGAAGGATCGCGGCATTGGCGTGCTGATTACGGATCACAATGTGCGTGAGACCTTGGACGTTATCGACCGGGCCTACATCATCCACAACGGCTTGATGCTGATGGAAGGCAAACCCGACGATATTGTCGGCAACGCCGATGTGCGCCGGGTTTACCTGGGCGACAGCTTTAGTTTGTAAGCTCTGGGCTGATATGACCTGTCTTTCCCCCCACATACAATGCGTTGAGGAGCTTTGAACATGGTTCTGAGCCCCCGCCTTGATCTTCGTCAATCTCAGTCTTTGGTGATGACGCCGCAGCTTCAGCAGGCGATTAAGCTGCTGCAGCTGACCAACATCGAGTTGACCGCGTATGTGGAACAAGAATTGGAACAAAACCCCCTGCTGGAGCGGGCCGAACCGGGCCAGGGTGAGGCTGGCGAAGTGCGTGACGAAGGGGTCAACGAAGTGGCGTCTGACGCACTACCGGACAATGAAGTCGTTCAACAGCAAACTGCGGACACTGCCGAAACTCTGACACGTAGTAGCGAGACGGGGGAAAACATTGACGGCGGCCAGTCCATGGATACCGAAGTCGACAATGACTGGAGCTCCGATACGCCCGGTGATGCAGCTATCCAGCCTGCTCCGGATGCAGGGGGGGACAGTTATACCTCTTCCAACTCGGGCGGCAGCACGTCTTATGGCGAAGACCTGCCGGGGATCGAGCAGACTTTGGCGGACGAAGAGTCCATGCGCGAGCACTTGCTGGGCGAGCTGGGGTTTCTGGTGGTCACGCCCATGGACAAGCTCATCGGCGCGCACCTGATCGACATGTTGGATGAGGCCGGTTATGTGCAGGGATCGCTAGATGAGCTGTGCGATCGCTTAGGCTGTGAAATCGAAGACGTCGATGCGGTCTTGGGCGTTTTGCAAACGGTCGAGCCCGCCGGCATGTTCGCGCGCGACTTGGCCGAATGTTTGGCCCTGCAGCTGAAAGAACAAGGCCGTTTGGACCCCATTATGCAAACGTTTTTGGACAACTTGGATCTGTTGGCCAAGCGCGACCTCAAAGGTTTGATGAAGGTCTGCTCCGTTGATGAAGAAGACATCCAAGACATGGTTGTTGAAATCCGCGCCTTGGATCCGCGCCCGGGCCGCGCGTTTAATCACGACGTGGCCCAGCCTGTGATCCCCGATGTGTTGATGCGCCCGGGGCCGGATGGCGGCTGGATCGTCGAATTGAACACCGAAACCTTGCCGCGCGTGTTGGTCAACAACACGTACTACGCCGAAATCACCAAAAACACCAAGTCCGCTGACGATAAGCGCTACATCCAAGACTGCTTGCAAACCGCGAATTGGCTGGTGAAGTCCTTGCACCAGCGCGCCACAACCATCATGAAGGTGGCCTCCGAGTTGGTGCGCCAGCAAGACGGCTTTTTCCGCCACGGTGTGTCGGCCTTGAAGCCTTTGGTGCTGCGCGACATTGCGGACGTGATCGAAATGCACGAAAGCACGGTGTCGCGTGTGACGTCGAACAAGTACATTGCGACGCCCCGGGGTATCTTCGAACTCAAATACTTCTTTACCTCTTCGGTCGGCGGTTCGGGCGGGGGCGACGGCCATTCATCCGAAGCGGTGCGCCAACGCATCAAGGATTTGGTTGATGCTGAGGATCCGAAAAAAGTCCTGTCAGACGATAAAATTGTGACCCTGTTGAAGGCAGAAGGCATGGAAGTGGCCCGCCGCACTGTTGCTAAGTACCGAGATTCGTTGGGAATTCCTTCATCCGTGCAGCGCCGTCGGGAAAAATCATCCCGCCTTTAGCCGGGCTTAAGGCCGGGGCATGATTTGCTCGGTTTTGCGGGCGAACAGGTGCGGGCCCACTCCACCCTTGACTTCCCCGGACGAGAGAACTAATTTCCGGACCTCTTCGGGAATTTGCAGCAATGTAAGCCCGGGCCGATTACGGTCACCTGTTTCAAGCCACCGGGCTTGGATCTGCGGAAGAATTAAACGAATTGGTCGTGGGCGGGTGCGTTGAATACGGCGCTTGCCCATACCCCGAAAAAGAAGCTTTAAGGATCTGCTTTTCAATGGACATCACCGTTAAGGGGAAACAGATGGACGTGGGCGATGCACTTCGCACCCACACCGAAGATGCCCTCTCCACCGCCGTTAGCAAATATTTCGACCGGGCCCTGGATGCCACGGTTGTTTTCTCCAAAGTCAACTCAGGCTTTCACGCCGACATCACGGTGCACGCCGGTCGCGGTGTGAACGTGCATGGTCAGGGCGAAGCTGGCGATGCGTATCCCGCTTTGGATACGGCGTTGGAGCGTATTTCCAAGCAATTGCGCCGCTACCATCGCAAGCTGGTGAACCACCATGCCACGCCGACGCAAGACGTCACCACGGCGGCTTATTCCATCCTGGGTCAAACCGAGGAAGAAGAAGTCCACGAAGAGCATCATCCGATGATCGTTGCGGAAATGCCGCACGAAATCACCACCATGAGCGTCAGCGAAGCTGTCATGCGCCTGGACTTGGGCAACCTGCCGGTTGTTATGTTCAAAAACGGCGGGCACGGCGGTCTGAACATTGTTTATCGTCGCAAGGACGGCAACGTGGGCTGGATCGACCCGCAAACGGGCGAAGCCGCAGGCTAAGCGTCTGATTGACGCTCACGGGCTTGAAGGAATCGAGTATGGAAATCAGTGACCTGATCACGCTGGAAGGCTTGGACGCCAATTTGAAGGTGTCCAGCAAGAAACAAGCGCTCCAGGAACTGTCCAAACGTGCAGCCGATGTTACCGGTCAACACGAACGCGCGATCTTCGATGTTTTGATGGAGCGCGAACGTTTGGGCACCACGGGCGTGGGCAATGGCATCGCCATCCCCCACGGCAAGTTGGCGACCTTGGACCGTCTCTATGGTTTGTTCGCGCGTTTGGAAACGCCAATTGATTTTCATGCCATTGACGAACAGCCGGTGGACTTGGTGTTCTTATTGTTGGCCCCGGAAACGGCTGGCGCGGATCACTTAAAAGCACTCGCCCGCGTATCGCGGTTGTTGCGCGACGCTGGCGTTTGTGAAAAGTTACGCGGGACAGAAGACGCCGAAGCGTTGTATGCTTTACTGACGCAGTCCAGTGCATCGCAGGCGGCGTAGAGAATTTGACCCTTTCGGGGGAGGCTCTCGCTTAAGCGGGGGCCCCAAAAACTAAGGCATGTGCTTTCGGGCACATGCCTTTTTTCTGTGTGCGTTTTGGGCACACATCATGGATGGACGTCTCAAAGCGCGCGTGAGCACTCTAATGAACGCTCATGGCTTCCAATTCGTTTTGGCGCACCGTCACGATGGCTTCATCGCGGTTGTCCACCGTTGTCAGTTCTGTACCGTCAGCGGCAAAAATGCCGTAAACGTCTTCGCCTTCGTCGTCGAGCACAGGTTTGACGTAAGCAACGTCTTCGATGCCCCAAGAGGCCAGATCAAACTGTGTGGACCAGTTTTGGCCCCAATCGATTTCTTGTGCAGAGTAGGTTTGGCTCGGATTGCGGTTCATTTGTCCATGCTCCGTAGTTGCCCAGGTTTAACCAGTAGACGCTCTTTTCCCTAAGTAACGGTTAAGAGCCGAAAATCGATTTCCCGGGCGTTTACGCGGGGTCGGAGTCAACCTCGATGGTCTTGGCATTGTCAGCCGCGTCTTTAGTGCCGCCGTCGATTTTGATGGTGCGCACTTCGGGTTCATGGATGGGGCGTTCCAAATCTACATGCAACAAGCCGTTGTCCAACTGTGCACCGTTGATTTCGATGCCTTCGGCCAAAACGAAACTGCGTTGGAATTGGCGTTTGCCGATGCCGCGGTGCAGATAGATCCGCTCTTTGTCGTCTTCACAAGGGCGTCCGCGCACAACCAGTTGATTGTCTTCCACAGTAACAGCCAGATCGTTCATGGTGAAACCTGCGACCGCCAGCGTGATGCGCAGTTTGTTTTCAGCCATTTGTTCGATGTTGTAAGGCGGATAGCCTTCGTTGGACGCTTTGGCGGCGCGATCGAGCATCTGTTCCAAGTGCTCAAACCCCAATAAAAACGGGCTGTTGAAGGCAATGTTACGGGACATGGTCGCAAACTCCTCTGATCTTAAGCGAGTGCGCGCGCGGGTTGGTGTTTGATACGGATCAAGACCCCCGACGGCTGCTGGCCCCCAGTGGGCGCCCTGGTTTCGGCCCAAACGGCACCGTTTCCAGTGGGAATAATGTGGGCTTGTGAACAAGACCTGTCAACGCTCACAATTGTGAAACGCTTTGCAAGGTGTACGGTTAAGTTATCGCGCATCCCAGTCCGATTGAAATCGTTCCAATTTAGTGAGATAGTGACCTGTGTGTGAAGGCCTGTATTGGGCCGTAATCGGGGGATTATGTGAGTGAATAACATCGCGAAGGTGCGTCTACGCCGTGTACGTATAATGGTTTTGAGTGTGGTCTTTTGGGCCGCAGGTGCGGCTTTTGCGCCGGGTTACAGTCAAGACAAGGTCTACATCCTCAACACCAGTACGGCGGAACCCTACACCACGGCTGAACGGACTGGTTTTCAAGACCGGATCGTCGCCGAGGTCTTTAAACGGCTTGGCCTCAAAGGTCGGGTGGAACATTACAAAGCCTCTGCGCGGGCCTTGATCAATGCAAACGAGGGCATTGACGATGGCGTAGCCATGCGCATTCGCGACATCGGCAAACGATTTCCCAATTTAGTCCGGGTCGACGAAGTGTTGATTGATAATGACTTTGTCGCTTACTCGCGGGGTCTGGATCCGAAATTCGACGTGAAAACTTGGGCTGATCTCAAGGGCCTGACCGTGGGTTACATCAACGGCTGGGTGGTTTTTGAAAACAACGTTCCCGACAACATCGAAGAACACAAGGTCAGCACGCCCCACCAACTGTTTGAAATGCTCGATAAACGTCGCGTAGATGTTGCCCTCTACGAACGCTGGCAAGGCCTGCAAACGGCGCATGATACGCGTTTGAAGGTGACAGCGCACGAACCACCTTTGGCCGCCGTGCCGATGTACATGCATGTCCATAAAAAACATGCGGATCTGGCGGTAAAAATGGCCAACGCCTTGAAAGAGATGAAACAAGACGGCACTTATGAAAGAATAGTCCAAGAAAGTCTGATGCCGCTTGTGCCTACAAAAGGCACGTCGAAATGATGCGTGAGTGATGTACGACCTGTTGCACCCAAACCGGATTGCCTGGAAGCTGATCAAAGCCTTGGTTTTGTTCAGTTCCTTGATCACGTTGATCACAACGGGGGTGCAGCTGTGGTCGGAATATGGTCGGGACACACACGCCATTCAAGACCGCTTTTTGCAAGTGGAGCGCGGCTATCTGGACAGTGTCGCCGAAAACGTTTGGGAATCGGACACCGGGCGTTTGGATTTGCTGGTCAAAGGCATCATTGAATTTCCCGACTTCCGCTACGCCGCCGTGCGCGACGACGGGTCGAGCGTTTTGGCCCAGGCCGGCCAGCCCATTGACAAACAATTCATTCGCAAGGTCTATCCGCTGCACTACAGCTTTCGCGGAACCAATTTGAAAATCGGCGAATTGGAAGCGGTCGCCAGTCTGGAAGGCGTCTATGAGCGCGCTTGGGACCGGGTGTGGCTGATTTTGGCGTCAAATTTCATCAAAACGTTCTTGGTCGCGGTGTTTATGTTCACCTTGGTCTACTGGATGCTGACGCGCCATTTGGACGTCATGGCCGCGTTTGCCCGGCGGGTCGATTTCACCTTGCCGGAACAAAAGCTCGTGCTTGACCGCCACAGTTCCGACACCAGTCAAGACGAGCTGGATCAGCTGGCAGCGTCGCTCAACGATATGCAAGGTAAGCTATTTAAATCCTACGAAGACCTGCGCCTGCTCAACAACGAACTGGAAGACCGGGTGTTGGAACGCACCAAAGCCATTGCCAACCAGATCGAAGTGCGCAAAGCGGCTGAGCAAAAGTTGGCCGAAAGCGAACACCGCTTGCGCGACTTTGCCGAAGCGGGTGCGGACTGGATGTGGGAAATGGGTCCGGACTTCAAATTCACCTACATCACCCGTGGTGAAGATCGTGCGGGCCGTGAGCCAGCGATCGAAATGATGGGTCGCACCCGGCGCGACTGTGCGGCGGATGCGGACGATAAGGAAAAATGGGCGGCCCACGAAGACGATTTGAACAACCGCCGCGCGTTTCGTGAATTTGAATATGTGCGCACGGTGGTCGATGGTCGGCGTTCCGTCTTGCGGGTCAGTGGTAAGCCGGTATTCGACGAAACCGGTGCATTCAAAGGGTATCGCGGGGTCACCACGGATGTGACCGAAGTCATCGAAGCGCGTGAAAAAATTGCCGAAGCCGAAAGCCAATTGCGCATTTTGTCGTCGGCTATGGAACAAAGCCCGTCCATGGTCTTTATCACCAACGAACAGGGTGTCATAGAATACGTCAACGACAAGTTCATTGAGATCACAGGCTTTAACCGGGCGGACGCGATCGGCGAAAATCCACGCCTTTTGAAGGCTCCCGACACGCCGCGCAGTGTGCACAAATCGATCTGGAATACCGTGACGGCGGGCCGGGAATGGCGGGGTGAAATCAAAGACGTCCGTAAAGATGGCTCGGAATTTTGGGCCTATGCCACCATCGCGCCTGTAAAAGGTCAAGACGGTGAAATCTCACACTATGTGGCGACCCACGAAGACATCACCATGCGCAAAAGCGCTGAAATTCAGTTGCGTGAAGCCACCCGTCAAGCTCAACTTGCCAGCCGCGCGAAGTCTGAGCTGATGGCCAACATGTCCCACGAGCTGCGCACGCCGTTGAACGCGATCATCGGATTTTCCGATTCCATGCTGGCTGGTGTGTTTGGTCCGTTGGGTAATGAGCGATACGTCGATTACATGCGCGACATACATGCCAGTGGCCAACATTTGCTGGAGCTGATCAACGACATTTTGGATGTCTCCGCCATTGAGGCCGGCAAGCTCACCTTGCGCCCCGAGGTTTTGGAAGCCAAGCAAATCGCCGTGTCTTGCATCAAACTGATTCAGCACCGCGCCAACAAAAACCGGGTGAAGTTGGACTACCACGTGGAAAAGGATATCCCCAACCTTCTCGGCGACGAACGGCGCATTAAGC
Organism: Magnetovibrio sp. PR-2; assembly: GCF_036689815.1. Lineage (NCBI taxonomy): Bacteria > Pseudomonadati > Pseudomonadota > Alphaproteobacteria > Rhodospirillales > Magnetovibrionaceae > Magnetovibrio > Magnetovibrio massiliensis. The sequence goes on along the minus strand of NZ_JBAHUR010000001.1, from coordinate 9,788 downwards.
AGGTCTTGTTGAATTTGTTGTCCAACGCGGTGAAGTTCACGCCGGAAGGCGGGCGTGTCAGCCTCAACATCTTACAAGGTCCCGATCAGGGCCTGCGTTTCGAGGTTGAAGACACCGGGATCGGTATGGATGAAAAAGGTATAGAGACGGCATTGCTGCAATTCGGACAAGTCGATAGCAAGCTGTCTAGGAAGTACGAAGGCACCGGTCTGGGTCTGCCCTTGTCCAGAAGTTTGATTGAATCCCACGGCGGTGATTTGGACATTCGCTCGCGCATCGGTCATGGGACCACGGTGGTGGTGCGCTTCCCGCCGGAACGCACGGTCTTGCCGTCCGGTGAAGCGGTGGCGCCAGATGCCTCAAAAACGCAATCCCCGGACACGGGTGCGAAGGGGGAAATTGCACCCACGCCCGGCGATCACGCAGACAAGAAAACCCCGACGGTGCACTGATCAAAAGGACCTAAAACGGGTCACATGTGACGTGCAGCGGCGCTTGATCGGAGGAGGGCGCCCGGGACATCTTGTCAAAAGCCTCAAACAAGAGCTTCTTATTCCGCCGCTTCGAAACGGATGGTGACGTTGCTGCGCTTAAGGGCGCGCTTAGCCACTTTAAACAGATTGATGGACACCGGCGCAATTGCGGCCAGGGCTCCGGCAAACATAAACAGAACTAATCCGGACGGATTGTGCAACAACACTTGCGGCGCGGTATAGGTCAACACGCCCACTACGGCAATACCCATGGTCACGGCGCGAATGTTGGAACACCTGCTGCATTCCACCGTGCGCTTTTGCACATAATAGACATCGTGATCGGCGTAGCGTTCAACGCCGATGAAGACGTTGCCGGTGCCTTGGCAGAAATCACGGAAATTGGGCTCCGCGTCTTTGTCTGAGACCTGGACCGCGAACACGTCATTGTCCGAAGCGCGGTTGAGCGCTTTATTGAGTTCGAAAATGGGAACTGGAAGCATCGCACCTTTGACGTCGATCAAGGTGGAAACGTCCGTTGCAGTTTGAAGAGTTTCAGCATTCATGGGGGAGGTCCGCTTTCTCTCGTTCTCTGTCCTTCGCGAAGGGCACTGTGTACAACTCACGTGCGGCTTAGCAGCTCGTTTTGTTGCAGCGCACCATAATCAAAACAGGGGCATTTGTCTACACTTTAGTGTGGGTCTGTAGAGCTGGGCGTTCTGGACTCGTTTTTCAACGTATTCTGGCCTTTGGGTGCGTTCAACTTTTCGATACCACACAAAAAGGTAGGATTTTCGGGTGTTCTTTTACGTGTTGCGCGCAATTAAGGTCCAGCCTTGGCGGGCGTGTTCGATCAACCGGCGCGGCTGTGTGAGATTGCGCCATGCGGTGCGGGCCAAAAATTTGGGGCGCAAATAAAACCGCAGATTAAAGCGCTTGCGCAGGCGCAAGATATCTTCGGCGCTGAGGGTGTCGCTGGACAAAACGGTGGTTTCGCCGCTTTGATCCATGTTGGCGAGTTCCGCGCTGACCAATCCGTCCTTGACCATTTGTTGGCGCAATGTGGTTCCCGCACGGGGAATGGCGGTGTGCACGGAGACATAATCCGGGTCCAGATACAGCACGAAGTCGATGGTGGCATTGATGTCGGCTTGTGTTTCGCCGGGCAGGCCGACGATGGCCGTGGCGACGGTTTCCAGACCGGCCTTGCGGCACGCGGAAAAAGCGGCCTTCATTTCCAGGGTCGAAAAGTCCTTTTTGATGGCCTCCAAGGTTTCGGCCTTGGCGGTTTCCACGCCCATCATGACCGTATGACACCCTTTGTCCGCCATGGTCTGGGCAAGTGCGTCATCAATGCAGTCGGGTCGGGTAAAGCAGGTCCAGCCCATCTTGTCTTTGCCACCCGGCAAAAATTGGAGAAACTCTTGTGCGCGCGGCTTGGAAACCGCAAAGGTTTGGTCCCAAAGCGCGAATTCCCGAATGCCCAAATCTTGCAAGTTTTGGATTTCCTGGGCGACCTCATCTAAAGGCCGGGCGTGATAGTGCAGTTGCGCCATCACGCAAAAGGAACAGCGGTAGGGGCAACCATAATCCGTGAGCACACTGGCAAACGGCGTTTGACTGGCGAACGGAAAGCGGTACGGCAGCGCTTTGAAGAGTTCATGCGGCGGTTGGCCAATGGCGAAGGATTTCCCGGAACTGGTGGGGGCTGTGATGATATTGTCTCCATCCCTGTAGACAATGTCTTCAAGCCCGTCCAGCTGTCCTTCGGCGAATTGAACGGTGGATGGGCTGGAAAAATCCTGCGCGGCAGCGTCGACAAAGCCCGCTTCGATCCATTGGCGCGCGTGTTCGCGCAACACGTCGCCGCTGCCGATGAGGGTAACGTTCTCAAAGTCTTGGCGCAAAAGCTTGAGAAACTGAGCATCCTCGTCCACGCTGACCGCGCCCACCAGGATGAATATGACGTCAGGTTTCACGGCTTTGGCGGCGCTCAGCGTTTGTTCGACAGACAGCTTTTCAACAATGGCGTCAACAGCGTCCACGTGCCAGCCCGCAGACTTAAACTGGGCGCCCGCGTGCAATAAATCCACAGGCGGGAAGGTGTAGCCCGTACGAGACAGTTTGCTACAGTAATAATCCCGGATATAAGTCTCTTGTCCCGGCGGATTGAGGAGCAAAACGCGGCGTGTCGAATTCATCTAATCAACCTCGAAAGAGGACAAGCGTAAGCTTGGCGTCGCTGCAGCATGTGGAAAAACTGTTCGGCACCCTGGTGTGTGGTCTGCTGCACGGACCGGCCAAACTGATCCCGAAACCGCGGGACATGGACCCCGATCATGTCAAAAAGGTGCTCGTCGTCAAGTTTTTCGGCATCGGCAGCTTGGTCATTGCGACTCCGTTCTTTGCCGAGGCCCGCAAACGCTTTCCAAATGCCCAAATTCATTTGCTGACGCTTTCGTCCAATCGCCCGGTCATGGGCATGATCGAAGACGTCGATCAGGTGCATTATGTGGACTTGGGCAACAATTTATTTTCAGCCGTACTGGCTTATGTGGGCACGTTGTGGCGCACGTATTGGGGACGATTTGATGTTTTGATCGACATGGAATTTTACACCCGGGCATCGGCTGTGGTGTCTTTGGCAAGCTGGTCCCCGGTACGCATCGGCTATCATGCCGCCGGGATTTATCGCGGCGGATTACAAAACCACCGGGTGACGTTTAACAGCTATTGGCATGTGACAAAAAACTTTATGAGCTTGCTGGAACCTTATGGATACGATCACAGCGACGATGATGTCTTGCCACATCTCACGATTCCCGACGGGCTGAGTGAACAGGCGCAGGCTGTCATCGATAACGTTGGGCCGCGTTACATCGTTGTCAACGTTAACGCCGGTGAACTGGCGTTTGAACGGCGCTGGTATCCAAAACGTTTTGCCGAGCTGGGCCAGAAGCTGAGCCAGCATTATGAATTGCCCTGTGTTTTCATCGGCGCCCCCTCCGAACGCGCGTATGTCGACGCCGTGGTCGCGCAAGTTCTGGAGTTAGGGGGCCGCGCCGTCAATACGGCGGGGGAGTTGGATCTTTGTTCCATGGCGCAAATCTGTCGGGAGGCCCGGTTGGTGATCAGCAACGATTCGGGCCCGCTGCATGTTGCCGCGGCCACAGGCACGCCGGTTGTGGGCTTTTTTGGTCCAGAAACTCCAACGCTGTATGGCCCGTCCGGGAGCGGGCATTTGGTGTTTCACGAAAATCTCAGCTGTTCGCCGTGTATCAACATCGAACAGGGCAAGCGTTTGAAATGCATCCATGAAACGACCCTGTGCCAAGAGGCCACCACCGCCGACTTTGCGTTCAAAGCCATTCAAGCCAAATATGAGACGCTGTTGAAGGTCTAGCCGGTTATTTCTTGAGCGGCCACTTAAACGGCAGTTGCACAGAGGGCAAGAGCTTAACGGTCTTCAACCGCAACGCATGCTTTTCAACGCCATGCCATGACAAGGCCCCGCACAGCAAGACAAGCGGTGTGGCGGCCATGACAAGTCCCCAACCCGTGAGACTGGGATAGGCCCAAACCAAGGTTTGTTGCACGGGAAAAGCATACAGATAAACACCATACGACCAGTCGCCGATGGGGCGCAGGTTGATGGCGCGCAAGGGTTTGAACAGGGCCAAGCCCAAGACGGCGTAGCTGATGGTGATAACGTACAACAAATGCGCGCCCGGCATCTCGGCAGGCCAAAAAACCAGCGTGGTGAAGAGCACTGCAAATAGAGCCAACCCCAAGCGACCGAGGGGGATAAAGTCGCGATTGGCATAAATCGCAGCACCCGCGATAAAGAAGCTGTAAACCCGCATTTTATCCGGTGCGCCGACGATCCAGTTTGACCAGCCCGGAACCGCGATGCTGACCGCGACCACACCGACCAAAATGTTCATAACCCAGCGGTGGCGTAATGCACCCACCAGTCCAAGAATAGCGACGTACAGATAGCATTTGACTTCAAGCGGCAAGGTCCAAAGGGACCCATTGATGACCCGGCTCACCCGAACCTCTTCGAACACACCGGGCAAGTGATAACGGGTCTTGCGCATGGTGCTGTTATCAATCCAAAACTCGCGCGTCATGTCAGAGAAAAAATAATCCTGGAATGGCACAGCCGATGTGAAATAGAGCAAAACCACGCACAAGGTGATGGACACAACGGCGGCCGGATAAATCCGGATGATGCGCTTTTTCAGAAAACTGAAGAAGTTCTGGCTCTGAAGATAAGACGCCGTAATCAAGAATCCGCTGATGACAAAAAAGATATTTACGGCCAGGTCTTCCCAATCGTCTTTCCACGGGGAGAGCGCATTCATCAAGTCACTGAAGGGGGCAGGGTAGGCGTTATACTTGACCATGATGAAGCTGTGCCCATACAGCACCAAAAGTGCCGCTATGAGGCGAAGCAGATCGAAGTTGTTCTCTTTGCTGAAAGCGTCTTCTAAGGTTCTGTACACAACGAGGGACTTTCAGACAGGTTTATGAAGAATGGCCAGGATGACAGTTGTGCAGACAGAACGCGTTTTGTTCAAGACCATTTTGCCCCTGCCTGTTGTTCAGTCCAGGTTTTGATTAGGCGATGACATAAGAGAAAGAAAAAAAGGCCCCGCCGCTAACACGACGTGGCCTTTTAATATGGTGGAGCCGATCAGGATCGAACTGACGACCTCTACAATGCCATTGGGTGATTTTGAACCAGAAACTTAGTAAAATCAATGCATTGTTCGGGCGCTGTTGTGCCATTTTACGGATAACAGGGATTGAAGAGGGCTGAAACAGATTGGTTGCGGCACAGTTTTGGCACAGTCGCTTCTACATATGTCAGCTTTTTTGCTGTTTAACGGACCTATGAAGAATTGAGCTTTGAAGCCCACTTGTGGCCCAGAGTGGATCAGTTGTAGTTCAAAATATTATTACAAGAACGTGAAGTCCGTCGCATCCAAGTCTGCACTGGAAACACCTGTCAGCGTAATATCCATATCGGCGGTTCCATCGCCATTGGCATCGACTTGTACCAACTTGGACGTATCGTTAAAGGCAATTTGCGTGTTGCCGGTGTTAGTGAATGTAGCTCCGGCCCCCGTGTAGCTGGAGATATTTCCATCCCATTCTCCGGTCATCATCAGCTTAAGTTGGATGATGTCTTCGTCTTGGGCGTTGAAGTCAGTGATGGTGTCTCCTGTACCCACCTGGGAATTGAATGACGAATCATAGAGAAAGATATCTACGCCAGTGCCACCCGTTAAGGTGTCAGCGCCGTTCTTGCCAAACAGGATGTCTATAATACCGTTAGTTCCGCTGAGTGAGTCCACACCCGCCGAGCCACTGATTTCATTACCCTGCAAAGCGGTGAGGGAAAAGTTGGTTCCGCTCGCGTTTGATGTGATAACCCAATCAGTGCCAAGGTTATGGCTGATACCTTTAATCACACCCGAGGTCACAGTCGTGGCCGTTAAGACGGTATAGGTATCCCCACTGGAAACGGAATGGCCGGTAACATAGTTCAACTCGATTGTGCCCGCCACATGCGCATCACCCGTGACGGTGATGGTGTCGTGCGAACCCGTATTGGAAATGTCGAGTTTTGTTGTGCTGCCAGCTAAGTTGTGCAACTCAACTTGACTGGAATGAGATCCGGTCACGCTCATGGTGGCGATGGTGTCGGCACCGCCGACGCTGATAGTCCCGGAGTTTGATATGTAGTTGTTGGCACCTAAGTTAATTGTGCCGTCAATATCAATTGTACCCGTGCTTTGGTTGTTGATGGCCGATGATGTGTTGCCATAGAGGTTGTAACTTTTCCCTGCAGCTAAGTCGATCAGGCCAGAGTTGTTCATCGTGCCGTTCAGCAAGAACTGAGTGTTCACTTGGAAATCAAAAGTGCCCTGGTTGCTGACCGTGCTCGTGGTTTCGATGTAGCGCCAGCCGTTGCCACCGTTGGTGTCCTGCGTGCGCAAGGTCGCGCCCGATTGGTTGGTGAGCGTCCCGCCAATGGTCAGGTTGGTCCAATGGCTAGCCGTGCCGACTTCGTCCAACACCACCGTGCCGGAGTTGTCATAGTTTCCGGTGACCTTGAATTGGCGATAGCCATTGGTGGCCGTGTCCACACCGTAGTTGATGGTGCCGGTGTTGGTCAGGTTGCCGGTCACGGTTGAGACGGTGTATGGACTGGATGAACTGTAGCCGCTCCAGTTGATGGTGCCAGAGTTCGTCATCGTGCCTGTGAAGTTGGCGATGGTGTTGGTGCCGGTGATGTTGATGGTGCCCGCGTTGGAAATGGTCGTCGCTGAAAGGGTATTGGTGTTGGCGTTGATGTTGAGTGTGCCGCCACTGACCACCGAGATCGTGTCCGCACCGCTGATCGTCCCACCTCCGAAGGTGTTCGACGTTCCGCCGAGGCTGAGTGATGTTCCGGTGGCAAAATTCACGGTGGCCTGCGAGGTCGACAGCCCGACGGTCGAACTTGTGAGGGTCAGGCTTTCGGCGAAGTTGACCGTGGCGTTGTAGAGGCTCAGCGTGCCGGTTCCGGTAAATGTGGTGCCCGCGTTCAAGTTGACCACGCCGCCGGTGGTGGCGGTGTCACCGTTATAGCCGTTCAACTGCAGGGTCACACCGTTGGCGACGTTGATGGTACCGGTGTTGGTGAAGGTCTTAGAGCCGCCCAAACGAATGTCGGTTCCGTAAGATTGAGCATCAAGGGTGCCCGCGTTGGTGAGGTTGCCATCGATGTAGCGCCAGCCGTTGCCACCGTTGGTGTCCTGGGTGCGCAGGGTCGCGCCGACTTGGTTGGTGAACGTCCCGCCCGTGACCAGGTAGGTAAAATGACCGCCCGCGCCGACTTCGTCCAGAACCACCGTGCCGGAGTTGTCATAGTTTCCGGTGACCTTGAATTGGCGATAGCCATTGGTGGCCGTGTCCACACCGTAGTTGATGGTGCCGGTGTTGGTCAGGTTGCCGGTCACGGTTGAGACGGTGTATGGACTGGATGAACTGTAGCCGCTCCAGTTGATGGTGCCAGAGTTCGTCATCGTGCCTGTGAAGTTGGCGATGGTGCCGGTGATGTTGATGGTGCCTGCGTTGGAAATGGTCGTCGCGGAAATGGTGGACGAACCAGCGGTGAAGTTCACGGTTCCGGTACCCGTAACGGTGTAGTTATCCGCGCCCGAGAACGAAGAGGTGGACCATGATGCCGTGTTGCCGATGCTTAAACTGGTGCCCGAATCAAAATTGATGGTGGTGCTGGACACGGTCCATGTGTGTGTGGATGCGGTTAGCGTTTGGCTTTCTGCAAAGTTCGCCGTCACTTGGGAAAAATTAAGTGTGCCCGTGCCAGTGAACGTGGTGCCCGCATTGAAATTCGCCGTGCCGGTACCTCCACCTGTAAAATACAGCGTGTTTCCCGATGCGACATCAATATCGCCTGTGTTGGTGAAGGTCTGTCCATACGTCGCGTTTTGAAGCCGGATATAGGAATTTGTGTCGACATCAATGGTCCCGGCATTGGTCAGGTTTCCATAAATGTAAAACCCGGCGCCGCCTCCATTGGTGTTTTGAAACTGGAGTGTTGCCCCTGAATAGTTTTCGAATCCAGTGCTGGTATACAAGGTGGATGTGTAAGTTGTTGACGAAGGCTCATCAATCACGAACGTGCCGGAGTTATAAAGTGTCCCTGTGACGTGCAATGTGCGGTGAGCGCCAGTACTTGCACTGCCGGAACCATCATTACCAAAGTAAATGCTTTGTCCGGATGTGTTGGTCAGATCCCCGTTGATTGTCACGGTTGAAAATTGTCCAGAACTTCCCTGATAGAAGTAGATCGAGCCGGTATTGGTCACATCCCCTGTGATGCTGGACGAGCTCGTCGATCCTGAGTAAGTGATTGTCCCTGCATTGCTGATCGTTGGTGCTGTGATGGATGAATTGCCTGTCACTGACATCGTGCCGGCAGAATCGATGGAGATACTTGCGGCACTCGTTGTAACAGCGGATAAAAGAGGTCCAGCAGAAGAAATCGTCACGGATGAGGTGGTTGTGGGGACGGAACTGGTGCTCCAGTTCGCAGCTGTACCCCAGCTTCCGTTCGCAGAACCAGTCCATGAAACCGGGTCTGTAATCGTAAAGCTAAACGTTTGGGTGGTTGAAGTATAAGTACCATCCGTCAAGGTAAACTGGAACGAGTCCGATGTGTTGTTGGTGCCGTCATGGGTATAGACCAAAAGATCACTGATCACGTCGGCGTATGTAAATGTTTTATTGGTTGATGTATCCAGGTTCACGCCGTTGAGCTTCATAGTGCCATGAGTTACGACGGCGGAAAGCGTAAAGATCAATGTCGTGTAGTCGATGCTATCCGTTGTTGACACAGGGATGTCTACATCCGAAACGTCGAAATCGGATTGTGCCAAGGTCGATGATGCGCCCACGGCCAAGCTATCCGTCAGACTGCCGGAGATGACAGGGTCATCATTGACGTTGGTGATGGGAATGGTCACTGTCGCTGGCGGTGATGTGTTGTTGCCGTCATCCGCGGTGAAATCGAACGACGCCGTACCAAAATAATTGGCATTGGGTGTGAAGGTATAGTGACCCTCGGATGTCATGGAAACGGTTCCACCCGTTGCCGTGCCAGCCGTATAGGTCAATGATGCTCCTTCGGGGTCTGTGCCAGACACGATGCCGTTAAAGGCGCCGGAATCCTCCAACACAGCGGCTAACGTTTCGCTATTCACCGTCGGCGCTTGGTTCGGTGCATCACCATCGTCATCGTCGGTTCCGCCACCGTCGTCATCACCACCTGTGTCGGTGTCGGTGTCAGTACCCGTGTCTGTCCCAGTATCCGTGCCGGTTCCTGTGTCCGGACCGTAATCTGTGTCCGTGCCAAATCCTGTGTCAAATTCGAAATCACCATCGCCTTGGCCATCTCCGGGGCCATCACCGAGGCCATCACCGGGGCCGTCGCCCTGGCCATCTCCGAGGCCGTCGCCCTGACCATCTCCGAGGCCGTCTCCTAAGCCGTCGCCCTGGCCGTCACCTTGTCCATCGCCCTGGTTATCGCCCTGGCCGTCGTCTTGACCGTCGCCTTGCCCCTCATCTGTCGTATCGGCTGTATCTGCCGTATCGGCATTATCGGCGTTGTCAGCGTTGCCGGATTGTTGTTGGACCTCTTGAAAAGTCTGCTCTTGCGCAACAGCGGCTGTGTTTGCAAGCGAACTGAACTGTTGAGCTTGTTGCGCTTGTTGCACCGCCGTTTGCGCTTCGGCTTGA